>CAYSUU010000011.1:0-76487 GCA_964434375.1 uncultured Gammaproteobacteria bacterium | reverse complement strand
CACTGTTAGCGCTACCGTTAATAAGCTAAATTGCGCGGCCACTATCACGCTCAATACAAAGAGTACGGTAAAGATGATATTCCAAATAAAATCAGTTCTAATACGCCCAGTTGCCAATAGCAAAGTAGATGCACTTTCTGCTAATGGCCTTGGCAGAGCTGATATACATAGCAGGGTTAAAATTGGCACCGCGTTGACCCACTGCTCACCAAATACAATTGGCACATAGATAAAAGCCAAACCTGCTTGTAGCGAAATCAGTGGTACGGCAATTAGGACAATCGATTTTAAATTAGCAACAAACCGCGCGCGCAGTTGAATGGCGTTGTTTTGAACTTCACATAAGTTGGGGTATAGGGCTGAGCTAATTGCGTTAATCAAGGTTAAGCTAAAGCCTAGACCTGCGTTGCGTGCAAAGTAATATATGCCTAATGCTTCCATACCGAGTAGGCGTGCGATAATCATATTATCTAAATTCAACCGGGCCGTTTTTAGTAACTCAATACTTAGGTAGTAGCGACCAAACTTAAGAACGTCTTGCCAGAGCTTAAAACGCCAAACACCTTTTCTAGGCGCCCAGTGCAGTGCACGGCGATAACCAATCACCCAAATCGGTGAGGTGAGAAACTTAGGTAGTACAATCGCCCAAGCGCCTAAACCAAGCACCGCAAGAATGGTGGTAACGATGTTATCAACACCCACTTGAAGTCCGTCAATCATCGCGCAGGTTTTTAGGCGTTGCTGACGTTGTACTAAGGCCGCTTGCACCATGCCAAACGGCATAAGTAGATAAGTAACCGATAGCACTTGCAACATTGGCACTAGCTCAGGCGTTTGGTAAAAGTGCGCTAGTGGGTAGGCCAATACGCACTGCAAAACGAATAACACAGTACAAAAAATAAAATTAAGTCGATACGCCGTATTGGTAATGTCATCTAGTTCTTGATCAGAACACTGAACTATTTTTGCGCCGATGCCATTGCGGTTAAAGACTCTAATCAGCTCATTAATGGTGAGCACTAATGCCGCTAAGCCAAAAATAAGCGGGTCCATTAATCGAGCTAATACAATGGCGGTGACCAGCCGAGTGACTCTAACAAAAACCTCGCTCATACCTAGCCACGCTAGGTTTTTCAAAAACTGGTTAGCCGCTAAGCTTGCCACAAGCTTGGCTTTCAGGGTTTTATAAAAAGGAATGGTTAAGAGCGCTTTCACCTTAAGACTCGCTAATCTCGCGCTCAATTACTGGTTTGAGCTCAGTCATCATGCGGTGTACTTTGTCGACCAAGGTCACCGACAAAGGATCACTAGGGTTCTTTTCTATTGCCTCTAAAACATCGGCTAATCTGGTCAAACCGAGACTACTGGCGGCGCCTTTTATTGAGTGGCTGGTTTTAGCCACGCGCTCAAAATTTTGTTCAGCTGAGTAGGCCTGCAGCTCGCTTAACTGTTTATAGGCATGCTCTAGAAAGCTCGGTGCAATTTGAACAAATACTGGTCTGTAAGCATCACCAAATTGAGATTTCAAATAACTAAAATCCAGTAATTCAGACTCTTTAAGGTTTGGTTTAGCTTGTTGTGTTTTTTCCACAAATGCATTCATTACTGTGCTGTCTAAACTTAAGCTTTGCGGTACTTCTTGTAATGCTGTGAGCAATTGTTGTAGTGAGGCGGGCTTACTTAGAAATGCATCAAAACCTTGTTTGAGTAATCGCTCGCGTTGATCCTTAAAGTTTGATGCAGTGAGCGCAATACAATAAAGCGATGAAATTGTGGCTTTTGATGATCGGATGACGCGGATTGTTTTTTCGCCATCCATGACTGGCATAAGAATGTCACAAATCAAAACATCATAATCTTGCTTATCAAGCATAGCGAGTGCCTCGCTACCATTGTTGGCGATGTCGGCGCTTAACTGAAGTTGAGCCAGCTGTGCGATAATCACTTTTTGATTGGTCGGATTATCTTCTGCAACCAGTATTTTTAATGGTGGCAATTTCGCAAGTGGTTTAAGCGATTGTTTTTTGTCTACCGGCTTGGCTGTTGTGAGTGCTTGTGCGGGCAACCTTGCTTCAAACACGCTACCTTGACCCACCGTACTATAACAGCTGATCTTACCCATCATTAATTCACTTAACTGTTGACAGATAGACAAGCCCAAACCTATACCCTGACCTGGTTGGCCCAGTTGTTCATAGGCATTAAAAATACTCTGTAATTTATCTTTGGGAATACCAACACCTGTGTCAACAACACGAGTGGTTAGCATTCCAACGCCGTCTGAAATGGTATCCTTTGCGTAAGAAAGCTGTATAACAATACCGCCTTGTTCAGTATTTTTTACTGCATTGTTAATCAAATTATTAACAATTTGCTTGTAGCGCCCCGTATCAATACTAACCGTAATCGGGACATTAGAGCTGATTTTCAGACTCAGGCTCAGCCCCTTAGTGGCCATCGTTTGTTTGAACATGGTAACGACACTTTTGAGCGTGGCTCGCATATCAACGGCTTCTGGGTTTAGTTCAACTCTGCCCGCTTCAATTTTAGTAATGTCCAACATATCATCAAGCAATGTAATCAGTGAGTCAGCGCCGCTACTTATGGTGGACACGTAATCTAACTGTTCTTCATCTAAAGAGGTGCGTAGCAATATTTCGGACAAGCCGATAATGGCATTGAGAGGAGTTCGAACTTCGTGGCTCATTTGCCCGATGAAGTTCGATTTCTCTTCTAGAGATTTTTGTAGGCGTTGATTGGTAACGCTTAACTCGTAAGTCCCTTGAGCTATATCATTTTTTAACGCGGCTTGAGCAACTTGGAGCTGTTGGTTTGCATCAAATAGATCGCGCGACTTACTTTCCAATAATTGTTCAGCCGTATCACGCGCTTTTTTATAACGGGAAGCGCGCTTGTTAGCCAATGCTAATTCTGTATTGATATCATTCGTCACGGCTCCCCTCCCTCTCCATTACATTATTTAGCTAAGTGTCTTTATCTCGAAACTAGCCGATTTTTGATCTGGCGCTATTTCAGCCGATACTAAGGTCTCTTCATCACCAAAATATTTAAGACAAGCCCCCAACAATGAACGTGCAACAGACGCCAATGGCCTAGGAGAAGAATAATTCAAGGTCATTTTTGTACCCTCTCGAACGTAATCAAAAACGGGTAGTTCAGCATCTGGATAGAGTTTTTTTACTTCAACATGAATATGGTTATCAATTTGTGAAAGCATTTCCGCCGCGCTTTCAACGCCTTCAAAAAACACACTGTAGTCACGCTTAAACACAACAAACAAATGATTCGAAAACCCTTCCAGCAATACATTAGCCTCAGTTTGCGTTTCAATAACGGCCTGATTTAGTAGCGCTATTAGCTCTTCATAGTCATACATTCCAACACGTGAATAGGCACCTTCAGATTTAACATCACTTTTATCGATGATATTTTGAGCGGTTGCTTCGCCAAGCTGCTGTTCAATGTATTCAACAAATTCTGATAAAATTATTCCTTTCATTTCTAAGCACCTTCAGGGACAGTTGATGGCGTTGCCTCAGTTGACCGAATTGAAAGTTTAGTCAGCACGGTTGATTTAAGACCCTCTATATCAACCGGCTTACTAAAAAACTCAATACCTGACGGTATCCCCCCGCGCTCAGCGATGCCCTCTTGCGATAAGCCACTAATTACGATAATTCGATCACTGGATAATTGGTTCGACTTATATAAGGAACGTATCATCTGTAGGCCATCCATACCGGGCATGTAGATATCGGCAATTAACAAATCAGGTGTTTGTCTACCGATTTCAACCAGCCCTTCAAAGCCATCTTGCTTGACGATTACCTCTATTGGCAAATTCCAAGAGTTTATCGCCGCTTCATAAAACTTAGAGACAGTTGGGTTATCTTCGACAATCAAAATTCTCTGCTTGTCAGAGTCGACCGAAGCTTGTGTTTGATTCCGGCTAATATAATCATCAACCGACTGCGCCACGATGCGGCGATGACCACCCGCTGTTTTCCATGCATCTAATGCGCCGCTCTCAACCCACAACTGCACGGTTCTAACTGATACACCTAGCAGCTTTGCCGTTTCTATTGTTGTGTAATACTCTTTTTTATCTGTCATGTTTAGGGTAGCTCGCTCAAATAAGTGAATTTCATATTCAACATAAGTATCATTATTATCATATTGCGAGCGTAAATCAAGTCTTTACCATGATTTATGGTATATATTTTTCATTTTTGGCAGAGATTGTTTGAGATATCTCGCTTATTGCACCGCCATTAATAGAAAAGCTCGCGCCCTCTAGGGCGAGTTTCAGGATGATGCGAGCAAATTCCACGCTCTCCGCCAGTATAAAAAAGTCGCCAATGGCGGCTTTTTTATACCCATTGAAACCGCCGCGAATTCAAGCCGTCCAAGGCGGATAGAACCAACACAAATCATTACGTTCGAATTGAGGCGTTTTACCTTCACCGTTTACCTTGGTCACCTTCAGCTTAGATTGATTTTCTCGAATCTTAAGTTTATGTTCTAAAATTAGAATGAACGGCTTTCGATCACAGCAACATCAACTATGAACAACTTCCAGCTCGGGGTTAAGTCTCACCAAGAAGGCGATTTTTTAGATGCCCGGCAACGCTATCAAGAGCATCTAAGGCAACATCCTGACGATTTCAATGCATTGCAATTGCTTGGCTTAGTATATTCGTCGCTGGGTGATATCGATGGCGCGATAGCGCATTTACAGCAATCTCTAACTATTAATCCTGAGCAACCCTATGTGATCAATAGTTTAGGGGTGTGCCAAAAGAAACAGGGACTATATAAAGAAGCGCAAGCTTGCTTTGCTCAATCGATAAATCTAAAAAATGATTATCTAGACCCACATAAGAATTTGATTCGCTTATTGCTCGATATTAAAAATCACAAGGAGGCACGTTTAGCGCTCGAAAACGCAAAGGAACATTTAACAAATCATTCGGCTCTAAAAAAACTAGAGGCGGACTACCACCACAGCGTTGAAAATTATACTAGAGCCATTGCTTTGCTTGAGGAATTGTTAGAGGCTGACCCTAACTCTATTTTAATGAAGCACAGTCTTGCCCTAAATCTTCGCATGCAAGGACAATCGGCACGCGCATTAGAATTTTATAATGAACTCGAACAAGGCGGCCTCAAGAGGTTTCAACTTTTTCACAATAAGGCCAATGCGATGGCCGACTTAGGACAGCTCGAAGGTGCGATTGAGTATTATCGTAAAGCTATTAAAGAAAATCCTGCGTATGTGGAAAGCCATAAAAATTTAAGTGGCTTGTTATGGGAGATAGGGGAGCAAAAAACATTTCTAAGCTCATATATCGATGCCTTTCATCTATTGCCTTCTGATTTAGAATTAAGATTTTCTTACGCCGCGACTTTAGTTCGTGTCGGAGAATACAGTGTCGCCTACGATTTCCTCACGCAGTTTTCTAAGTTAGCTGAAAAAGACTATCGATATTACGATTTAATAGGCAAGGCTTACAAAGGATTAGGTGATAAAACCAAAGCTCTCGCAATGCAAAGAAAAGCATATGAATTTGACAATATCCCAAGTGCGATTTCAATTAGCTTAGCCGAAACATTATTAGAGTTAGAGTTCTATAGCGAAGCGCAAAAGGTCATCGACGAATGCTTAAGACATGAACCGAACAACAAACATGCGTGGGCTGTACTTGGTCTGGCATGGACAATGCTCGGCGACCCTAGATCTGAAATTCTTAATGACTACGACAATTTAGTTCGTGAATACACCATAGAGACGCCAGAAGGTTTTGATAACATTCAAGACTTTTGCCAACAATTAGGCACCTATCTTAAAGGCTTACACACCGCCAAACGGCAACCATTAGAGCAAACTCTGGCCGGAGGAACACAAACACAGGGCAACCTATTTAATGACTCTAACCCATTGGTGCGTGCATTAGTTAAAAGTATAGAAGAGTGTGTGCGCGATTATATTAAAAATATAAAAGAGTTGGAGGGGGCTTTACCAATTATTAAAAGCCATGACAGTTTTCATTTTTCCGGCTCGTGGTCAGTGCTGCTAAAGCAAAATGGGTTTCATAATCAACATGTTCACCCTATGGGCTGGATTAGTTCAGCGTTTTACGTACAACTGCCTGATTCGATTGACGATGAACAGGAAAAACAAGGATGGTTAAAAATAGGCCCGAGCAACATTGATTTAGTTGAATCAGTGGCACACCAGAAACACATTAAACCAGCAGTTGGAAAATTAGTTCTTTTTCAATCTTACATGTGGCATGGAACCATTCCATTTAGCTCCAATGAAGAACGAATAACGGTCGCATTTGATGTCGCGCAAAATGAGCAAAACCCAATGCTCGACTAATCAAGGCCAACAACAAGTTCTACGCTAATTCACCTGATTCATTTTTTGCCAACTCATTAAACAGATTAATAAATACGTCTTTGGGCTGCCCGCCAGAAACCAAATATTTATCGTTGAATATAAAAGCTGGGACAGCGGTAATACCTTGTTGAGAATTCCATTGCTGATCATTGCGAACCTGCTCTTCAAAACGATCCGAATTCAACACTTCTCTTGCGGATTGCCTATCCAAACCAACTAACTCTACACATTTAAGCAAATCATCTTCATTGCTAGGGTCACCTGCTTGTTTAAAATATAGGTCAAACAAGGCCAACTTTAGTTCTGTTTGCTTATCAAACTCGGCTGCCCAATGGATCAAGCGATGCGCATTAAAGGTGTTATAGACACGCCCGTTCTCAGGGAACGAAAACTCATAATCGAGCGCCAAACCACGATCTACAATGTTCTGCCGATTTGCATTTCCCTGCTCGACGCTCAAACCGTATTTTTGTCGAATATGTTCAGCCCTATCTTGGCCCTCAATAGGCATCGTCGGATTTAATTCAAACGGCTTCCAATCGATTTTAACTTCGTCTTGCAGTCCGCGTTCGTCGATTGCTAACTTCAATGCCTGATAACCGATGATGCACCAAGGGCAAGAGACATCCGAAACGATTTTAATTTTATACATAAAATACTCCCAATAAATTTTTAGAGTTCTATCACCGCCGGTTTAAATTGGCACCAAATGCGAACACAAACACTAATAGGCAACTAACTACTCGTTTTATTGATCATAGCAACAGGCTGAGCTGCCATTGGGATTTTATGCTCATTAAAACTTCGAATAATATGCTCCAATACGGCCGATCGTATCGTCGTTCGTTGAGTTACGTTTTCTAGTAAGTAACGCGCTTCATATAAAACGCCGGCTAATTGATGTCCTTGATCATCATCCCACATAGAGCGAATAACGATGGTGGTTTTTTCTTCTAAAATACCATCAACTTTCTGTATGGCGGCTAACACCAACTCACGCACCTTATCTGGGTCGGCCGAGTAATCTACTTGAAAACGAATTCTTGCGCGCACCGGCGCCACGTTTATGGAAAAGTTTTTAATGATGCCGCTGGAGAGCATCGAATTCGGATAGTTAACGATCACACCATCGGTATTACGTATCGATGTTCGTCTTAAGCCGATATCAACGACATCTCCCCATGCTCCCCAGTGTTTACCAATTCTATCGATGGTGACACGATCGCCAATACGTAGGGGGCGATCTACAATCAAAAAGATACCCGACAAGATATCTGCAATTGTCTCTTTGGCCGCAAAACCTACGGCCACACCAAAAATACCCGCACCGGCTAATATTGGTGAAATAGCAATGCCGTTAATTTTTAAGACTAACACCAACGTCCCAAGGAGCACCACTAACCATAAAAACTGCTTAATAAAATGAATTAGTCGATCATCAAGATCATTTTCAGTTTTCGCCGTGAGTTTTTCGATCCGTCGGATAACGATATAACGAACGAAGTAATAGGCAACCGCCATCATTAAAATGGCAACGATACTTTGCTCTATATTATGTAAACCAGCCCAAGTTTCATTAAAACGAGCGGTAAGAGGATTTAAGAACTCAGATAACATTCGACTTTTCTGCAATATCGATTAATGAATACGCCTTTGTAGCCTGATTCGCAAAAAACAACAAGACTCAGATAACTTTGAATGACCTATTTGGGCACTAAAAATAAAACTATAAAACTACTAAACAAGGGTTTTGGACTGCTTAAGTAACCAACGCCATAAGTAAATAAGGTAAACAAAAAAGATCGCTAAAAATAGAAGCAACTGTATATGTTGCGCTAGGCGAACGCTAAACAAAAACCAACCAAACAACATAAAGCTTGCCTGCACTAGCAACAAAATAAGCAGAACCGCATTAGTTTTTAAGCCTGATTTTAGCAACTGGTGATGATAATGACTGTGGTCAGCAGAAAATGGGCTGCGCCCTACTAATGGCCGCGCAATCAAAACAGCCACGGCGTCAATTAATGGAAGTGCAAGCATCCAAAGCGCGGTGACGGGCCAAAACCCGGTTGGGTATTGGGAATGCTGAATTAGTAAAAACGCAACTAGTATGCCCAACATCATGGAACCCGCGTCGCCCAAAAAGACCGCGCCTTGATCTCGCCCAAATCTAAGATTAAAAAACAAGAATCCAATAATCGCCGCCACGCCAATCAGCAGCATCTTAGGTAAATTATTGCCCATCAACAACAAGGCAAGAAGCACTAGCATTACGAGACTAGCGGCCAAACCATCGATACCATCGGACATATTAATAGCGTTGATTACTCCAACGGTCGCAAAAATGCTAAGCGGTATGGACCAAGCACCGAGAACGAGCTCAGAGGTGGGGGAAACTAAAAAGCCGAGCGTCGCCAATCTAACTCCGGTGAGTTCGATCATAATATAAGCCGCAACCGCCTGAGACACAAAACGCGCCCAAGTAGGTAAGGAATAACGATCATCAAGAGCTCCCACCGCGCACATTAAAAACAAGCTAGGAAGCAAAAGGCCAAAAGATTGATCGAGCGAAATAAAGCCAACCAAAATTGCAAAATATAAAGCTAAGCCACCAACCACAGGTGTCGGCCTTTTGTGCTGACGATGCTCTCCCGGCATTGCCATCAACTCTAAGTCAGGCGCCCATCTTGCCAACAAATAACAAGCAAAGGCCGATGTAAAAGTAACGAATAGTAAACCTAGATAGAATGCCATGAGTAGATACTAGCGAGTAACCAAATGAGCACCAACCACTAACATGTCCATATTGGTTCGCAAGAAACACTCTATCGCTTGATTGGGTGTACAAACGATAGGCTCATTTTCATTAAAAGATGTATTCAATAACATTGGCACACCGCTTAGCTGATAAAATTTTTCTATTAATAGATGATACCTAGGATTCGATTCTTTTGTCACGGTTTGTAAACGCCCAGAACCATCTACATGAGTCACAGCAGGAATAAGCTTACGCTTACTTTCTTTGACTTGAAATACCTTCATCATAAATGGCACGTCGGCGTCTGACTCAAACCAATTAGGCACTTCAGCACGTAAAACAGACGGAGCAAAAGGTCTAAATGATTCTCGCCGTTTTATTTTTAAGTTGAGTATGTTTTTCATATCGGCTCGGCGCGGATCACATAAAATAGATCGATTACCTAAAGCTCGTGGCCCCCATTCCATTGCACCTTGAAACCATCCAATCACTTTTCCTTGAGCAATGGCTTCGCTTACCAATGTAAGCAAGCCGTCGTTATCCATATCTAATTGTATCTGGCAATTATTTTTTACGAACGCCTCTGTATAACTGACAATAACATCGCGACTCACCTCATCTTCAAATGCGGGGCCCCAATAGGCGTGCTGCATATCAAAATTAGTCTTGCCCTGTAATCGTTGACCAGCAACAACAGCCGCTCCAATCGCGCCGCCAGCATCCCCAGCAGCACTTTGTACATACACATTTTTGTATGGTGTACGCAAATGAATTTTACCGTTGGCGACTGAATTCATACCACAACCGCCTGCAATACAAACGGCGTCAAGCCCATGCTGTTGATGCATAACATTAAGCATATGAAAAAAGGTACGTTCATATTTATCTTGAATTGAGCGCGCCAAATCAAAATGCATTTGCGTTAATGGCTGCTCCTTATTGCGTTTTGGTATAAGAAGATTACGAAGTTCGTCACTATAAAGTGCACTTACTTGCGGCTCATTATTATCCCACGTGTAAGCAATGGCTTGTCGATGGTGTTGAAAATAATTGAGGTTCAAACGAAACTCACCATTAAGGTCGACACTGACTATGTCGTCCATTTCCTGTTTATATTTAACTTCACCATACGGCGCTAGACCCATAACTTTGTATTCATCACCGTAATTCGTAAAACCTAAATACTGGGTTAGTGCTTGATAAAAAACACCCAATGAGTGTGGAAAGTAAACTCGTTGCTGTATCTCTATGTGCGTCTTGTGCCCGAGGCCTTTGGCCGCGCTCGCAAAATCTCCAAAGCCGTCGACTGAAATAATGCTTGCATGTTGATACGGCGAAACTGAGTAAGCCGAGGCAAGGTGCGCATGATGATGTTCTACATATTCAATCTGCGCATTAAACTCTTGCTCTGGAAATTCAGTTTCAAAGTACTGTTCTAGGCTAGTACGCTTTTTTCGCACCTCTAACTTTTCTCTAATAAGAGCTGCAGATGCCTGACCTGAAAGTGCGAACCTTATTTTTTTAAGTCGCGCCGCCTTCGGTTGGGTATTAATAGCAACAACATCTAAGTCTTTAATTTTTATATTTGCAGACTTTAAACAAAACTCGATAGCTTGAGACGGGAACCCCGCCCAGTGTTTGATTCGGCGAAAACGCTCTTCTTCAACCGCTGCCACCATTTTTCCATCAACAAAAAGGCAGGCAGACGAATCAGCATGAAAGGCATTCAAACCTAAGATAATCAAAGCGTACAACCCTTCATTGATGATCGTCGTACTTGAATTGAAGAAGCTAATTGTAATGGCACTGCGAACAACGATGACGACAAAAGGCCTAATATGAGTAATATAAACACATCACCATACGCCTGTGAGGCGACAATAAACGAAGGTATATTGGCAATTAAAAAGGCAAGGACACCAACTGAGATGGCCAAGCTATTAGGTGCTATTTTTGACAGTATCATCAACGCTTTATGTAAGTAAGAAGCGACAGAAACACCGAGCCATAACAGGATAAACAAGGCAATAAGGCCAAGCTCTGCTACGATTTTTCCTAAACCACCCTCACCTGCACCACTTGCGTAACCTTCAACAAAATGTTGCGCGCCTTGACTCGCAACTCCTAGGCCACCACCAAAAAGCCCATGCACTCGATATGCCCAAAATATCGACCCTATTCCCAATTGAGAAAAACGTCCACCAACATCCTCAAATACAGAAGCGCCGCGTGCAAGATACAAATCATACTGAGTACCTTGGAGGCTCGGCACAAAAATAGTTGCGGCATATAGACCTGCGGCTAGGATTAAACAAAGTGCCAAAAAACCATTAGATAGACGCCCCTGAAAATATCTAAGTAACGGCAAATATAGGGAGGTAAAAACAAGTATTTGAACAATACTCTTACGTCGACCAGTAAGGATAACCGCCGACACCAATAAAAAGACAAGAATAGTCGTTAGTAGGCTCGAGCCGAAAGAGGCGCGATGGCTTAATAGAATAATTAAGAAACACACACATGCACTGATATGCCACGAGGCAATTTCAGAGCTTCTCATCAAACCTGAGTATGCCTTTAACACGGTGCCCTGATCATAAATAACTAGACCCGAGCCAACTTCACCTAATAAATCGCTCTGCACACCGAAGTAAGACATTAAAATTGAACAAGCAACTAAAGTTCCACATACGCAGTACGCGTATAAAAAGGACGTAATTCTATCGAACTTAAAAAATATCCGGTAACCAACAATAATTGCAATTAAGGGCGCTATGTAAAAAATTGCTCCTAAACCAGTTAGTAGCAAGGATTCATAACGAATAAAACTATGGATAGCTTGAACAAAAACCAGGCTTAAATAAAGTGTTAACGGAGTAATCATGCTTGTATTCCAGTTAGTAAACGGACTAACAAGCGACCGTCTTTCAATGATTGTCTGCCGAAAAAAAATGCACAACAAAACAATTCCAACAAGAATCGTCATCAACACCGGTTCTCCGTCCATCAGCTTTCGAGTTGGATCTTGGAAAAAACCAACCAAAACCACCCAAACAGGCAAATTTCTCGAGCTAACTAAACCGTTAAAACACGCGTAAGCAAATAATAAGAAGAAAAGACCCAAAAACATCGAGACATATAATGGCGCTTAAAATCAATAGTATAGAATAGTGCGCAGATAAAAGTGAGCCGATTAAATCTTGTGAACACCTCAGACCAATTCCTCAACATTTTGAGACGTTTAAAGCACCGCCTCCCAAAAAAAATACACAACTTGCGTATCAACCATGCGGTTAAAAAAATACTGCGGGAAACTCAACAGTCTGTACTATCTGGCCCATTTGAAGGTTTAAAACTAAGTGATCACGAGGTGTTTGGATCCCCCATACCTAAACTACTCGGGTGCTATGAAAAAGAATTGCACCCTTTCTTCAAGGAAATTATTAATAAACACAGACGGGATACAATGACCATCTGCAATATCGGTTCCGCAGAAGGATATTATGCGATTGGATTTGCAAGACTTGCGCAAGTCAAAGAAGTCGTCATTTTCGAGATACTAGAAGAAGGACAAAGAATCACACAAGAGAATGCCGAACTTAATGATGTTGCCGATAAAATCACAATTCACGGCGGCTGTAATCCTAGGTCTCTAATTCAACTACTTAAAAACAAAAACGTCGATCTATTGGTCATAGATATAGAAGGCATTGAATTAGATATCTTGACCAAACAAGTCATAAAGCATTTAGGTAATTCACAATTGGTGGTGGAGTTGCACGACTTTTGTCGTCCTAATTGCACGAGCTTGTTAATTGAACGTCTCCAAGACAGCCATGTTTGCGATCTCATTAGCGCCCAATCGAGAACAGCCGACGATTTCCCAAAAACGATAAAGCTACCAATATCTATGCAAAACCAAGTTATGGATGAAGAACGACCTTGCGAAATGCAATGGTTGATCGCCAGTCCTAGAACACTTAAGCAATGAATGGATTGCTAGCATCCTAATTGTAGAATTTGGCCAACATCAGTCTAGCGTTTATTCAATAATCAACCTTTTTTAAGGCCTTAAAGTCGTTCTAGGATGAAGATCGTTCAAACTTATTTTATGCGTTACAATCGAGCCAACGATAGCCAGCTAACTATAGCTGACGGCATCCTATCCATTGTATGCAAAAAGTAACAATAATTTCTAGCCAGCCCTTAGGCTTATCTGCAAGTTTGCGCGAGCTTTTAGACGCTCGTGAATTGCTGTGGACGATGATTTTGCGTGATTTAAAGGTGCGTTATAAGCAAACCGTGATGGGCGTTGCTTGGGCAGTATTACAACCCTTAACCATGATGGCGATTTTCAGCGTTGTCTTTGGGCAGTTAGCTAAAATACCCTCTAACGGATTGCCATACCCGGTGTTTGTTTTCACCGGTTTACTAGCTTGGAACTTCTTTTCCTCATCGGTGAGCTCAGCAAGCACCTCTCTAATCGGAGCCGGTAGTTTGATTAGCAAAGTATATTTCCCGAGATTAATCATCCCACTTAGTTCCATAGGTGTGGTGGTGCTAGATTTCTTAGTCGGTTTAGTTTTACTCTCATTAATGATGCTCTATTACGGTATTTCCTTGAGCATGAATGCACTCATTATTCCGGTGTGTCTATTCGGCTTGCTGGCGCTCTCACTTGGCCTAGGCGCGTGGCTTGCTGCCTTGACCGTAAGCTATCGAGACTTTCGGTATGTGGTTCCTTTTATGCTACAAGTTTGGATGTACGTGTCACCCGTTATCTATCCAAGCAACTTTGTTCCAGACAAATGGCGTTGGGTACTTTACTTAAACCCGATAAACGGATGGATTAACGGCATCCGCTCAGGCTTTTTAGGCCAACCTTTGGACTACCTTGCTATTTCTATATCTTGCTTACTGTCGCTTCTTATTCTGATTGCTGGCGTATCCTACTTTGATAAAGTTCAGCGCCGTTTTGCAGACGTAATATGAATACAGTCGTTACAGTAAAAAACCTTTCTAAAGAGTACACACTCGGCAGCGAGATTGTGGCGTATAAGAGCTTCAGGGACTTAATTCTAAACGCTCTAAAAACACCGTTCATAAAACTCAATCGTCTCAAGGGAGAAGACCAAGAACAAACCCGGTTATGCGCGCTTAAAGATATCAACTTCACCGTTAAGGGCGGAGAAGTTATTGGGATAATCGGCCGAAATGGCGCTGGCAAGAGCACCTTACTAAAAGTGTTAAGCCGAATAACGACTCCGAGTGAAGGTGTTATTGAATATAAAGGCCGAATTACGAGCCTCTTAGAAGTTGGTACGGGCTTTCATCCCGAACTTACAGGACGCGAAAATATTTTTCTAAACGGTTCTATTTTAGGGATGTCGCGCAATGAAATTGAACGTCGATTTGAGCAAATTGCAGCTTTTGCCGAAATAGAAGAATTCCTCGATACCCCCGTTAAACGCTATTCAAGTGGCATGTATGTGCGGCTCGCTTTCTCTGTTGCGGCTCACTTAGACCATGACATATTAATTGTGGATGAAGTACTCGCTGTAGGCGATCAAGCGTTTCAAAAAAAATGCCTAGGCAAACTACAAGACACCGCGAAATCGGGCCGAACAGTATTGTTTGTAAGTCATAACATGAGCGTCATTCGCAACTTGTGCAGCCGAATTTTATATCTTAAAAATGGCCACTTAGTTTACGACGGCGATCCCGCTGAGGCTATTAGTGCCTACCTATCGTCTAATAAAGCGAGTGGTACAAGTTGGTACGACAAACACGAAAAACATCAACACCTCAAGGCTTTTTCTAGTGCGTGTGAGGCTGGTAATAGCACACATGTATTTCAATATACGCAAGAGATACAATGCCAACTCATACTTAAAAATATGCGCGAGGATCGCACCGCTGCGGCCGTTCGAGTGACCGATGTAATGGGCAATATTATTTGCACAACTTGGGAAAGAGATCATTTACAAAACATTGAATATAAACAAAGAAAAGATGCAAAACTAAGTTGTCAAATTCCAGCAAAATTACTCAGGCCCGGTAATTATGTATTAACCGCGTTAGTTCGGAAAATAACAGATAGCGGTAAAATCATTTACGAAGAAGCTAACTTAGATATCAGTATTAGTTCGGAGAATTGCTCAATCCCGGAGCAAAGACTCGGAATAATTGGACCAACCTTAGTTTGGCACTATGAACGCTAAGGCTAGACAAACAATTGTGCTCGTATTCGCACCCTCAGCCTATCCATTAGGAGGTGTTCAAACATGGCTCGATTACCTTTTGCCAGGGCTTCGTGAGAAACGATTAGATGTGCGACTAGCCTTAACTGAAAGTGAGTTTCATAACCCACATACCTATCTTTCCTTCCACCCTGCGCTCAAGCACATACCATTATTCGTTCTAAAAGGGGATAACTCTAGTCAACTTAGTCGCCTCAAGGTCATCAAGAGCCTCATAACTAAGGTTAAACCGGATGTGTGTATAACCGTGAATATGGTCGACGTATTTCAAGCCGTCAATGAACTAAGGTCAGAAGGAAAAACTGAGACTAGATTAATATCAACACTGCATGGCGTACATGCCGGAATGTTGGCAATGCTCCAACATTATCGTGACCAATTAGATTCTGTTATCTCTACCAACCGATTAACCCAAGCCTTAGTAACAAAAAAAGCAGGCGTACCCCAAAGCCGGTCGCTGTATGCACCCTATGGTGTAGAACCACCAGCAAAGCGACTCAAGGCTAAAAAAACGAAGCTCAGTATCGCCTACGTCGGGAGGTTTGAGGAAGATCAAAAACGGGTCGATGATTTACTTACAATTTTATCGCTAAGCTTGGTAGACATAGATAACCTAGAAATACATCTCGCCGGAGATAGCGAACAGCCAGTGGTACGCGCTTGGATGTCTAAGCATCAACAATACGCCAAACAAATTATAGATCATGGTGTACTAACACCATTGGAGTTGGTTGAGTCAGTCTATAAACAAGCCGATATATTGTTGCTAACGTCAGAATGGGAAACTGGCCCTATCGTAGCTTGGGAAGCTATGGCGCACCAATTGACGTTGGTTTGCAGCCGTTACATTGGCTCGCAACATGAAGGCAGTTTAGTTCACCAGCACAATTGTCTTATGTTTGATATAGGCGATTGTAAGGAAGCACTAAAACAAATAAAGAAGTTACAAGATACAACTTTAAGACACACCTTAAACGCCAATGCCCTGTCCTTAGTAGAACAAAAATACACATGTTCAAGATCAATTTCGTCTTGGTATCAATGCATCGAACAAACATTGGCTTTGGAACCGCTTAGCATTTTTTTTACGGAAAATATCGGAAAAGATAAAGGAAGGTTGAACGCAGTATTTAACAAACTAATGGGCCACCGTGGCGATTGGGCGGCTAATCTAGCAAGAAAAATAATTGGGAAATCGTCTAACTCAGTTGATGAAAATTCAGACTGGCCACATAGTTATCGACCAGGGAAGGACTCTTTAGTGGATCTAAGCGAGCTATAAATGCCATGTTAGAAAAGCTCTCTTACCTGACTAAGCAAAAAACACAAGCTTTTAAGCACCATTGTAAAAAACAACTATTTGGTGAGAGTGTATCGACTCCAGTATTAATCGTGTTAGGTGCCCAAAAATCCGGCACTACTGCGCTGTACACATATCTCGAAAAACATCCAAACATTCAGGTACCACGTCCCAAAGAGCTTAACTACTTTAGTTCAATAGAGCCTTCAAAAATAGATGTTAATAATTATTTGGATCTATTTCCTAAGACTTATGGTCGTCAGTCTATTAGTGTGTCTGTAGACATATCACCAAGCTATCTACTCGATTGCAGACACTGTGTTGGTCTAGCTGAGCAACTAGACCTACCATTTAAGTACTTGGTGGTTTTGCGCGAACCGGTAGCAAGAGCAATCTCTGCCTGGCACATGTACAAGCAACTTCTAAAGATAGATCCAAATTGGTTTCTAGCAGAAAAATGGGTTATTAATTTTCAACAACTAGGAACTGATTTAATCAGACGCAGTGCGAACTTTGGTGACAATTTTGTGGCTGATATCGAAGCCGAAATTGAAGTATTAGAACAAGGTAAACGTATCGAATACCCGATTGTTGAATTTGGATTATACGAGGACCAATTAAGCGCTTTATATTCCATGGTTGATTCTTCAAACATATTAATCCTAAACAACCTAGAATTAAAAAATAATACTCAAGTGTGCCTAAGTAAGGTGCTCAAATTCATGCAGCTCGAAGACCATAATTTTAATGACAAGGACTTACAGCCGCAGTTTGTCGGTCAAGCAAAATCTGCATTACCAGAAAACCAGTTAACAGCTCTGCGTGAATATTATAATTTACGTAATAAAGGCATTGAACTCAGGTTCCCAAGCGCAAAAAAGTGGTCGCTTTAATCATGAAAGTCACTTTTAGAACGAAACTAGGCGCTCTGTTATTGGACTTACCCCGTTATTTGTTTTTATTCGTTTTAGGAAAGCTAAGTAAAAAAAATTACTGGCTTAGGTTTAAAAATAGACGGGAAAATATTTCTGTTAGCCTCGAAAATGGTGGCGTTATGTGCCACTGGCCTTGGACCTCTGAACTGCACCTTGCGAATATCATTCCGATGACAGCGCGACATCTATTCAAGCAAAACATCCAGTATGCTCCTATAGATTTAGACCCTAGCGGCGCTGCGATCGGAGATGCACCACAGCTCAGTTTTATCATTGGACACCGAGGCTTAGAACGCTTACCACTATTAATTAACACACTCCATAGTATTGCCGCCCAGGGAAATTGTGTAATTGAATGCATCGTAGTGGAGCAATCATCTACGCCAACCATTGAAAATGAATTACCTGAATGGGTACGTTTTTATCATCAGGAAGTACCTGAAAACCAACCGTATTCTCGATCAATGGCGTTTAATTTTGGCGCCCAAAAAGCCAGAGCAGAATATATTATATTGCATGACAATGACCTGCTTGTACCTTCGTGTTATGCCAGCCAGCACTTAAGCTGGCACCAACAAGGATATATGTTCGTTAATCTAAAACGTTTCATTTTCTACCTAAGCGAAGCTTCAACTCAAAATTATTTGTTACATCATGATAAAAACAAACTGCATTTTGAGTCGATAGTGCAGAATGCTCAAGGCGGTGGTTCGATCAGTGCAATAAAAAAAGCTTACTTTGAGATCGGAGGCTTTGACGAACAATTCATCGGTTGGGGCGGTGAAGACAACGAGTTTTGGGAGCGCGCTCAAACCATGCGAACATGGTCGTACGCAAATCTGCCCCTTATTCATTTATGGCACTCGGCGCAGCCGGAGAAGAATAAAGACGGCGCCGGCCGCAATAAGCAACTTTATGAAAAACTCGCTCGCCTAGCCCCTAGCGCACGCATTAAAACACTCACAAAAACCAATTTTAAACGCTGAAAAATGATGCCCTATGATCAGCCATGAAGTTGTGATTGCTATGCTTACGAACCTCTACCCGATAACAAGTTGTCTAGGTTTTTTGCAATTGCAAACCTATACTGCATGCAGCATGCATCAAAACTCAAAAGTCTATTAGTGGTGAATCTATGTGCGGAATTGTAGGATGGTTAGGCAAGACTGAGTTTCATCAACAATGGAAACATAAGTCACACGCCTTCCTAGATGGGCAGCAACATCGCGGCCCCGACTCGCGCGGGCAATATATTGACGATAAAAACGGACTTTTCATTGGCCATAATCGGCTTAGCATCATTGACTTGACTGAACTTGGAAATCAACCAATGAAATGTGATAGAGGCAATGTTCTAGCATTTAATGGAGAGATATATAATCACATTGAGCTACGTGGCGAGTTGACCGAATTAGGATACACATTCAAATCTAAGTCAGACACCGAAGTATTGCTAATTGCCCTGCAAAATTGGGGAATAGAGTGTCTGCCCCGCTTGAATGGCATGTTTGCCTTTGCCTATTGGCAGCAAGTTTCTCAAACACTTCATCTAGTTCGTGATCCTATGGGCATTAAGCCTCTGTACTACTCCACCAGCTTTTCCGAATCGACTGTGGTATTTAGTTCTGAACTAAATAACTTGCGCTCGAATACCGATAAGCAATCAAAAATCGATTCACGCACTTTAAAGCAAGTACTCGAATTCGGTCATAGCATTGACGAACATGCGACGATATTTGAGGACATGCTCAAGGTGGCGCCAGGACAACGACTAGAGTTTCGTCGCGGTACAGCCATTAAAAGAAGAACTTACTACCAGCCGAATAACTGCTTAATCTCTTGTGATAATAAAGTGGAACATGAGCGACTGCTGTTTAAAAACTTGGAAACCGTGGTTAGGCAACACTTTGTTGCTGATGTTCCGGTCGGCTTGTTACTTTCCGGTGGACTCGACTCATCTTTAATCGCAGCACTCGCTTCAAAGCATCGTCAAATTCACACTATTAGCATGGGGTTTAGCGACTCATCAGTAGACGAACGTGAATACGCGCGTGAAGTCGCTTCATTGATCGGATCTCAGCACACCGAGGTATTAATCACTCCGCAAGATATACTCGAGAGTGTAGAGCACGTCGCATCGCACTTCGATGATGTATTCGTTGATTGGGGACTTATTTCAACTCGCTTATTGTATGAAAAATGCAGTCAAAACGGCATCAAGGTAGTGCTGGTTGGAGAAGGTTCCGATGAACTTTTTGGAGGTTACCCGACTTACAGGTTTGCGCAAAAATCCAAGCCAAACGAATGGAGTGTTTTTAAATTATATCGCATGTACGCGGGGCGACGTTACGGCAGTCAGTATTTTGCCTTTCGAAAATTAATTAAAAGCTATCTTAGACGATGTAACAATGATCTTTTTTCGGCACTTAGAATGTTTGAAACACGCAATCGTCTACCTAACAATTATATACAGAAGGTAGACAAGGCCAGCATGTCGGTGAGCGTAGAGGCTCGCACACCATTCTTAGATGTGCGTATTGCCGATATAGCTTACACGACGCCTTCTGAACTACTGCTCAATGCGCAAGATGAGAAGTTAATATTAAAACGTATCGCTCGCAAACATTCCCTATTGCCTGAGTCGATTTTACAACGTCAAAAGTTTGGCGCGGGAATCGCCAGTGATTGGCTGACCAGCTCTAAAATCATGCGAGAATATGCTCGTGATGTGATTTTAGACACAGACGGATTGAGCCACCAACTTGGATATAGTCGGGCGATGAAACGCTTTTTTGATGATGGAAAAATTGGCTATCGAGCTCCTCACCCTATCAGCTTGTTTTCTAATCTAGCTTGGCGCCTGCTTATTTTAAATCTATGGGCACGCAGTCTCGATCAAACTAAGCGATCAGACTAATTCGTATATGGTTACGCAATCTTTGCATAAAAACAATTCAAAACTGGTAAGCGTTATTATTCCGGTTTTTAATCGTGCACGCATGCTTGAAGAGGCTGTCGATTCCGTATTAGCGCAAACGTATAAGCTTATCGAGGTCATCATCGTTGACGATGGATCAAACGATGACACCGTACAACGATCGCAAAGCTTGGCTAAAAAATACTCGAATGTCGAATTCATCCGGATGGCCAATCAAGGCCCTGCCCTTGCGCGACAAGCAGGCTTAGACCGAGCGCGCGGAGAATACATACAATACCTCGATAGTGACGATCTATTACTGCCAGACAAATTTCAACAACAAGTGACGATGCTGTCAGCCAATCCATCGGCTGATGTTGTTTACTGCAAACAAACACTATTAGACACGCACAATGGCGCGCGCACACAGGCATGGATGAGAACCGGCGAAACGCACGAAACCATGTTTCCAGGAATGCTTGGCGGACGCTTATGGGGAACGCCAGTGCCACTTTACCGACGCACCGTATTGGACAAGGCCGGACCTTGGGCTCAATTAAGCAACCTCGAAGACTGGGAATACGATTGCCGGGTAGCCATTTACGCTCGACAGCTCGCTTATGTAAATCACAACTTAGTAACTATCCGCCGCCACAATCATGGGCATTATGGAAATATAGAGGCCAGCGCGGACAACAAAATTAAAGATAAAGCAATTGCTTTAAGGTTAATTGCCAATCACGCAAAGACGGCAAACATAGATCATGCACATCTAGAATACAGAAAATTTATTCGATTGTGTTTTTTCACGAGCAGGCAAGCTGCTGGCGCAGGCTACCTAAAACAATCGCAAGATCTATTAGCCATTGCCAAAACATGTTCTGCGAACAACTTTAAAGAAAATATCGAGTACCGTTTATATCAACTTCTCAGCCGAGTATTTGGCTGGCAGACTATAGCGAAGCTATCCGCACAATTTGACAGGTGGAGGTTATAGACATGCCTAGTATTTCGATTGTAATGGCAAGCTATAATAGCGATGCATGGATCGAGAACACCCTGCGCAGCATTCTCGCGCAAAGCTATCGCGATTTTGAACTAATTATTATTGAAGATGGATCAAGCGATCAGACCTCTGCCATTATTAAGCAGTTCTCGGACTCGCGCATCCAACTAATCGAGCAACCTAATACAGGTTTAACTAAAGCGCTTATGCGTGGTTGCGCACTAGCTCGTGGAAAGTATATTGCACGACATGATGCTGGCGATTTTTCCTTTGAAAATAGACTGGCGGATCAAATGCGTGTGCTTGAAGAAAACCATCAAACCGTTTTGGTGTCGTGCTCGACAAAATTTGTAACACCATTAAATGAACAAGTTTACATTATTGATCACTCCAAAAACTCAACATCTAATACTCTAGAACAACGATCGACGCATCAGCTAATCGGGCCACCTCATCATGGCAGCGTCATGTTTAGAACTGCAGACTATAAAAAAGTGGGGGGCTATCGTGCGCAATTTAAAGTCGCCCAAGATATTGATCTATGGTCAAGATTGCTCGAATTTGGCAATCATATTTCATTGGCTACTGTCGCCTATCAAGCGATTCTAGAACCTGATTCAATTAGCATGTGTAAAAGAGACCAACAATTGCAAATGCAGAAATTTATTATTGAATGCATTAAAGAACGAAAAGCAAAAGGAAATGACGATAGGGTTCTTAATGATATAGAAAACTACTACGACAAGGAACTCAACAAGCCTAGAACACATCACGATTCAAAAGCGGCGTATAACTACTTTCTAGGATCCAACCTTTTAAAGACAAAGCCAAGTGCGAGCCTAAAATATCTAAGGGAAAGCCTTCGACATAATTACTTGCAACCTAAAGCATACCTAAAGTTAATTTATGCAGGGTTCTTAACTATGCTTAGGAGCCGTCGTTATTAAAACAGATATAGCCATTGTTATCCCGACTCTTGATAGAGGAGAAGTATTGTTGGATTCGCTCTCAGCTTTGCGTGCCATCGATGCAAACATTCAAATCGTTATTGCAGATCAAAGCAAACATCATAGCTCTCAAATTATGGCGCAACTGCGCGAGCACTGTAAAAATAATGTGACACATTTGCGCTTAAGCAAACCATCTATAGTTGCCGCAATGAATGTGGGCTTATTGGAAAACAAGGCGAGTCACATATTGTTTCTCGATGACGATATTAAGCCCGACCCTAATTTAATCACTGAGCACCGCAAATGCATTGCAAAATATACAACAGCTCTTATCGCTGGGCGCGTAATTCAGCCATGGGACAATAACCAAGGCATTGTCAACAACAGCCAAGAAAACTTCAGCTTCAATGGTCTGAATGAATGCAAGTCTGACCTTTTTATGGGTGGAAATTTTATCGTTAACCGCGAGCTCGCACTTTCATTAGGCGGCTTTGATGAAAACTTTATAGCGACGGCACATGATTACGAAAGGGAATTCTCTGAACGCATATTAAATTCAGGATACGAAATTATTTATAACGGGGCTGCGGCTATCCATCACCTTAAAGCACCTAATGGCGGTATACGAAACTACGGAAAATTTCTAAGAACAATCAAACCTCATCAAGCGGTAAGCGCCTATTACTATATCTTTCAAAGTAAGAGTTTACTGAATAAGCCTCTCGCGGTTTTGAGGCGTTTACGTCAACGGCTCATTAATCGCACTCAACTACGACAACCTTGGTGGATACCCATTACTCTAATTAGCGAACTCGGAGGTCTTGCATGGGCACTGGGTTTAATTTGGAACGGCCCTAAACTAATAGCCCGCTAGGGCCAGCGTTTCAGCTGACAGCTTTTCAAATTCATGTACAACATATTGATCACTCGAAGCTACTCTTTGTTTGACATCGCCGCTTCGATAAAAGGAATGATCATTTGACTCAAGTGGTCCCTGTTTAGCCTGTTCAATGTTTTTTGCATTCTTTATAGTCGCATATTTCAAGGCCGCCTGAATTTGTGAGTCCGAGCATTCTATTTTTAAAAATTCACATACTCTAGCGACCTCGGTAGCGGCATTATTTTTTAAATCTTCAAAACGTAAAATATAGAGGTTCTGCCCCATAGTAGCTCGGCCATGATTTAGCCATGAGTTTACGTTTTGATGCCACATATTGCCGTATACCTGCTGCCGATATAAATCGAAGAATTGCTCTAAGGATATTTTTTTTTGACGCCGAGTGACATGATAATGATACGAAGAAATAAAAGAATCGCGCCCGTCACGTAAAAGATAAACTGCTTTATCAATACCCATCCGCCATTCACTATGGGTCATTATCAAACGCGGTGATGATAAATGATTTATATATCTTGAGTTACGAATAGACACCGCGGGAATCAAATTATTAAAATAGTCAGGATCCCCTTTCGCTTCAGGTTCCAAAATATTAACAATAATAGTCCGTAACCAAGTGCTTCCAGACCTTGGATAGGCTGCTATGAATTGATCATCCTGGTGTGCTTGAATAAGTGCATGGCCGATGCGGCTACTGTATTTATTTTTGAACTTAGACCAAGCTTTCATCGCAACATTCACTTATTTACAAAGACTTGTAAACGTTCGACAACGCCCGTGTCACCGACTCCGCTCGAAACGGCGCCAGTTCATCGTTACTCAATTCAAGCGATGGTTTATTTAATTTTTCATAAGTAGCGTTTGTTAAACCATCTATGTCGTTGGGCTTGTAGGTTTTGTAGGGCTCGGAGAAAAACTCATCCAAAGCGCCGCCATCTGATATAACAACCGGCGTACCACAGGCCAATGACTCTACAACTGGCATACCAAAGCCTTCGTACAATGATGGGAACAATAGGCAATCGACAAAGTTATAGGCAAGAGGCATGTCATCAATGTTGTCTAAATAAATACTATGTACTAAGGCCTCTAACTTCAAATCTCGAACCTCTTTTTCAAAACCTGGGCTGGATAAACCGGTTTTAAGCAGTCGAACGGGCTCAGCACTATTCTCATTTAACGCTTTTAATACAGCTAGGCTCGCTTTATGATTTTTATAAAATTCTTGTCCACTTATCATTAACCATCGACTATCGCGTGGTAATCGGTAGTGATCAGCAAAAGCATCAATCGCTTGCGCATCAAGCTTTTTAAATTGATGGCCAATTATAGGAGGAACAACCTTAACTCGATCGGCCTTAACATCTAAATAATGTATTAAATCGTTTTTGGTTCTATTACTTATTGCAATGATGCAATCATAATCCTTTAGATACGACAAAGAGCGCAAGTTTAACCAAGGTTTATGCATAGGACGCGGAGAATCAATAACGCTCTTATAAACAAGAAGTGGGATTAAATCATGAACGCTCACTACTCGCTTACCAGATCTCAAGCAAGGTGCTAAATGAGCATAACCGTGATCCATCACATGATGAATGTCAGCGGATGCATTGCGTACTTTGTATGGAAATTGCCAATATCGTAGAACTCGCATCAAAGACCGATTATTCGAAAATCTTTCTAACAACGACTCGGCTTGTATCTTGCTAACATTCCAATGCAAAGCACTTAAATTGCGAAAGATAGCGTCTGAATAAATATCCATACTCAAACGTCTATCGCTTGCGAAACCGTGATACAAATTTACTGAAACAATAGACACCTTATACGGATTTATCGTTTAACAATGTCACTGAAGTATTCAATGGTCTTGACTAAACCCTGTTCTAATTCAACGCTTGGTCGCCAATCTAAAATTTCTCTAGCTTTATCGATATTGGGTCGTCGTTGCATTGGGTCATCCATAGGTAAAGGCGAAAATTCTATCTGCGAATTAGATCCGGCCACTGACTTAACCAGTTCGGCTAACTCAAGCATGGTAAATTCGCTTGGATTGCCAAGATTAATAGGCCCAGTGATCGCCTCAGCAGAATCCATAAAAGTAATCATTCCCTCGATCAAATCATCGACGTAACAAAAAGACCTTGTTTGTGCCCCATCACCATAAATTGTTATCGGCTCACCCTTAAGGGCCTGAACAATGAAGTTAGAAACTACTCGGCCATCATCGGGGCGCATGCGAGGGCCATAAGTATTAAAAATTCGCATTACTTTAATAACGACGTCATGTTGTCGATGATAGTCAAAAAATAATGTCTCGGCACATCGCTTGCCTTCGTCATAACATGAACGAATTCCTATGGGATTGACGTTTCCCCAATAATCTTCCGACTGCGGGTGTACCGCTGGGTCTCCATAAACTTCACTGGTGGACGCTTGAAAGATTTTCGCATTCACACGCTTGGCCAAACCAAGCATATTAATAGCACCATGAACACTGGTCTTTGTTGTTTGTACAGGGTCATGCTGATAATGAATCGGCGATGCCGGACACGCTAGGTTGTATATTTCATCAACTTCAACATACAAAGGCGAAGTCACGTCATGGCGCATCAACTCAAATCTTGGGTTGGCGATCAATGATAGGATATTATCTTTATTGCCAGTGTAATAATTATCGACGCAGAGTACTTCATGACCAGAATTCAATAGGCGTTCACACAAATGAGAACCTAAAAATCCGGCGCCTCCGGTCACTAATATTTTTTTAGTCTCAGTCATATTAATTGAAGTTCATACCTCTTCTCGGGGCGATTCTGACGACATTGTTGGCAACACCAACACTACCGCAATTATTGCAAAAAAATAAAACCGGATGTTAAGAACCTGTAAATTAAAACCAACTATAGACTGCAATAGAGCGGCACTAATAACCGCAATACACATTGATGCAGTCGCGCAGATAAACGCGTCTTTATGAACTCTTACGACCTTGATTAAGGTCTTCAATAATACGAATAGGAATGTTAAGTACAGAAGTAATCCTACCAAACCAAGTTCTAAGAAAATATGTAGATAGTCATTGTGCGCTTGATTATAAAGAAGTGGACGTAGCGCGTGGTCTTGTCTAAAGAGCTGAAAGACATCCGCATAGCTATTGGCACCGTAACCAAAAAACCATTGTTGCTGAATAAGTTCCCAAGTGAGCTGCCATTGAACTAGGCGTTCTCCCAAAATAGCTGTTTGACCAGTAAACCTAGACAACAAATGATCTCCGGTTGTGATTAAAAAAACTAACACGATAAGGCTTACCACCACACTACTAAAAACAAGGCTTTTGGTTTTATTAAAACGCTTTCTTGCAATTACTAGACTAAAAAATAGGCCTAAAAAACTGGCTAAAAAACCGGATCTAGATTCCGATAAAATAATGGCGAGCATGATAATCAGGAACCCAACTAACGCCAACATCATCGAATAACACAGCTTCGGCCTGATATTTTTAGCGCTTACTTTAACGAAAAAAAAATGCTTGAAAAAAAATGGCAAGGAGCCAAGCAAGGACAGGCTTAAGAACGATGCATAATGATTGCGATTGACGAACCAAGCCCGAGCAGCACTGAAGTGACCGTCTATCTGCTTTAAATCAACTAAGTGAAATTTGTATAACGTTGCTACTATGCCGATCACCGCATGAAAACACCCTAAGCATGCGATTAAAATTAAAAATTGCATAAGCCTTTGACGCGAAGAAAGCAATAAAACCGTTACTATCAAAAACACGAATACAGATATTTCGCTTACTAAAAACACAAAGGTCTTTTGTGGCACAAAACTCCATGTTCTATCTAAACGATACCAGTCTGGTGTATTAACCAGACCGTCGCCTGCAGACTCAACGAACTCATACGCCACATTGGGTATTGGCAACACTAGAGACAGTGCGATCCAAACTAACATCAAAAGCAGTAATAACAAGCTGGTTTTAGACTTTACTAAGACTCCAATATTAGATCGGTCGCCCAAAGTTAAAGACAAACAGCTAATAGAAAATAAACCATAGACGCCGCTTAACACCCACCACCACGAATGACTAGGAAACACGGTATTGTTAAATGAAATGGCCACAACTAAAGCAAGAAAACAAACCCAACATAGAGCGTTTAGCGTCTTAATAAAAGTCGGTAAAACGGGATAGGCTCGCATCACTTTGCATCACCATTAACATCACTATCCGTGCCGCGACGATTCAGCAGCCTATGACGCTCTAGAAAAGCCTCTAGTTCAAATTGCTGTAACGACATATCGTGCGCAATTCGACGAGTACTTAAGTGTTCTGGGAATCGATCAAAGATAGCTTTACATAAGACTGGGTCTATTAAAACTATTTCGGCGTAATGAATAAAGCACGACTTCGCCAACCATGGAATAGCCTTTGGATTCCACGCCGCGACGAGAAATGCGTTTTTCAAAACCCAATATTTTTGCTCAGCAGATACGGGTTTATCCTGTTGTAAAAAAGCTAAAGCTCGCCATAACTCAGGGTCATACGGACGCAGGTTTATTTCACTTTGAATTAGACGCTCTGCTTCAAGCAATAAAACTGACCTTTGTTTCGGCCAAACCATAAAACTTAAAGGCTCTAAAACCTGTTGCACATCGGCGCGCGATTGAGCAGTCCGAGATTTTATAGGGTATGGTAAAAAATTCTGAGAAATAAAAAACTGGCTGCCAGTATTAGTCGCTTGCGAAAAGGACAGTGCGCACAAACACAATGAGATCATACTCAGTGTGAGTAATAGAAGCTTGACCAAGTTCATAAAATAAAGTCATTTAAGAGCATCGTAAAATTAGACTCTCCCACTGCTTTATTACTTCGCCGTGCAGTAATAGGCGAAGACCATTTGCTAAGGGGTGTCGCGCTAATCCTTTGAATCTTCGTTGTAAGCATAAGCGCCATAGCCATAATAGCCGCCATATCGATAAGGCCTGCCTTTTTTAATATTGGCCTGAGTTAAAATTAGCCCGGACACATCAACGCGACTGGCAGTTAGTCTGCGCACCGCATCTCGTACCATGTGTTGAGTAGTTCGATCAGATTGTATTACCATTAACAAAGCATCAGCCAAACGCCCAAGCACAACTGCATCGCTTGCCGGCAGGACCGGTGCGGTATCCACAACGATATACTCAAACTTCCCTCGTAAACTTTCAAGAGTAGCCTCAAAGCTCTTACTAGCAAGTAATTCAAGCGGGTTTGGTGGAGTCGTACCGGCATTAAGTATATAAAGATTTTGTTCTTGGTGATCTCGATTTATGCACTCATTAAGCTGCGCCTTACCGGCCACATAGTCGACCAAACCAAAGTTCGTATTAGTTTCGACGATGTCTTTAATACGTGGCCTTCGCAGGTCTGCATCTATTAAAAGAGTGGGGCCGAGTTTGGCGTAGGACAGTGCTAAATTAGAGGCCAGTGTGGTCTTGCCTTCGCTTTGAATTGACGATGTGATAAGCAATACTTTAGGTGGATTATCAACGTTCGAGTACATCAAACCTGTACGAATATGATTAATTGATTCAGAGAACTCAGAACGCGTATTATCGAGATAGTAGCGCTCAACAGACTTTACCTTTTTGTCCACCGATTGAATTACACCAAACAATGGCAACCCAAGCTTTTCTTCTACTGCACGAGCATGCTTAAAAGTTGAATCAAGTTGTTCCCTAAAAAATGCAATTAATAAACCTAGCAACAAACCGCCGATCGTCCAGATCATAATAATGCGTTGCTTGTGAGGAAAAATTGGGCCTACAGGGGGTAGAGCTCTATCAATAATTCTAGCGCTCGCTATTTGACTGCCTGAAGAAGATAAATCTGACTCCTTAAACTTAGTCAAAAAAGCTTCATACAATTCTTGATTTACCTGTACGTCGCGCTCGAGTCGATCAAGCTCTATTTGCGTATCCCTACTCGCCGAAAGGTCGCGCGACTTATTATCTAAACGGGCTTTTGCGGCCTGCATTTCAGCCCGCGCCTCGGTCAGTTTAGGATGTTTTGTTCCATATCGTTTAGCCGCCTCATTCAAACGACTGCGCGCGTCTAAATACTGAGCATTAAGAGCATCAAGTTCATTATCGTTTATTTGACTATTACGACTGCTGTCCAACAACTTCTCACTCACTAAAAAACGATTCAAGTCAGCTTGCGCTGAATCTAACGATGAGCGCAAATCATCCAATCGTTGCGACAACCATTTCGACGTTTGTTGAGAACGATTGAGCTGTGAATCTAAACCTTGTTCGATATAAGCATTGACCAAGGCGTTTGCAATTTCGGCCGCAAAATCCGGATTAACAGAGTTAAACGTTACTTGGACTATATTAGTTTTTTCGCCACCGCTAACATTTACACCTCCCTGTACTACTTTGGTTAACCAATCGCGTTTCTTGATTTTTTCTTGCTCATTTAAATCTGTAATCGCAATATCTTGGGATACATCTTCGGTCAAATTTACACCGAAAAAATTAGCAAGCTCGGTGGCGAGAGATCGAAAAACACTGGGCTGTATCAAAAGCGTTTGCACGGACGGTCGTTCAACTAAGCCTAAACTGTCTACCACACGTTCAGCAACCGACCTACTTTTCAACAATTCATATTGAGTCTCGTAAAAGCGATAAGCAAATGGATCAAAAATGGTTTGCGAACTAGGTCGATAGCTACTCGGCTCAACCGCTAAAGTGAGACGCGCCTGATAAACAGGTGTTTCTGAGTAAGCCTTAAAAATACCCGCCAACAGCCCAAGCAATAGCGTCGCAACAATCAACCATCGGTTATCTCGGGCTACTTGTAGAAAATTGCTCAAAGTTTGAGACAAAGATTCATTCCTACTTGTACCATCATCATTTTTGACAAACAAACTTCGCACTAAATCTTCAGAATATTCATCTCTTGTCGAAGCTGAATTGCGAGTTTGCTTATTGTTCTTCAAAACCAACTTGCACCCACGTCGATAATGTCGCCCGGCTTAATGGGCGCATGAAGCTTTACTCGTTTGAGTTTTTCAGGCTCGGCACTATCCTCATGTCGGGTCACGGTAATTTTCCGACGAGACGCGCGCAAGGTAAACCCACCCGCTAGAACCACCGCTTTTTCCACAGTTAAGCCTTTGCGAAATTTATATTCTCCAGGGTTAGTTACTTCGCCATGCAGATAAACATAAAACGCTTGTTCGTCCGGAACACCTTGCTCTTCGGCTACGTTAATAACATCGCCAGAGCGTATAAGATCTAAACTATCGATCGAGAGCGTACTCGCTATAGTGGCACCATCACGCACAATGCTAACGCCGTTAGCAAGGGCCGAGTTTTTAGGGCCGCCAGCAAGAGCAATCGCACTTGCAACACTGAGACCTTCGGCGTAAGGGAAAGCACCAATATTATTAACCGCGCCGCGAACAAAAATTGGTCGATAACTAAAAATTGTTACCGACAGTTTAGGGTTCTTTACATAACCTTGTCCTAAACGATCAGCTATTAAAGTTTCCAATTCAGCCGTTGTCTTACCTGCCACCACAAGAGAACCGATAAGTGCAAATGAAACCTTACCGCTACTGGGTATTCGAACGCTCTCGACACTTAAATCCGGCTCACCAAATACTCGCAAGGATATTGAGTCACCGGGCGACAATACATGCTGTCGTTCAGTCAACCTATTATTTTGATCCGAGCTAACTAAGACTTTGTTAACACCTGCGTCGACAAGTGGTCGTTTCGTAAGCTTACTGGCTTGTCGCACAACGGCAGGTTTTTCTGACGGAGTACGCCAACCTTCTTGCGGCGCCTCAGGAACAACCGAAGTGCCTTGATCGAAGAGTGAATACTCGATATGGGGCGGAGCAAGTATTTGGACGAAACCATTATTACTATTAAGAACAGGACTCTGATAGCCACGCTCGACCAGTCCAATATAAAATGCGCGATCATCAGCATTTGATCTTAATTTAACAGAATTTTCGGCAATCCTTGCATGCCCTTGTGTCACTTCAACAAAACGCTTATTCACCCAGATTGGCACACTCGGTTGAGTGAAACGTATTACCGATCGATTACCCAGTTGAGCAACCACTTGATATTCATGACCTGCACCAATCTCGACCAAGGGTTTTAGTGTGTTTCGCGTATGTAGAGCAAGAGTTCCTAGATCTTGTTCCGCATCCGCTAGGACGTTTTTAATAAAGGCGTTTTCTTCCGCTTTTTGTGCACTACCGTGTGCGCTATTTTCCGCAACTTTGGTGTTTCTTAGATCACTTTGTGAATTATCCGCCAACACAGGAGTTGTGGATCCGGACGATAATAATAGCAATATCAAAAAAGCAAACGTAAATTCAGCTGTGCCAGTGAATCTGCTTAATATGTTTTTGCTCATTTTCATTCGTTATTATGGCTATAAATTAAACCCAAAAACTCACTAATTAAAAAACATGAGTTTGAAGACAGGATCAAAGTAGTCTGTGTCTAATATACCATCTGTGATATCCGTCAAGCCTTTAACTTAAAAGCGAGCAGCATTACTTTTTTTAGTGCGACCAAAAGACCCAGGTTCTAGCTCGTTGCGACCGCGACCGCGACCACGTAAAAATGGACGCAGATCCGATCTAAGGCGAATTCCGATAAAGGTATCATCAAAATCAATACCCTCAAAGTTAGACTCTCTATCGAGCTCACCATAGAAAACTCCGGCACTCAGCCACTTGCGCCAATGATAATCTAAGCCCAGCCCCCAATCAGTGAATTGATCTTCGCGACCATTATTAAACTCATCATCAATTATTTTTCCATAAATGTTGAATTCAAGTCTCGGAGTAAGTGAGTGCGTCCATGACGCTCCAATTAAATCGCTAATAAAAAAGTCCGAGCTAACGTCTCCAGGCTCTTCGATGGTTCGCGATAAGGCGATATTTATTCTCGAAAATGGGCTAATGGCGTAACTAATATTGCCGTAATAAATCTCGCCATCGAAGCCTTCTCTATCTTCTACTTCGAAGTCTCTTTCTTGCACGTCAAAGTCTCTATCTCCTTGCCCAATTCCAACAACACCATTAAGTCGTGCGCTAGGTTTGACTCGTAGACCAACTAAAAAGTTAGTTTGATCGTTATCTAAGTCGCTAAATTGCGATTGAAAATCAGTTTCGGCGTAATCTACCCGAGCAAATACAGATGTTTTCGCCGCGAAGCGCCACGCCACATCAAAGTGTATAGAATCCACGTCACGGTCGCGCCCTTGTGGATCTAAACCATCGATTAAATCAGGCGTCTCAAAGGTTGTTTCGGTGTGCTCAAAACCGAGTACAGCGGTAACAATGCCAATCTTACGACCAAATACCAGATCAGCCCCAACGCGAGTGAAATCAATTTCTTCTGGCCCAGAATTGATACCCGTATCAATAAAGTCAGCAAAGTTTCGCGAACCAGAAATACCGCGCTCTTCAAAACTCTCTCCAACCGAAGCAAATAAATCGATATCCCAACGACGAGTAAGGTCTAAACCAAGGTTGGCGCTCAAAGTATTAGATTCAGCATCTTCCTGGTCGAGATCCTGATGCAAAGTGTAGGTTCCTTGGTACGCAGCATAAAACTGATGACGCCCAATGGTCGATCTATACGCGAGACTCGGAGAAACAACCAATCGTACATCTTGTTCATCAACATCAGAACGTCTGCGAACATTATCGTGATCAGACACTTCAATTTCAATCGCGGGATAAAAGTCATTTAGCAGATCTAAAGGTCGATTAATCTGACTATCACGAGCAATCGATGCGTCTTGAAAGGACCGCGTAGTATTACTCGCTGCTGAAATACCTTGATCAACTATTTGAGCCAAGGCCTTATCACTTACATTCATAGCACACGCTACTGCGATGACATGTAATAACAGCCCTCTTGCGGTGAATGTTTGCCGGAGCATAGGTGAATTAGGCATAGTCTAGGTCTATTGCGGTTCGGTACATGGAGGAGATGCACAAACCGGCGTAGAAAAACCACCATCACCACCAAACACTTGCGGTGGCGCACCGGCACCAATCGCCGATTGAATCAAAGCCTTTGGTGTTTTCAAAAACGGGCGTTGACGACGGTCATCGAAATAGTAGAACGCAATCGGCACCTCTGTGACACCTAAGGCATTTAATGCGGCGATTAGATCGGGGCGATTCAAAATCATCTGCTCTCTTAAAATGCTCGTAAGACGTCCTTTTTCCTTTTTATAACGCTTGGGATTGTTCGCTTCACCAAGCCCGGGCTCTACGTATGGGAATGCAGATTCAGTTCTAGGATTGTCCCATTTGGCATATTGTTGACCATCGATATACTTAGATGTTGTAGACCTACCGATTGTCTCGGTGTTTATAATCGTGACTAAGAACGAAGTATCATTAACAGAGTAATTTTTCGCGTCAGCAAGCAAGTTCTGCCATGCTTGTTGTTCGAAATCTTGTTCGCTAGGGATCTCAAACGCCTCATAAATATCTTTCATAGGTGAGCGAAAATGATACTCACCGACTTGCCATTCAGGTGCCGAGGTCAACATCAAATTATTTTCGCGATAAGCTTGTTCCACCCCACGAATCGTTTTTGGATACTCCAAATTACTTATTGCTCGCTCGTAGAAGCGGTTAAATACAAAGACTACAGGTAATAAAGCTTTACTGTTTTGCGCAACCGCTTGTCTAATTCGACTTTCACTGTCGATCAAAACCGATTTAGAATCTTCATACAAAGAAATAAAAATAGGTCGATTCGAAACATCTTGACTTGACTGAGATTGGTACCATTTGGCTGAACCATTTTGATCAGCCAACTCAATTAACTCACTAGCAGCAGCAAGAAAATGATATTGCCCCTGAAACCAATCAGGAAATGGGCGTAATATCTGACGGTTTTCAAAAAAACGTTCTGCAATTACGGCAACCTCATAAGGTTTAGCGGGATCTTTTCGTTCTACATCAGACAATTCATAAGTCGAGTAAGCACTAGTGTCCGTATCGCTACTAAGCAAGGGTAGAGTACTCACGGCCGCAGCTGCTAATTCCCTCGCCTTTTCAGGCTGATATCGTACAGCCGCTTGCAACGTTTCTTCGACTCCTAAGCCCATAGATAAAGCAGTTAAAAATACCTTGTTTGATGGCGTTTCCTTGCTTAATAGGCGCAGCACCTCTAACTTAGTAGAGACGCTCGCTTCATTGTATATTTGTTCCCCAAATTCAGTGTCTTCATACTCGCTGGCAGGCTTAGAATCAATCCAATGCTCAGCTAAGGGATCGTGAGAATTATCGAACTCGCTTTCGCTAGACCCTTTTAAACGATAATCATTAACGCTATTTTGCGGCGGCGCCTGAACTTCTGGCGCCTGAGCTTTTATAGTTGTTAACGTCTCTGGCACATCCTGTTCCGAGGGTTGCGCCGTCACGTGTGAGCTCACCATAGAACACAGCAAAATCATGGCACCAAGGTAACGGTGGCCACGTTTGTGTATTATTTCACTTCGATTGACTCCCAGACTCATTTTCATCAAGCCAACACGGCATTTAATACCAAAATCCCCATCATGCTAATTCGACATAATACCCGTACCACGAGATTAGAATTTAACATAACCCGACTTGAGTAACAAAATTAAAGTCTTAACGACTCTATCTAGTAAAACAACTAAGCAAAAAGACCTAAGGCTTTAGATTGTCTATTTGTCACAAAATGCAGTCAAGCTGCAACTATGAGACAAAAGCTTGGCGCAACTTAAGACAACTTAGAAAGTCCACCCATATATGAGCGAAGAGCATCTGGAATTGTTATCGAACCATCTCGATTTTGAAAATTCTCCATAATCGCCAATAAAGTGCGACCCACAGCTAGACCCGAACCATTTAAGGTATGAACAAGCTCGGGCTTCTTATTTTCGACCCGATAGCGAGCTTTCATTCGTCGAGCCTGAAAAGCCTCAAAATTGCTGCATGACGAAATCTCCCTATACGCATTTTGGCCAGGCAACCACACTTCAAGGTCGTACGTTTTAGCCGCCGAAAAACCAAGGTCGCCGCCACATAAAATTACCTTTCTATACGCAAGCTCCAAATTTTGTAATATTGTCTCAGCGTGGCCTGTAAGCTCTTCCAATCGGTCATAGGACTCCTGGGGCTTTACGATTTGCACTAATTCAACCTTCTCAAACTGATGTTGACGGATCATGCCGCGTGTATCACGACCATAGCTGCCCGCCTCGCGACGGAAACACGGTGTGTGCGCCACCCACTTTTTTGGTAATTCTTGCTCCGTCATTAAGGCATCACGAACCATATTAGTAACCGGTACTTCCGCCGTTGGAATCAAGTAATAGCCATCTTCAGCTTGGGTAGAAAACAAATCATGATCAGCAAACTTAGAAAACTGACCTGTGCCCATCAAACTCGTTTGGTTTACCAAGTACGGCACATACACTTCTTCATAACCATGTTGCTCGGTATGGGTATCTAACATAAACTGAATTAAAGCACGATGCATTTTCGCAAGCTGGCCGCGCATGACCGAAAATCTAGGTCCTGTGATTTTGGTTGCCGTTTCAAAATCCAACGCACCAAGGTCTGCACCAAGATCAACGTGGTCTTTAATTTCAAAATCAAAAGAATTCGGCTTACCCCAGACGGAAACTTCAATATTATCGTCTTCACTGACACCTTGAGGGACGGATTCGTGCGGGATATTGGGCATCAAATCAGTAATACAAAAGAGCTTTTCTTGTATTTCCTCTAGATTAAGTTGCGTTGCTTTTAGCCTATCCGCAAAACTAGCCACCTCTTCCATAATGGCTTCAACATCACCGCCTTGGGCTTTAATTTTACCAATTTCTTTTGATTTAGCATTGCGCTGCGCTTGCAAGTTTTCAGATTCAACCTGCAACTCTTTTCGCTGCGACTCGAGCTCTGTATAATTATTAACAGACAGGTCAAAACCTTTAATTTTTAGTTTTTTTGCAACGTTTTCAATATCACCGCGCAGCATTTGTGGGTCGATCATAGTGCTTCTAAAATTAACTTTGTCTGGCGAGTGATAAACCCAACCAGCACATAAAAATACTTAAAAATACCGTTAGCGCGACATACGCCATGGCTCGAAAACTTGCACCTTCGTTTAACAAGCTCAGTGTCTCTAAAGAGAACGCAGAGAGAGTTGTAAAACCGCCTAGCAAGCCCGTCATTATGACCGTTTGATGATTAACTGACCAGCCCCAGCGATGCGCCATCAGCCAAGATAAATAGCCAATCAAAAAACTTCCTAAAAGGTTGGCGAGCAAGGTTCCAAAGGGTAACGCAGTCCACCCTAGATGCGACGTAAATCGCCCTAGGCTAAAACGCAATACAGCGCCAATACCGCCGGCTAGGGCTATCTGAAGATAGAGCATATTACTCGCTAATCACATCAACACCAGCGGCCGGCGAAAAATTAAAAACAGTTCTTTTAATCCGTTTATTGATTTTAATATCAGCCAAAGTAAGGCGCGTTTCATTACCCAGCCCATCGTTCAATACAATAGAGCGCAACTTATTTGAGTCAAAGCCTAACAATAGGCTTTTGTAAGCGGTATTTTCATCTTTAGGCTTTAACCCAACCCATGACAAATCGTCGGTAATGCCGTAATCGATAATGGTGAAAAACTCATCAATTGACTCGCCCGATTGCACCAATGCGAGGGTTGGCACTTGCTCAAGCGCATCCCCCAAACTTCGCTGGGTCGCAGTTTCAAGATCTGGGTCAAAAAAAGTGATTTTCTTACCATCTGAATAGATTTGCTGGCCTTGAGAAATATCAGGATCATCGCTCAAATAATCCCAGCGGAATTTTCCTGGACGCTGCAAGTAAAAATCACCTGAACTGCGCGCCAACGTTGTACCTACCTCATCGGTCACGACTTGATCGAAGCGCGCTTGCAATGTCGTCACCTCATTAAAAAACTTAATTAAGCTCTCTTTGGAAGCAAAAGCAGATTGTGACGAGAAATACGTAATGGCAAAACAAAGAAGTAATATAAATTTCATAAAGTTCTCATTAATCTTCAGGAGGAGGAGGCGCCAGAACTTCACGCCGGCCATTGTCCTCAGCAGGTGTAATAACACCTGTCATTTCCATCGTTTCAATCATACGAGCTGCTCGATTATAGCCAACTCGTAATTGTCGCTGCACTGAAGAAATGGATGCTTTACGCGTTTTAGTGACGAATTCAACCGCTTGATCATAAAGTGGATCATTTTCAGGGTCATCATTAGCCGCCTCGTCACGAAACGCGCTAGGCAAAGCTTGATTCACTTCTTTAGGCGCCGTCAATACTGTCTCATCGTAATCCGGCGTAGAGCTTTCTGTCAGACTTTTAACAATTGAGTGAACTTCTTTGTCTGACACAAAACTGCCGTGTACACGTTCAGGCAAACTAGTGCCAGGCGGCACGTACAACATATCACCATGACCCAATAGCATTTCAGCGCCCATTTGATCAATGATGGTACGCGAGTCGACCTTAGACGAAACCTGAAATGCCACCCGAGTTGGAATATTGGCTTTTAATAAACCGGTAATGACATCAACCGATGGACGCTGAGTAGCAAGCACTAGATGCACACCTGACGCTCGACCTTTTTGCGCCAAACGTGTTATCAACTCTTCGACTTTCTTACCCACCGACATCATCAAGTCTGCTAACTCATCAATAACAACTACGATACATGGGAGTTCTTGCAACTCTTGAGCTATTTCGCCTTCTTTGGTAAATGGATCTTTAATTGGCTGACCTTCATCCAGCGCAGTTTTTATTTTTCGGTTATAGCCCGCTAAATTTCGCACTCCAAGCTCTGACATTAATTTATAGCGGCGCTCCATTTCTACAATACTCCATCTCAAAGCATTGGCCGCTTCACTCATATCCGTAACCACCGGACATAATAGATGCGGAATACCTTCGTAGACCGACAACTCAAGCATCTTCGGATCAATCATGATCATGCGCACTTGCTTAGCAGTAGCTTTGTACAACAAACTGACAATAAGAGCGTTAATACAAACAGACTTACCTGACCCAGTCGTACCGGCAATCAGAACGTGCGGCATTTTAGCTAAATCAGCAATAACGGTCTTACCACTGATATCCTTGCCTAGCACTAAAGCCAAAGGTGAGTTCATATCCTCAAAGTCGCTGGATGACAAGCCTTCAATTAAGCGCACAATTTCGCGCGTCTCATTCGGTATTTCTATGCCTATATAGGACTTGCCCGGGATATTTTCGACCACACGAACACTAACGGTAGATAGCGCGCGTGCGAGATCTTTTGCTAAACCGGTAATAGTGGCCGCTTTTATACCTGGAGCAGGGTCAATTTCAAAGCGTGTAATAACCGGGCCTTGGTGAACACTAACAACTTCAACAGCCACATTAAAATCGGCCAGCTTTTTAACCAATAACAAACTAATGGCATTAAGCTCCTCATCAGAGTAGCCAACCGCCGCCCCTTCCGCTGGATCGAGCAACGATAAGGCGGGTAAAGCATCATTTGAGCTATGCATGTCTTCAAACATGGCGGTTTGCTTTTCACGCAGCACCCTTTCGCTCTTATTACTAACGGCACTCTCAACCACTTTAGGTTTAATGGTTGGAGCAATCTTAACTTTTTCTTTTAATTCAGTAACGATCTCACGACGTGTTATGCGTGCCTTCTCACCAATCTCGCGATCGACCTTCTCCTCTCTGCTATCGTGAAACCGTTCAATAGCGGTAAAAATGGCAGCACCAATTTTGTCCATTAGGTCAAACCAAGACACACCACTAAAAATAGTCACTCCGGTCAAGAATATGGTCACCATAAACAAAGTCGAGCCGATGGCACCAAAAGACTGTAATAAGCCGCCGTTAAGCCAACCGCCTAAATATCCGCCAGCATCGAACTGTTGTTGCGCTGCCCAGTGACTAAAATGCAGATTTTCTAGGCCACACCCACCCATAACGGTAATTAAAAAACCAGCCGCCACAAGTACACGTTTCAAATAGGATGGTTCTTCGGTGCTGCGCCTATTTCTAAAAAAGTTAACGCCGAGCATGAGAATCATGATGGGCACCAAATACGACATATATCCGAAGCCGTGCAGCAGCATGTCAGAAAAGTTTGCTCCGACCTGCCCTCCAAGGTTACTTACTTCTTCTGCATCACCGCCACTATGCGACCAACCGGGGTCTTTGGAGTTATAGCTTAGCAACGATATTAGAGCGTATATGGCTAAAAATGCAGCCATTATCACCACAATTTCAGCCCCGAGTTCCCGCACTCGTGCGGACACCAAACCGCTGCCCTCTATTCGCTCTTGGTTAATTTTTTTTCTTTTTGCCTGCGGCATATAGCCCTCGGTTAAACCCAGTCATAAAAATACGACGGACAGATAATCTATCAATATCACAATAAGGCTTAATTTTAGCCTGAAAAATGCTGAATAACACCTTTCCTTTCGCTTTGTTCGGACTAGATCAACAAGGCACTCGAAAATGACAAAAAACTAGCGCTTAATACGATATTATTACGCCACCATAGATCGCTATAGAATTAATAAGAAATCTAACAAATTATGTCTAACAAAACTCACTGCAATCTCCTTATTTTAGGCTCTGGCCCGGCTGGCTATAGTGCTGCCGTCTACGCTGCTAGGGCCAATTTAAACCCTGTTTTAATCACAGGGTTGCAGCAAGGTGGACAACTCACCACCACCACCGAGGTCGATAATTGGCCTGGTGACGATCAAGGCGTTGACGGAAACGAGCTTATGGCGAGAATGCAACGCCATGCCGAGCGTTTCGAGACCGACATTATTTTTGATCATATTCATACGGTCGAATTAAACCAACGGCCTTTCACATTAACTGGCGATTCAGGCTCATATACCTGCGACGCTTTGATTATCGCAACTGGTGCATCGGCTAAATATCTAGGTTTACCTTCAGAAGAAGCCTTCATGGGTAAAGGTGTATCGGCTTGTGCCACCTGTGACGGTTTCTTTTATAAAAACAAACCTGTTGTCGTTGTTGGCGGCGGCAATACAGCTGTCGAAGAAGCTCTATATCTAGCCAATATTTGCTCACAGGTTACGCTCATCCATAGGCGCGATGAATTGCGGGCTGAGGCCATCATGATTGACCATATTATGAGCAAGGTTGAAAACGGCAATATCAATATAGAATGGGATCAAACTCTTGATGAAGTATTAGGTAATGACATGGGTATGACAGGTGTCCGAATCAAGCATACTAAAACAGGCGAAACCAAAGAAATAACGGCCGACGGCGCTTTTATCGCGATAGGCCATTCACCTAACACGGATATTTTTAAGGGCCAGCTTGATATGCAGGGCGGTTATATTACCGTGCAGTCAGGCACTAGCGGTAATGCAACCGCGACCAGTGTTGACGGCGTTTTTGCCTGCGGTGATGTAATGGACCATGTCTATCGCCAGGCTATTACGTCGGCCGGTAGTGGTTGTATGGCAGCTCTCGACGCAGACAAATTCTTAAAAGAAAACGATTAGGATTAAGCCCCATCCAATGCGGTATTGGCAAATTTAAGACACATTTATGAGCTCGTCAGACGACAAATTGTCGAGTCTACTCAAGCAAGGCGTAAAGCCGATCAAACAAGATCGTATTACACCTTATAGAAAGCCCTTAGACTCGACCCCTAAGCAGCGCCTGCTCGATGATGAGCGGGTGATGCAAGAACTGTTGCTCGAAAATGATGAAAGTTCAAGTTTTGAGAGTGGTGATGAACTCAAGTTTTTGCGTAGCGGCCATTCCTCAAGACTGCTAAAAAGGTTGCGCCGCGGAGATTTTTCAATTCAAGATGAACTCGATCTGCATGGCCTCATCGCCGGAGAAGCCAAACGTGCGACCCACAGCTTTATAAATGAATGCGCGCGCGAGAAAATTAATGCGGTGCGCATTGTGCATGGTAAAGGGCGAAATTCGGCGGGACGAAAGCCAGTACTAAAGAATCGACTTATCGGATGGCTCAGTAAAAATCAATTTGTCATCGCCGTAGTTTCCACACCGGCCAACGATGGTGGTACCGGTGCTGTGTATGTATTACTGCGTGCTTCTTAAGCCTTAAACAATATCGGCTCCGATCATTAGGCGAGCCTAAGCTTATTTAGTAAGCAGATAAATGATCTAAAATAGACTCCAGACCAAACACTTGATGCGCATTCAGGCCCTGCGCCATTGCGACCTGTACATTCGTTTCAACGTCATCAAAGAACACAATTTCATGTGGCTCTACGTTTAATAATTCAACTGCCTTATGAAAAATTTGAGGATCAGGCTTAGCCACACCTAATTCGTGGGAAAACAATAATTGATCGAAATATTTATCCAACTCAAATTCGTCCAACATGCGCGGCGCGTGCAACTCATTTATATTTGAAAGTGCAGCTAAAGTGTATTTCCGCCTTAAGGAGGTGAGTAAGTCGTGTGCGCTAGGAAACAAAGCCTCGGGCCAAGCAGCAAACTTCTCTATGATTTGATCTTCACTCTTAGCTATTGATAATTCCCGTTTCAATGATTTCGCGAACTCAATATGTGTGATAGCACCGACTTCGAAAGCTTTGGCCGCATCCGCACGTAGCCACTCATTCAATGAAAAAGGATTATTATTCGGTAACCACTCTGGCGGAAAAATAGCATCCCCAAGGCGTACGACAACCCCACCGAGGTCAAAAAGGATTACTTTCACTGTCATAACAACGGCTCGCGATAAGAAACAAATAATTTGTGATACAGTGAATCTTACCGAGTAAACTGCGCAAAGACTAAAAAATAGTGAGGTCGGCCAAACAATTACTAAATTTAACCCTTAAACAACGCTATCCAAGATTAAGCTTAGCGATAGTGTTGGCTGTGCTCGTTCATTGCTCAGCATTGGTGGGCGGCGCCTTAAGCTTTTCTCTATTGTCAGCACCATCTGACATCAACCGAGCGCTTACCATCACATTAGAGCCGACCCCTATACAAGGACTCAAGGAATCCATAGAAAAAGAACATCAAGAAACAGTCAATGAAGTTCAAAAAGCTCAAAGCAGCGCCCCGGAATTAGCGCTACCAAACGAACAAGCTACACAAATCTTAAGCCAGCAAAAATCAACACCCGAACAAATAGAATCATCTGAAGTTAAAAACGAGATTAACGAAGAAATTATTGAAGACACTAACCTTCCAGAGCCGGCTCCACTCGAAACCGAGCCTATTGAAGAGCTAGCCTTTAAGGCTAATAACAAATCAACAGACAATGCGCCCACACTTGATGAATCTCACAGAGAAATAAATAAGCAAGACTCGCCAGATCAGCTACTTAGTCAAGAAAAAACTCATAGCCAAGCAAAGGCCGATCAAGTTTTAGACACTGATCAACCTCCAATAAACAAGCTCTCTGATTTAATTACAGCCAACACAGGTTTACTGAAAATTGAGGCCACACCTAGTGCATCTCCTGCCAGTATCAAGTCAAAGCCGACTGAACTATCCTCTGCATCGCAGAAAATCAAACTCTCTAGTAAACAAGTAAATTTAATCGAACGAAAACTTCAACGACAGCTGCGTAAATTAAGCAAATCTAACTTCTCTGAGGCGACCGTCTCTTGGCAACATAAAGGCCAGTCTTTCGTAGCCAAAGTAACTCCTGTCGCGGCGAAAAACGAAATGCTTATGGATCAACTCATGGTCGACGTGATTACCGAACAAGACGGCAGAAAACTCACAACCACATTAAGACTGAAACAATTAGCTTTCTCAAATTTTGCGCAGTTCATAGACCAATGGGACGACAAAGTCGTAATCCACGATGATGAACTAAACGGTCGTTTTCACTCTAATAGCGCGTTTAATATTATTAGCGACTATAAAGGCACACCGATCTTTCACGCCAAAGCCACTACGGCCGCACGCTCAACGAATTTTGCCCGTCCGTTTAGGCGTTCAAAGGTGTTTCTGGCAGGTCTTGAAACCGGCGTAAAAACAATCAAAATGCCTAAACCGAGTGTGCTTTTTGAGGTAGAAACGAGAAAACAGAGCACCGCTCAAACAATCATTGTTAAAGAAAATAGCCGCTTAATATTCAAACCGAATGGAAGTGTACTTTGGCAAGCCTTAGACAGTGCACAACCGATACGCAAATATGATCTTACCGAAAGTCCCACTTATTTTATTGCCGCGCCTGGTGTGGCACTTAGTGTACGCGGCACGGTAAACGGATTAGCCGCCGTCTACTCGCCAAAACGCATCACCATTGAAGGAGCCATTCACTATGCCAGTCGAGAGCCGATTAGTAATGGCGGAGATTTTCTAGGTTTAATTTCTGGACGGAGTGTTTATATCGCCAAACGAAAAGTCATTGGTGATGGTGATTTACAAATCGACTCCGCAATTTATGCTAAAGACCGATTCGCAGTACGTGGCCTTCATGGCAAAGCCGGAGATATGTTAAACGTGTTCGGCAGTATTACATCTGGCTCAATCAGTGCTACCGAACCGAGGTATGCGACACGCATAGACTTTGATCCACGTTTTGAAAATATGCGCCCACCAGGGTTCCCAGTTACCGACCGTTTTGAGATAGTCGCCGAAGAATTTGAATGGCAAATCGTGGACGACGTATTTAAAGAAGATGAGGTCGATGAAGCGTTAGAACTTAGCCCGCAGCTAAATAGTAAATTACAGCTCAATCATGAACCAGAACTTGGGACCCACCCCATCTCAAATAATTAGATGCGACTCTACTATGTCATCGAAATATTTTATTAAATACTCATTCTTAGCAAGAATTAACTCATCTATAGCGCCGGCATCAATGCCCGCTTGAATTTGTTCAGATACCCAATAGTCCTCACCCTCATAGGTAATGCCATCGAGCACTTTCACAGTTTTCTCAAAGTGCGCAATTTCCTTTTCTGTTTCAGGCTTTTTCGGCACTAAAAGCATGTGCCTCCATTTACTTTGCCCCGCAACATCACCAGGCCACATGGTTAAAATACTATAGGCATTAGGATGACCTATCATACACACATTAGGAAACAGTATATTAGTGGGCGTCACATATTCAGCCATTCTTACTTTATCAAAATCAGATGGATCTAGATCGGCCAATACCTTACGTGGAACAAAGGAACGCAAATGCGGACCATGATGTTCAGTATGAGCAATATTGCTAACGAAAAACTCAGCAATCGATTGACGATGCAACACATCGATATGATAACTTTCAAGAAAGGCAAAAATCGGTAGCTTCCAGTTTGCTTTTAGGTCACGGGTTTTATCAAAAAATAAATGATAATCATCTAAGCGAAGCGCTTCAAACTCAGGCACGAGTGTCTGCAAGAAACTATTTACGCTTATTGCATCGCCCTCTTGCTGGAGCCAAATCAATCCAAATGCTGCTTCCACATTAGAGGCTGACTTTAAGCGCTTACTCTCCTTGTCCATACCGGGAAATAAATCGGCACGAGGAACACCAACTAAAGCCCCTTTGGTATCATAAGTCCATGCATGATAAGGACAACTGAAGCGTTTTTTACAGCCAAACGGTTCGTGGACCAACTTAGTTCCTCGATGTTGACAGTAATTATAGAAAGCACGCAAATCACCATCTTCGCTCATCACAATTAACCAGCTACGCCCGTCAAGTTCTTGCACCAGGTAGTCGCCTGGTTTTTGCAGTTGTGACAAATGGGCAACAATCAGTGGTTGGCGCCGAAACATGGCCTTTTCATGAGCTAGGCGCGCTTCGTCGCGCAGCGAATCAGCTCGAATAACGCTCGTACTACGAGCCTCATCACCTTTTCCTGTACGCATCATTTCGATCACGACCGCTAGTTGATCACGATAAAAATCCGCATTTAAGAGACTGGCAGCTTTGGTCATTATTCGATGTATGTGTTTTGATACCAAGATACCTTGAACAACACGGGCTGAAAAGTCCTATCAAGCACAAAACTCATCAACTCTTTGACCTGTAAATAACTATCCTTAGTATCAAAACGGGGTCAGCCAGACTGTCGAAACCTCTATATTCTTTGTTTACGTTTAATCGTCGCCATATACAAAAACACACCGCTGAGTAAAACGCCGCTCAACAAAGGCCAAATTGAATAATCGCTAAATCCAAACACACGATTGATCACAAGCATATTATCTACACTGCCATCAAAAAATAAATTATCTACAAGGACCAAACCCAAAGGTATGAAAATAGCTAATAGAAACGGATTTCTTTTGCAAAACTCCGAGCAAAACATGCACCAAGCGGCGGTCGGCAACAAAGACCATAAAACCAATTTAAAAATACTTAAAAGCGTCTCTCCAAAGACGTTAATTAAAAACTCAAAACTGCCTGCTCCTAAAAATATAAAGGCCGAAATAATTTGGCAAACAATTATCAATAACGGCACGATAACGACCGCCACGGTAAGTTTTGACGCCACCGTTAATGCATCAGATACAGGCAATGAACGCCAGAACAACACACTCTGATCTTGCCGTTCAGTGAACAAGCAATTAAGCGCGTAAAATACAGCGACCACGAACATAGTCCACACAATGATCGAATTCACCCACCCCAAACTACTTGCCAATGCACTATCCACCCATGCGTCTATGGTGTCATTGAGCTGCAACTGGTCGGGAATGTTAATGTCGGTGGCATAGTTTCCAAAAACAAGGGATAAGCGAATTAAAATAGCCAAGACCAACAGAATTATAGGCACTCGCCATAAACTATTGTGCTCCAGCAATTCACGCTTTATTAAGGTAAAAAATACATTCATGCTAACCTCGATCGTTCATTAACTATTAGTCGCCACAAATAGATCTTCTAAACTAGGAGACGAAACCTCACCGTATTTTTCTAATTCGCTCGCATCGACATTCTCAAATATCAACTCAGTACTCTCAGGCAGTGCGCGCTGATAAATCGGCTTTATCTTTGGATCAGTAAACACTACGTTTTGCGTGGTACGTAATTTGCTATAATTATTTTTTAAATCCGAGAGTTTGATATCAAGATTAATTCTGCCATCTTTAATAAAAACAACTCGAGTTAATATTCCCTCAACTTCATCTACTTGGTGGGTGGTAATTAAAATAGAACGTTGCTGATTGTAATAATCTTCCACTAACCGGCCTTGAAAATCACGCCGCACTAGAACATCCAAACCTAAAGTAGGTTCATCAAGCACTAATAATTGAGTATTAATTGCCAAAATTAAACTCAAATGCAATCGTGTTTTCATTCCCTTTGAGAGTGTTTCAACTTTGGCCTTAAATGGTATATTGGTATCGTCAAGTAATTGCTTAGCAGCTTGCCGATCGAATTTTGGATGCGATGCGGCGACAAAATCAAATAAGTCTGAAACTTTCATCCATGTAGGCAAACTCGCCACATCGGCGATGTAACTCATTTCTTTGAGTAAATCCGTTCGATGCTTATAGGGATCTTTGTCGAAGATGCTAAGTCGACCTCGGTAATTTACCAAACCCATAATTGCTTTAAGCAAAGTAGATTTACCTGCTCCATTTGGTCCTATTAAGCCAACAATTTCTCCTTCTTCAATTTTTAAATTGATATCAAACAGTACTTGCGTGCTACCGTAGCTTTTATCCAAGGACTGAATATCGACCATCGACATAGAGTTTCTCTAGTTGGCTTCAATAGATTTTATTCTATCGCGCCGAATGCCAAACTTACAACGACTTCTGTCTACAGATATTTAAATCAAACGATCAACACAAACTTCAGATGCATTAGTCACTATAAGTTTCGAGCAATTGATATGCATTAAACTCGGCTTTTATTGCACAAACAAAGGTAAACACTCCGGTGAGCTTACGCACAATTAACATAAAATCCGAAGGCGGCATACTAAAACCTTTGTGCATCATACTTGTACTACCTAGGTTCGCACTACGCTGTAACAGCTTTGATTTATCCCAATTGTAGACGCCTTGGGTATTCAATGCGTATTTAGGCACAGCTGTGAAGTCTTGTCGAAACGGTTCCATCAACATAGTACAAAAATGCGCGAACGACTCTTTAACCGCTTTACTATCATCGACAGTTAAACACTTAAGCCCAATTAAACCCTCGATGGTTTTCTGCTGGTCGTCTTGCCATGCGCCTAATATGGTCGTTCTTAAGGCATTTTGGAACTGTGTATCAAGATCGTGAACCGCGCCAAAATCTAGCAATACTAATCGATCATTACTACCGCTGGGGTCTATCAGAATACGATAGTTGCCAAAATTAGGGTCAGTTTGCATTAAGCCCCAGTCAAACGCTTCGATAAAGAACAGCTCTAACATAGCGATGGCTAAACTATTGCGCCGCTCTAAACTCAGACTCTGCACTTCTTTATCTTTAACATCAAAGCCATCGACATAGTCCATAGTTAAGACATCACGCGTGCAATAGTTTGGATAATATTGAGGAATCATAAAACGAGGATCATTGGCTAAGTACTCACGAATACGCTGCGCTTTATTGAACTCTTTCCGGTAATCAACTTCTTCAATTAAATGACGCTTTAATTGCTTGGTCACCTCTTCTAAATGTCGCGCAGATTTAATCCAACTAGCTAATTTTAGCATTTGCAAAAAATGCTTAAAATCATCGTCAATCGCGCTAGCAATCCCGGGATATTGTATTTTCACACACACCGAGACATCGCCGAGCTTTGCTTTATGTACCTGAGCCAACGAGGCGGCAGCAAATGCGTTCGCTTCGATTTTTAGTTCTTTAAATTCTGGTTTCAACTGAATCGAAACTTGTTGCCAGTCAATGGGCGTGGTTTGAGCCTCTAAAGTGTGTAGCGCTCGGTTCACCGAGCTGGGCAGTAGATGCTCTCCGTAGAGTGCTAACATCTGTCCAATTTTGACATACGCTCCTTTTAAACGGCCTAACTCCTCCACAAAGCGACGCGCTTCGCGTTCTAAAGCAGCCGTTCTATGCGCCTCTTTTTGATCTTCTGAGACCCATAAGTTCGCGAGACTCGCTCCGAGTAAATTTACGCCACTCTTTGCTCCAACCATTCCCAAGGACAAACGGCGGCGCAAAGCACCTGTTTTAACTTTTTTCATAAGACGATTTTAACGTTAAGTTTGAGCATTAGCGCCATAAACTACAAAATAACGCAAAATAAGACACACCAGTGCGCATGGCGCAGCGAGCATGATAATATTCATAGCCGCCGTAAACTCATACAAAGAAAACATGCCTACACCCATCAATACGCTGAGCGACGAAGCTAAAATTTTACCGAATCTACTTGGAGAAGTAATTCAGGAACAAGAAGATAAAAGCGTTTTCAAAGCAGTAGAAGAACTACGCACTGGCTTTATCACTCAAAGGAAGAGTTACGATGCTGAGCAAATCTCCGAGCTAGTCGACAGCATCGAAACATTGGATGCCGACACGCTCGGGAGAATCATTCACGCCTTTAGTACGTTCTTTCACTTAGCTAATATTGGTGAAGAATACGAAAACCAAAAAAAGCGCGATGCTTTAGAAGCTAATGGTGAGGCTTGGGATAATTCCTTTGTGGCCACCTTAGGGCAATTCAAACGAGATGGTAAAAGCCTGAATGAAGTCCTCGACTTAATTGGCCAACTAAACTACTTCCCAACATTTACAGCGCATCCTACTGAAGCCAAAAGACCAATCGTCCTACAAGCGCTGCAACGTATATACCGTGCTTATAAAAATCTACTCAGCAAGCGAGTTGGCTCGTCCGAATATGAAGCCGTACAACATCGACTCAAAGCGATGATTCAGATATTTTGGAAAACCGAAGCAGTTCGACCAGCCAAGCCGACCGTTTACGACGAAATAGAAAACTCTTTGTACTACTTTAGAGAGACACTATTTGCTGCGATTCCTGGCATCTATCGGGATTTAGAGTCAGCCATTAAGCAAACCTATCCACAAGCGCAAAAAATGGATTTAGACCTTCCCAAAATATTGCAATTTGGCACTTGGGTTGGCGGTGATCGAGATGGAAACCCCTTTGTTACACCAGATACAACTCGCAATGCTCTGCGCATGCAACAATTAGAAGTGTTGCGCGAATACGCTAGGCGGGTTCGTCTAATGGCGCAAACATTTACCCACAGCGCTGATCAAGTTGAACTCTCGCCCGCCTTAGTTGAGGCAATTAATCTCAAACAGCAAGACATAACTAAGTACTTGGGTAAGGCGCATACAAACGAACCTTATTGTCAGTATTTTAATTTCATCAACCTTAGGCTTGAGAGAACAATAAGCTTAGTTGAAACACGACTCGGTGATAAAAATATTCGCTTCGACGCATTGTGCTATCAAAGCGAACATGAGTTACGTGCCGATATTGTACTCATACATGACTCTCTCGCACACCACAACGAAGCCAACATCACCAGCGGAAGTATTCAAGATCTACTGCGTTTGATCGACACCTGTGGATTTTACTTATCCAAACTAGATATCCGCCAAGAATCAACACTGCACACAAAAGCGATTGCTGAGATTGGTTCCAACTTAGACACGCCGATTGACTATTACGAATTTGATGAAGAGCAACGCCAAGCTTGGCTAACTGAACAATTAAAGAGTCCTAAACCGTTATCGTTTGATCGCAGTCAAATTACTATTCAGAGTGATGACATCATCAAAGTCTTTAGCTTGATGAACGAAATGCGCGAAGAAGTCTCGCAAGATTGTTTTGGTAGCTACATTATTTCAATGACTCATCAGGCAAGCCATATTCTCGAGGTTGCGGTTCTAGCTAAAACAGCTGGATTAATCACTCACAATGAACAAGGCCAAAGCACAAGCTTGATCCATATTGCGCCGTTGTTTGAAACTGTCAAAGACCTGGAACATGCGCAGCCAACCTTAACCACCTTGTTTACTAACCCGCTATATCAACAGCTCTTAGCGTTTACTGATAATACGCAAGAAATCATGTTGGGCTATTCCGATTCTTGTAAAGATGGTGGTATTTTAGCCTCAAGCTGGAATCTCTACAAAGCACAACAAAACATTGTTTCGGCCTGCAATGACAATGGCATACGCTGTCTTTTATTTCATGGCCGAGGCGGCACTATAGGTCGCGGCGGTGGGCCAACTCATGAATCCATTTTAAGCCAGCCCAAGGGCACTGTTCAGGGCGGCATCAAATTCACCGAACAAGGCGAAGTTTTATCGTTCAAGTACAACTTTAAAGATACTGCTCGCTATGAACTGACCGTCGGTATCACCGGCCTTATGAAAGCCAGCGACCCTGCGAATGAAAACACTGATCAAAAACAACACACAGCAATGATGGATCGCTTAGTGAAATCTGGTGAACAAGCTTTTCGAGCTCTTACCGATGATAATGTTGCGACCATGCAATATTTTTATGAAACCACGCCGTCTCATGAAATTGGCTTGCTTAATATTGGTTCACGACCTTCGCATCGTAAAAAAGCGGACTACTCGAAAAAGTCCATTCGAGCCATTGGCTGGGTGTTTGGTTGGTCTCAATCACGCCAAAACATTCCCGGTTGGTACGGCTTAGGTACTGCACTAGAGCAAGCCATCGATGAAGATGGCTTGCAAGTTCTAAAAGAAATGCACAGCGATTGGCGGTATTTTCGTACCTTACTCAGCAACTCTCAAATGGTGATCTTGAAAACAGATCAAACCGTCGCCAAGAAGTACGCTCAGCTGTGCTCAGATGCGACTATTGCCGAGCAGACTTACACACAAATGAGCGATGAATATCAGCGTAGCGTCAAAACCATTCAATCTATTACTGGTGAAACACAAATGATGGCTGACTTTCCTGATATTGGTCAGTCTGTGCGCTGGCGAAATGCGTATTTAGACCCGCTCAATTATATTCAGATCGCGCTTCTTGCACGCCTAGACAAAGCTGAGGATCGACTCACCTCTAAATGGCTCAAACCTGCGCTGGATAGCATTAACGGCATTGCCACAGGCCTACGTAACACCGGCTAACGAGTCCTTGAAAGTGAATTTAATCAAACAGATCGCCGCTTCAAAAGAATTTGACCGAATTATAATCGGTCTAATTCTTTTAACGGCAGTGCTCATTGCGCTAGAAACATTTCCAAACATCATGACGCCGCTCCTCAAGCAACGTCTAGATTTTGGGCACAGCGTAATACTGGTTTTATTTATTGTCGAAGCTGCAATAAAAATCATCGCCGAGTCACCCAGACCTTGGAACTATTTCAAGAGCGCTTGGAATATTTTTGATTTCAGCCTCATCATTCTTGCACTACTGCCCATGTCCGCCGAGTACGCTATGCTTGGCCGAGTGTTTAGGTTATTACGTGTCTTGCGCCTTGTTAATGCCTTTCCCGAGCTACGCTTAATTGTAGAGACCTTGTTAAAATCAATTCCGTCGATGTTTCACATCACTATATTGATGAGCTTACTGTTCTTTATCTACGCGGTGTTAGGCTTTCATTTATTCCATGAGCATGACCCTACCCACTGGCGTAATCTAGCTTATGCGCTGCTTACTCTTTTTCGTATCGTCACGCTCGAAGATTGGACTGACGTAATGTACAAAGCCATGGAGTTATCACCGGCTTATGCGCTCTACTTTGTGAGCTTTGTCGTAATAGGTACCTTTGTGGTGGTTAATTTATTCATCGCTGTTGTAATTAACAATCTCGACGAAGCCAAATACGATCATTTACGCAAATTAGAGAATCCAGAATTACATGACCAACTAATGCAGACGCTGGTAAGCACTAAGGACAAAATTGAACTCCTGGAAAAGAAACTACAAGCATTAAAGCACAACAAGCCAAACGCGTAGATCTTAGAAAACCACATTATCGCCATTTAATAGCACTTTAAAAACGCTCTAAACCCACCATATCTGTAGGAACAATCATTGTAGGGACTTTGAATAGAACTTAGTAATACTCAAGGAGATGCAATGATTAACGGACCAAAACTATAATCAGAAAACGGGGGTTTTATGTTTCAAAATATCCAATTTATTTCACTCGCTATTTTTGCAATCAGCTTGGTTACCATCATCGCTGCTCGTCAAGGCAATCTACTTTGGCCTTTTAAAGCGTTCGCCAAACTGGCCATTCTTCCCGCAACATTATTATTCTTAGCTTTATTTTTTATACAGCAAGTACCGGCCGGTCATGTCAAGGTAGCAACTTTATTTGGTAAGGTACAAAATGATGTTTATCCCGAAGGCTTGCACTTTCCCGTCAACCCGCTTTATTCATGGACTCAATACGACGTGCGGCAGAAGACAGCTAAGTTCGACAAAATGGGCGTTCCATCACAAGACCAATTAATTTCTCATTTCGATGTATCGCTTCAATATCGATTAATTGGCACCTCTGCACCCGCAGTTAAAAAGAATACTGGTAGCGCTAACGATGTCGTTAGCATCCACATGGTACCTTACTTTCGCTCACTCATTCGTGAGCAAGGTAAAACGGTTGCAAACGCTGAAGAGTTTTATTCAGAATCAGTTCAAAACCGTATGCAAATCCAAATGATGGAAGCTCTAACGTCAAAATTAGAACCCATTGGTATAGAAATGCAAGGCATCTTAATTCGCAATGTTGTGCTTCCTCCTTTCATTGCAAAAGCGGTCGAAGACAAAAAACGCAGAGAACAAGAAGCAGAAAAACAAAAAGCTGAACTTAAGCGTTTTTCAACCGAGCAAGAACAAAAAATTGCTACAGCGAATGCCGAGTATGAAGCGGCCAAATTAGAAGAACAACGTATCCGCTTACTTGCTGATGCAGAGGCGTATAAGATCGATAAAATTAATAACGCCGCACAACAAAGCCCAGCTTATATTCAATTAAAACAAATTGAAGCGTGGAATGGCATTCTTCCAAAATACGTCGGCGGTGAAAATATGCCAATACTTGATTTACGCAGCACTGCAAACTAAACGACTTTGCAAATAATAAGCTAGAAACCAAAGCAACGACATTCACACCTAATCTAACACCAGTCGATTTTAACACTGATGTTTAGATTAGGTTTAATTCGGCGTAATAGGGCAAAAAAAATAATAAGCTCTAGCTGATCGCGAAAAGACAGCAAGGTGACGGGGCTGATGCGCATAAACAATCTAAGCATTGAACATAAGTTAACCGCATGATATAGTGCGGGCATGTCCAAAAAACTCAGCCAATTTACACTCACCTTGCTAATCTTCGCATTAGTAAGCAATGCGTGTGTAGCCTCGATTTCAGCCAGCAAGCTAATGCCTGCGGACTGTATGATGAGCATGATGGCCAATGGTGATGAGATGGATATGGACTGCGAATGCTCAACTGGCGAAATGCAATGTCAACGCTGCGGTCTAGATGTGGTCACGGCAGGGCTTGCGGTTTTAATCGTCGACGATATGAATTCGACAATTTTAGCTTCTCACACTCACCATCTATCGCTTAGACACGTTTTAGACGATACCGATATCGGAGAACCTTCTCCGCCTCCGATTAGTTAACTAATTATTGATCTCGCGCAGGAACTAGCTTCCTGCTGTTCCTAACAGCTCAGCATTTTAACGATTGAGCTGAACAATAAATTAGTGTCATGAAATCTATAAAAGCTGTTTACCAAAGCCTCTTTTTTATGAGGTTTGGACTATTTACCTTACTCTATTGTCTGACTATTGCGAGCCCTAGGGCTGCGCCAATCACATTTAATAGTGCACTGCCCGTAAGCCAAAACGAATGGGTTTTAAGAGGTTTGGCGAGCTTTGAATCCAGTTCATCAACTATTAATGACAAGCAACTAGAGCGCGAAGAACTCAGTTTAACGTCTGTCGTTGCCTATGGCATTAGTGCTAAGTGGGCCGCCATTGCGGTGTTACCGCTTAGCAATATTAATCAGACATCAGTCGATTCAAACATAGATGAGTCAGGGTTTGGCGATGCCGAGCTATTTGGGCGCTACGAAGCTTACAGAACCGACAAATTAGGGGAGACTAAGCGAATCGCTCCTTTCGCCGGCTTACGCCTTGCGACCGGAGAACGCGGCGTAATAAGTAACGGTACTGCGGGCGTTTTCGCGGGCGTCACTTTTACAAGAGCGAGTATCAAACAGACTTTTGATTTACAGATCCGCTACGACCACAACACAAGTAACGGAAACTTTAACGCCGGCGACGTGCTTACCGCTGACTTTTCTTGGCAACGGAGAGTCGCGCCTAAGATCATATCCGCTAACACCAAAGGGTTCTGGCTAGCAGTTCTAGAAACCAATCTAAATCTACTTGAGCGAAACCGCTTGGCAGGAGATCTAAATCCGAATTCAGGTGGTTTTAACGCCTCAATATTACCTGGTATTCAATATCTCACTCGTCGATGGATCGCAGAATTAGCGGTTCGCGTTCCAATTATAAAACAAGCCAATGGCAATGCTCTGGAATCAGACTACGCCATTATTACGGGCATAAGAGCCAACTTTTAATCTAGATACTATTATGAAAAACAGTATATTATTTATTCTCTCTCTTTTTATTTTTTTTGCGATCCCGTCAAGCGCACAACAGCAAATTCAATACGACATTGGCATTGACGGCGTGACCTGCCCATTCTGTGTTGCCACATCAGAAAAAGCGTTAAAAAGGATAGACGGCATCGAACTCATTAAGAGCGATTTAGAAACGGGAACTATCTCCGTGTGCGGCGATCCATCTTTGATCCTCGAAGAACAAGAACTGACTAAACTATTCCTTAAAAAAGGTTTCACATTCCGCAGCTTGAAGCGCTTCGAAGGCTGTTCTTTTGACGGTGAAAACCAAGACATCGCTGATCAAATAGATGATGCAAGCGAAGCAGATGTAACACACGAACACCACTCGCAAAGTCATTCGCATGAGTAAATCATCCACAAACTATATCGACAAAGGTCGTTGGGGGTGGCTAGTTCTTTTTACTTCCCTATCGACGCTCATCTGCTGTGCACTGCCAATACTCTTGGTCACCTTAGGCTTAGGAGCTGTATCAGCTAGCCTGTTTTCAACATTTCCGGTGCTAGTAAGTATAACCAAGCACAAGTTACTGATATTTGCGATCACTAGTGTTCTATTAGGCCTAAGCGCATGGGCAATATTTAGACCAAATCGAGCGTGCCCTAGCGATCCAGACTTAGCCTTAATATGTGAACGTTCACATCGTTTTAATAAACGCGCGTGGTTTACTTCTGTTATCGTTTGGCTCATCGGTTTTAGCACTGCGTATCTAGCACTTCCGCTTTTTAATTGGTTGTCACCCTAAGTTTGTATACTAGATTAGCGTCCTAAGAACGCGTTAAGGCATGCCCTTTTGCATACTTTAATACCACGGCTTTACTCACCGCCACACAATCGCTCAAGGCTAGGTTCCGATCTTTTTTCGTATATAAGCCATTTGCAACGCACCCTGAAGCTGGCACCAGTAATTAAAATCGTCTTATCACAAGTATCGTTATTTGATACCAAGCGATCCTTCGAGCTCGAAGACAAAATTCACTGGTTATCTGGTTTCAAAATAGACAATTTGTATATGAATGAAATGAAATATACTATTGGGTTTTTATGAAGCAAGTTCAGAATACTTAATTCTATAGATCGCTCATGCACAATCCGAATCGCATAAAACAGTTAGACTTAAATCTACTCAAAGTATTCCGCAGCCTCTATGAAGAACAAAATATGAGTCGTACTGCTGAAGCACTGCATTTAACCCCATCGGCAATCAGCCATGCCGTGCGCCGCTTGCGTGATGCCCTAGGCGACCCTTTGTTTCAACGTGCTCAAAATCGTATGGTTCCTACTCCAGCTTGTCGACGGCTGGCACCTCAAGTCATCGAAAATTTAGCGAACTTGCAGAGAGCCTTACAACAATGGGATAAATTCGACCCTCACACGAGTGAGCATTTCTTTCGAATCGGCATCCACGACTCTATCGAGATCGCGATACTGCCCGCCCTTTGCTCTACTATAAGTGAGCGCGCGCCAGGCGTGGGTTTTGCAAGCGTCAAATTTGATCGCACTCAGCTTTCTCGTGAGCTAGCTGCTGGCAACATAGATGTTGCTCTTGATGTCGGAGTTCGAGTAAAGAAAGTTGCCCGACATCACGAACTATATTCATCTAATTTTTGTGTATTAATGCGCAAAGGTCATCCACTGCAAGATAAGTTAGATAAAAAGAGCTATCTAGCGAGCCAGCATATCAGCGTATCGAATAGACCAGTCGGTATGACTATGGAAGATGCGTTTTTTCAAAAGGCGGGGCTGCAAAGACAGAGTAATATACGCTGTCAGAATTACTTCGCCGCAACCAAAGTATTGCTTAATTCTGACCAACTGCTAACGACCAGTAAAATGATGGCGAGAGAATTACTCAACGACGATCTTTATATGGAAGAAATCCCTTTTAATATAAAGCCATATTCCATGCACTTATATTGGCATGAACACAGCGAAGAGGATGCGGCCTTAAGCTGGTTGCGTGACACAATTATAGAGATCGCGTCGACAGAATTACAAAGTGTTTCTACTTAGAGTTAATTTGCCGCCTAATTATCCATGCAAATCAGAAATTTTAGTCATGCCAATTAACCTTAGTTTCTTCCCAGGCCTCTAATTGAGTTAATCGTTCTGCCTCCGGCACCGCCATTATTTTCGATTCCATAAAGAAAGAATCTGCAATCCTTATAATCGTTTTTTCATTGCTAGCTTGAAGCGCATCAAAGTCTTGCCGATTCAACAAACCTAACTGCTTCAGTATAATAGGTTGGTAATTTAATGGCACATGATCGAACGGCTTATCGGTTAATCCAAGCAGGCGTTCCCATAACTGCAAAGTACGCCAATTTTTTATTACAACTGGCAATTGAGTTTCATCGTCTTTCAATGAACGCTTCAATAAGTCGTCAAAACTAGCCTCTTCAACAGCGCTCATGTCGTGCCTTGCCAACACCAAACAAGCGGCAAGATATTCAGCTTGCATTAAACCACCAGTACGTAACTTAGTATTGCAAATATTACTTGGTGTCGCACTGATTCGATGCTCCTCGATACGCTTATACATTTTCAACATATCATTTAGAGCTTGATCGCGATCACGTGGCCCCGCCAATACGGCCATTTTTACGCTTTCTATACGTTCTTCTAGTGCAAAGTTCCCAGCCACCACACGGCTCGGCATCAAAGCTATGTGCTCCCAAGTATGCGCACGTTGCTTATGGTGCTTGGCAAAGCTGGCAATACTGACCGTCGGCACCCCGGAACGTCCTGAGGGTCTTAAACGTGTATCTAATTCATACACAATCCCTTCGCGCATAGGTGTTGATATTGCAGTTTGTAGGCGACTAACAAAACGCGTCGCTTCTTGTATGTCAGACTCATTTTCGTCAAACACAAAAATTAAATCTAAATCGGACATTGGTGCCATACAGCCTAAGCCCAACTTACCCATGCCAATCAAAGCAACTGGGATTTTATCTAGCTTCATTCCTTGCGCTACGACTTTCAAACTTAATTCTAAACTTTTCTCGGCGAGTACGGTAAGAGCTTCTTGTAAATCAATAGGACTCAAACGTTCTTGTAAAAATGCCAAGTACAACTGATACAGGTATTCATTAACAAAACGACGCAATCTTTCTAGGCTGAGCTCGTAACTGCTGGCTTTAAGCACCGATTCAGTATCGAACTTTTGCCCCCATTGCCAATGCGCTTGTACAAAACAATCAATAATATGAGGCGACTGATGCAACAACGTTGTCATTGGCGGAGAGTGCATCAACGGCATAACAATACTGTCAAGTAACTGCGGCGAACTAGCCAATAAACGAAAGTATTGTTCTCCGACCGGTAATGATTTAAAAAACCGGTGTAAGGCTAAACTTACTTCGCTCGCCTCGTTTTCGTCAATCGTCGCCAAGTGATTTGATAAGGCAAGCGTGAGAGGCTTAAGCCGAAGTCTTATCTCTTTTGAGACACCATAGCAAATATAGCCAGCTTCCCAAGCATCTACGACTTCTCGTGAAGCCGGAGATAGACCATGCGGCCATTCGATAGGCTCGCTTTCATCGCTAGATTGTTCGACAAACAGATTCAAAAAAACAGCACTAACCAACCTACGATGAATATTAAGTTGCTCGCTCATGGAATTCCAATCAGAAAATCCGGCCAGCTCGATAACGGCAGCTCGAAGGTTTTCTGCCTGCGGTAGTAGATGATCGTGTTGATTGTCCCTAAGCTGCACCGCATTCTCAAGGTGTCGAAAAAAAGAGTACGCTTGCTTCAGGTCGGCGCACACTTGCGCTTCTAAATATTTGCCACTTTCAAGCGCAACCAAAGCTTGCATTGTATTGCTTGTTCTCAAACTAAGGTCACGACCACCCCATAATAGTTGTAAGGCATTAACCACAAACTCAACTTCACGAATTCCTCCAGTACCAAGTTTCAGATTAAAGCCTGCAACCTCGTCGCTGATGGGCTCGAGCCATTGCCGTTGTGTTCGCAAACCTGGATGTTCGGCATTGATACGTTGTTTAATCTCAGCTAACTCGTCTAGTGCTCGATAATCAAGGTTTTGACGCCATAAAAAAGGAGTTAACTCGGATAAAAATGTATCGCCCAAGTTCGAATCACCCGCAACTACGCGTGCCTTCAAAAGGGCTAAACGATGCCATGGCGATGCTCGATAAAAATAATAATCGAGTGCGGCGGCAGTCGACATCGCTAAGGTAGTCGCTGACGCATTGGGGCGTAATCGCCAATCAACGCGCCACACAAAATTAGTTGAACCATTTCGAGATAACAGTCGAGTCAGTTCTTGTAAGACGCTGTGTGTAATATAACCTTTACCCAAGGTATCGGGCACTTGCAAAAGATCAGGGTCGAAGAACGCGATAAGATCTACATCGCTTGAGAAATTGAGATCGCGACCACCAAGCTTACCTAAAGCGAAAACAAATAAGCCATCGACCATCCCTTTTTCATCTGGCAAGCGAGCTAGAGCCCTGTGCTTTTCAATTACGCTGTGCCAGGCGCAACGAAGCGCAAGCTCAATACTGGCATCGGCGAAAGATGATCGCCACTTGCCAAGGCAAACTTGGTCTAATTCGCGATTAAACATTGCCAATGACCAGTGATAATCAAATGCTATTTTAGATTTTAACAGCAACGCATCTGCGTTTTCGATTGTCACATTATCTAGGCTCTCACAAATAAGAGCTAAGCACTCTACATTACTATCTGCTAACTCTGGGCCTGCCTGTTTTTGCAGTTTACGGAAATACGGCGAAACCGTAGAAAAGCGATTAATATCAAGCACCACAAGCGACTCAACTTATTCTTTATCTCGCATCATTCGCTTGCGCTTTATCTCGGCATACCAACACGAGGCTTTAATGCTCAATTGCTGTTCTTGTGCCCAAGCGAAACCATGCTCTACTAAATGTGCGGCTAAACCCTGCCCACGATGACTGTCAGGCACAAAAGTTGAAAAAAAGTCGACCTCGGAAGCATTTGCCACTTTTTGATACTTTATAAAAGCCCTTTGACCTTCATCTAAGTGTACGTAAAATAATTCTTCTTCAGGTTGGTGCAAAATTTCGTATTTAGGGCTGGTCATTTTTATAGGGCAAAATTAAAAAAGATAGTTTATAAACAAATCATTACCACTCTACCGGTGGTTGATTTTACCGGAAAACATAAACTATCAGTTTCTTGCCCATTTGAACAATCACCATTTAGTAAGGGACACTCATCATCGGCATCATTTAGGCCATCATTGTCGTCGTCAAGGTCACAGGCATCGCCATATTGATCACCATCGGTGTCCAGTTGGTCCGGATTCTGAACTAAACGACAATTATCAATATCATCAAAAACACCATCATTATCACTGTCAGAGTCATTATCTCGGTTGATAACCGAGATAGTGGGAATATTAAGTGCGTCGAAATCCAAATCAGACGACTGGCTACCGGATGAGCTTATCAAGATTTCAGCATCACCGTCGACATCAGGATCGTCAACACCCAGCACTCTAATAGTCTTTAAGCCAGTACCCTGTTCCGCAGAGATAGTAACTATCGAAGGATCAAGTGTCACTTCGCTTTCATCACTGCTGAAGAATTCTATACGTACATCTTCGCTCGCGGCCCTATTCAGTCGTATTTGAAATTCAGCTTTTAAACCAGACTCGGTTGTTATTAAATTAGTAGAATTTAGAACTTCTATGGCCGGCTGATGCAAAAAAACGGCCTCAATATGCTGATCATCCAATAATGTGAACTGGCAAATCGAACCTTGATCTAGGCAGGGGCCTTGTGACCATCGATCAAACACATATCCTTCGTTTGCTTGCGCACTCAGACTAACTTGAGTCCCTAGCGGTAAGCGGGCGAAACACAAAACACCGCAGGCAATATCATCACTTATTACGCTGCCGCTAACCGACGGCACCACAGTAATGGCCCTCTCGTTGTTCTTGGTGAAGGTATACAACAAAGCTTGTTCGTTACTTAATTTGAGACCCGAAGCAACCGTGTGTTCAATGAAATCTGTACCGGTGAACCCTTCTATTGCGCTGAGGGCGCTAACACCGTTATCAAACTCGGGTAAACCAAAAATTACATCTTGGTATTGCACCAAAATATCATTACTTGCTTCGTAAAGAATAACCTGAAAAGTAACGGTACTAGGTAAATCTAAAAACAAATCGCTAAAATGCAGTAAGTTATCCCACTGAACAATGAAACGCCGATTGGGCGCTACTCCTTCAAGCTTAGTATAGATTCGACCAGAATTTGCATTCGGGTTTAAGTCCGTCCACAAAGGCGCAATAAAGTTATTAGGTTCTGTCGCCGCGCCAGCTTCTAGCTCAATAAAGAAAGGAATATTGAGCGGTTCAGCAAACTTCAACATGCCATTACTTTGCACGTAGAGTTTTTTATAATCCAAGCCGTAAAATTGAAAGTCGAAACCTATTTGTACGCCTACCTCGCCGTCATCAATATTTGCCAAACCAACATCCGTTCCATCAACACTAATATCCTGCCAATCGTAAGGATGTGATGTGTCTAGTGAATAACTAGGCACCTCTACCACGCGTGTATGAAGCGTTAAAATCTGTCCACCAACATCGATACTAAGCATGACTGGGCCAGCCACGGTGGGCGACCAATCAAAACTATATGAGCCATCATTATTATCAGTTAGAGAAAAAGCAGGCTGACCGTTATCAAGCGTCACAATTACAGACTCACCAAGAACCTCTGCGCCGCAAGCACGCACAGTTAGCGAAATTTGATAAAGTTCGCCTAACACTAAAACATCCTTAATGCTCTGCGGACTAATTTCGGCTATAGGCCGATCCGGAACACAGCTCAAGGCTCTATGCGCACTCACTAAACCGCCGCTCAAAGTCCGACTCTGTAAACTATTTAGCGGTTTTACCGTCTCAAGCATCAATGCCTTAATACTCGCAAAACTGCGAGTTTGATCTTGGGCTACCAACAATGCAGCCACACCAGCCACAAATGGAGAAGACATAGATGTACCACTCAGCAAGCCCACATCATCGGCATTGATTGTGCTTAATATACTGCTGCCCGGGGCAGCAAGATCCACTGAATCGGCACCAAAACTGCTACTGGATGCAAGCGCTCCGTTGCGATCGATGTTTGCCACCGAAACGATATTGTCGAGATTATAAGAAGCTGGGTACTGCGGAAAAGAGTCAATATCGAGGCTTGAGTTTCCAGCGGCGGCCACAAATAGAATACCTGCGTCTGCATGTTGTTGGATCATATCTCGGAACGCTTGATTCGCTTGTGACCCTCCATAACTATTATTAGTTACTCTTAAGTTAACTCCGTTTTGACGCATATCTAATGCGTAAGCTAAACACTCTAAACCATCGGATACGAAACCAGCACTGTTCTCGTTGAGGTATTTAAGAGACATTATTTTGACATTTCGGGCCACTCCAGACACCTGAGTTCCATTGTTACCTTGGGCTCCTAAGATGCCGCTTACATGCGTACCATGTTGTTGTGGCGTGTCATCCAATGGGTCTCCATCATCGTTAGCGCAATCGATGCCATGCACGTCATCGATATATCCATTGCCATCATCATCAATACCATTGTTTGCGAGTTCACCGGCTTCACCAGGGTTCACCCACATATTATCAATGAGATCTGGATGATTGTATTGAATACCTGTGTCAATAACGGCCACCACAACTTCGTCACTTCCAGTGGTTATATCCCATGCTTGCGGCGCATCAATATCGATGTCCTCAAGACCACCAAATTGTCCACTATTGTCTAACCCCCATTGTTCGGAATAACGAGGGTCGTCAGGCACATCGACGGCTCGCATAATCCCATCAGGAACCGCGAATTCGACACCCTCAGTATTAATCAAGGTCTTAATTAAGGCGTTGCGATCGGCGTTTTCCGCGGTAGGCTCAACAACCAACCACATTGACTTATCTTGTAGTTTTGTTGATTTGCCTTGTAACTTTGCGGCATTAAATTTATTTGAGGTGCGCTTAGACGACAATCTCTTGATCATCTTAATGCCCTGAATCGGCATCGCCGGTTTTCGCGCATTGGTCAAGTCGACACTACTTGGCGCTCCTAAAAGAGAGTCATCCTTAAGTTTTATGATGATTTGACGTTTTGCTCGTTGCTCCATCGACAAGTCAGAAGAGTCCAGCGCCAAGGCTTGATTGGGCACAACAAGGCCAATGCACACACAAAACAAGCACATAGCAAGCTCTATAATGATAAAACGGCTGACACCCTTAACCTCAAGACAAAGGAACACCTCATTTACTTTCACAATCCTAGGCAAATAACACCCCCAAATCACTTCATTAATAAATACTTAACTGTCGATTCCCAACGCACACACACGTTTCGAAATTAAGCTACATTTATATTTTTTATACCTCTTAAAGACATATCATCACTATTGGTCCCGCGCGGCTTTTTATTGGAAAACATAAAGGTTGCAAGTCTGTTTGTTTTTCTGCGTCTTCGTCGGTCGAATCCGCGTCGCTGTCAACGCCAACACCCTCATAAACATCGCAGGCATCGCCTTGGTTGTCGTTATCACTATCAATTTGATCGCTATTAGGAACGTCACGACAATTATCAACATCGTCAAAAATACCATCTTGATCAGAATCACTGTCGTTGTCTTTATTAAGCCCAAAAAACTGTGGCATAAATAGGCCGTCAAACATCGAATCCGTTGAGGTAGAGGCTGAACTATTTACACTAAAACTAATATCACCATCCATTTCATCATCGTCCACACCAAGTATCAGTATTTGCTGTGCTTGCGTTCCTCCTTCTGGCGTAAAAATAAAACTACTTTGGGCTAAGGTCGCTTCACTCGGATCACTTACATTGAGCTCAATAACAACATCGCTCGTCGGTGCCCTATCGAGGCGTAAACTGAACTGGGCTGTCAGACCCGACTCGCTGGTTATAATACTTTCAAGACCCGATAATTCGAACGACGGACCTCTACTAAAAATGGGGATGACTTCTAAGTTATCAGTTAATGTGAAATCACAAACGGATGAATCCGCGACGGCACAATTAACACCCTGCCATCCCTCAAAAATAAAGCCAGTCTGCGGAGTCGCCAATAGCCTCACTTGAGATTGATCTTCAAATCGTGCGAAACAATCAAGCTCACAATGAATCACACCCGATTGATCCTCAACCACGCCAGAATCTGACGGCCATATACTTAACGTACGTTCGGAAGGCTTGCTCGTAGTAAAAAGAATAGACTGCTCGGCTTCAATTTTTCGGCTACCAGGGTTATTGTTGCCTCTATATTCTAAGGTGTCTAAACCAGTAAAACCTTCAATCGCGATCAATGCGTTGGCACCCCCGTCAAATTGTGGTGAACCAAAATCAACGCTTTTATATTGTAAAACAATGTCGTTACTGCCTTCATATAGAAGCACTTGGAAGGTTACAGTGCTGAGTAAGAAGTTAAAGGTTCGACTTGCATGACTCACTTCATGCCATTGAACAATAAATTTCCGATGTGGCGCGCTACCCTCTAACTTAGTATAAATACGACCATCACCAAGAGATGAATCAATATTCTCCCACAAGCCAGCGATAAAATTATTGGGGTGAATGGCGTCCCCAACTGCCAGCTCTTGATATTCCATCAAATGAGGCGAGTTACCGAACTTGAGCATACCGTTGCCATGTACAAAGAGTTCGCTATAAGCAGCGCCGAAAAATTCAAAATCAAAACCAATGTCGATTTCTTTACTAGTAGAGCGTTGCTCATCCAACGTTAATTGCAAGCCAGTCGTGCTGATATCCTGCCATTCAAAGCTGTGATTCTCATCAAGCCGATATTCCGGCACATCGATAATCCTTGACCTAAAACTAACCCTCTCTTCACCAAGGTAAAAGCTTAGTTCAACAGGCCCCTCCACTGTTGGAACCCAATCATACTGATAAAATCCATCACCACTATCGGTCAATTCGAACTCGGCCTGTCCATTGCTCGGGACAGTGACAATACGTTGCCCTATAACCGCTTCTCCACAAGAAGATAAACTCACACTCAAAGGATGTATTTCATTAAGCGCCAAGCGCGGCTTCCTACTCGCTGGTGTCACCTTCATACTAAGTAAATCGCTATCACAACTTAACGCTTGATAAGCACTAACAACACCCTCAGATGCAACACGATTTCTCAAAGATGAAGTAATTTTTGCAGTATCCATCATGAGCCTTTTAAGCCTTGTCGCACTGTAATTAGGGTACTTTGCCACCACAAGTGCTGCGACCCCTGCCACGTGCGGGCTCGACATAGAAGTACCCGATAACATCCCTACTTCATCGTCATTAATCGTACTTATAATGTCGGTTCCTGGAGCGGCGATATCAATCGAATCGACACCCGAATTGCTATTACGCGCGAGCCTCCCATGACGAGTTATATTGGCTACAGAAATAATGTTATCGACGTCGAATGAGGCTGGATAGTGAGGAACAAAATCGATATTTTCGCCGCGATTACCTGCTGCAGCCACAAATAAAATATCGGCTTGCGCGTGCTGCTCAATAATGTCTTTTAAAGCTTGGTTATAGACCGCACCGCCGTAACTATTATTAGTTATGCGCAAGTTTACGCCCCGCTGGCGCATCATTAGTGCATACGTCAAACACTCCACTGCATCTGAAACAGTACCGACCCCATTTTGATTCAGATACTTCAAAGACATGATTTTAACGTCCCTGGCTACACCTGAAATTTGTCTGGCATTATCTGCGCGGGCACCTAAAATACCGCTTACATGGGTACCATGTTGTGAAGAATCATCATCCAATGGATCACTATCATTATTAAAACAATCAATTCCATGTAAATCGTCGACATAACCATTGTTGTCATCATCTATGCCATTAAAAGCGAGCGCACCTGCTTCCCCGGCGTTAATCCACATGTTCTCTGACAAATCAGGGTGTTTATAACGAATACCTGTATCAACCACCGCGACCACAACATCCTGTGAACTGACTGTCGTATCCCAAGCTTCAATCACGTCAATATCCACCCCTTCGAGACCACCTAGCTGACCCGTATTGTTTAACCCCCATTGATTTGAAAACTCTGGATCGCTAGGCACACTAGACGAGTACAAAAGGCTGTCTGCTACGGCGTATTCTATCTGATTTGATTCATTTAGAGCCTTTAGCAAATCTTCTCTATCATTGGTTTTCACAGTAGATTCAACCACAATCCATTGTGCCGAAGCACTGGAACTTTCGCCTTCAAGCTCAGTTTTTACATCTGGAGCAGCGAAGCTTCTAGCACTCGTAAAATCATCTGGATCGGGGTTTAAAGCTAAGGACTTAACTAGGCGCGCACCGTTATTTGCCAGCAGTTTGCTGATCGGCATAGTATCCACTTTTAGTCCTGAGCTGGCTCGCGCAAAACTTGAATCTTGGGGTTTTAATTTAACAATGACTTGACGGCTCGCGCGATCGCGCACGTCTTGGCTAGCCGCGCTGACGCCAACATCTATTGTTAGATTGATTCCCAAACTTAAAAAGACAGTAGACATTACTGTCCGTAAGAATCCACAGAGCACCCTCTGAGGACTCCCCCCAATTACACACTTCAAATTGCCCCCCCGCTTCCCTTCTTTGCTAACTTACCAAGGCGGTTTTTTAACCATGACCGCTTTGAAAAGTTCGCCCCCCAGAGAAGCTTCTAGCCAACATCTTAATCGTTCAAAACCAAGTATGTCAAACGAAGTTTTGTCAACCATTGCAAATTGGCGCACAAATGGCAGGACTGCCATGCCTAGTGGACTTAACACTTCTTGCCCTAGGTCGACTTGGCTTTGCGGGGCAGTATTTAGCGCACTTTCAAGTTCACTTAAAAAAGGCAAAGCTTTATCTAGGTAGTACGATTGCGGGTGTTCAGGGTAACGATCAAAATACTTGTATCGGTCTAGATAATATTTAAATTGCGTATCGTTAAACGCAACCAAAGGGTGATCTAACTGATCTCTTTGAGGGTGGGTACGTAAACCCCAACGCATGATATCCAAGCTTTCATCGATCACCCGATCTTCTAATTGTAGGACCGGCACGGTTCCTTTAGGCGATAAACTGAGCATATGTGCCGGCTTGTCGCGTAGTAAAACTTCGCGGTGCTCATACTTGATGTTACTTAGACTAAGCGCAAGTCGAGCCCTAATGGCATAAGGGCAACGCCGAAAGGTATAAAGTACCGGCCTCATTCATCTACAAAGCCAAAGAGTTTATTTTTAACAATACTGTCTACCGTCTCAGCAGGAAGCTGTTCTTCCCACTCACCTCTTCCCTTCGGTAATTGCTCTATAATTTGCCTTGCAGAAATTTCCAGATTGCGCACATCTTCAATATCGGTTGAGACCATTGCACTGCTATGTATAAGATGACGAAGTAAGTACTGAAGGCTCGGGGCAACTTCAATATTATCCAATGTTGTTAACTTACCATCGCGAATTGTTGGATAAACATAAACATTAGTATTGTCGGAAAACAATTTTCCGAATGCTTCCAATATTCCACCTTCAAGACCTTCGTAATAACGCTCGGCGAACAGGTAATCAAAATCTAAAACACTTAAGCAAATACCAATACGATTGGCTGTGTAACGACGAATCCATGATCTTAGCCTAAAGAACCTTAAGTAATCTGAGATTAAAACGGAAAAACCCAACTGATTGAGCAAATCAACGCGCGCTAGGAAATCTGAATCAGCATCTTCGTCATCAGAAGATAATTCATTCATCGTGATTTCAGCCATCACCAATATTCGATCTTGCTCTACGCCTTCTTCTTTCACAAATCGCTTCAAGGCAGAATTTTTCATATCCATATGGACATTTGTAGGCGGTTTGAAAGACCCGCGAATAACAATAGTATCCTTTTTTCGTAAAGCTGACGCCGGCACCACAGACTCGCCATTGGGGTCAAACATGACAGCTCGACAACTCCAAGAACGAATCAAATACAAATTCATTAAACGATTTTCAACGGACTTAAAGTCGGGACCAGAAAAGTTAATAAGGTCTATCTCAATGCGCTTATCGTGCCCCATTCCATCCTGCAAACAATCAATAATAGCCTTCGGATCGTCCGTGTGATAATAAGCGGCGTGCACCAAATTAACACCCAGAATACCAAGCGCTTCAGATTGTTCACGATTAGTTTCATCAAGCATTCTAACGTGCAAAATAATTTCACTTGCGGGTCCACCAGATTCAATCTGACGGCGTACGCCTATCCAACCATGACATTCATTTTTCTGGCTATAGCTGCGTGCCGTCACCGTTGCAGCGTAGGCAAAAAAACGGCTTTCCTTACCACGCACATCTTGTAAGCGATTATTTAGCAAATCATATTCGTAGCCGAGCATTTGCTCTAAACGCTCACGGCTCACATAGCGACCCGCTTTACCATAAACGGCATCGCTAACTTTCATGTCGTATGCCGACATCGTTTTCGCGACTGTGCCGGCTGCAGCGCCAGCACTAAAAAATTGTCGAGCGGTTTCTTGCCCAGCTCCAATTTCAACAATCGCGCCATAAATACTACTCTCTAGATTAACCTCTAAAGCCTTCTCTTGAGTTAGCTTAATATTTTTACGGTTCTTACTAATTTTATCGATTGCTACTTTATTCATACTTTTCACCGTCTAAATAGACGTTAATAAAACCACTGCGTGCGCTGCCATACCCTGCTCTTGCCCAACAAATCCAAGCCGCTCCGTAGTCGTTGCTTTTATATTTATTTGCTGTTCAGATGCTCGCAAATCAGAAGCTAGGTTACTTATCATGCGCGGGATATACGGTGCGAGTTTGGGCTCTTGCGCAACTATGGTTAAGTCCGCGTTACCAAGTTCGTAGCCTTCTTGATGCATTTTCTGTGCAACGCTTCGCAGCAATCTTCGACTGTCAATCCCTTTGAATTCATCGCTGGTATCTGGAAAATGCTTACCTATATCACCAAGACCGATGGCACCTAAAATGGCATCACATAAAGCATGAATAACAACATCAGCATCCGAGTGGCCAAGCAATCCAAGAGGGTGCTCTATGGTCTCACCGCCAAGCACCAACAAACGCCCCGCACCCAATTGGTGAACATCAAAACCATGTCCTATTCGCATTTTTTCAAGCACCTTGATCACCCATCAAATTAATCACTAATACTACTTTGTTTATCCTGCATTAAAAACTCTAGCAAACCAATATCCGCTTGAGTAGTGACTTTAAGGTTATTCGATTCGCTAGCTACAACATCAACATGATGACCTGCCAACTCCATCGCCGAAGACTCATCGGTAATATCAGCGTTTCCTGCCAAGGCTGCGGACAGCGCGTCTGTAAGTTGACCTAGACGAAACATTTGTGGTGTCTCAGCCTGCCATATTTTCAAACGATCTAAAGTAGAACAAATCGAATTGTCATCACTGACTTCTTTTAAGGTATTGACCGAGGCTGATGCCAAAATCGCTCCTCGTTGGCTCGACTCACAATGACTTATCAGCTGTTGCAAAGAAAAACGATCAAGCAATGGCCGAGCCGCATCATGAACCAATACCCAATCATTATCGGACGCGAACTTAGCAAGAAATTCTAAACCTTTTAACACGCTATGAGCACGAGTTTCTCCGCCAATAGTGGCTTTGACCTGCGAAGAGTTTGATACGGGATCTTGATGCCAATATTGATCATCTTGTGCAAGACAAACAATTGCTAAACTGATTTGCGGCGCACTTAAAACACGTTCAATACTATGAGCAAGAATACTATTACCAGCTACTCGCAGGTATTGCTTTGGAATATCACTAGCAAAGCGGCTGCCTATTCCTGCGGCCGGAATAATCGCCCAACACTTATTAATTTTATTCATAGCTAAAGACAGCGCGAAGTTAAATCGGTGGCGGCACAAACACGACGATAGTAGCAATCTAAGTAAGCTAACATACTCGCTTTAGTTAAGGCGGTGAGAGGCCAATCATTATCAAAAAAAATGTCGGCAGCAGCTGCGTACATATGCTCCCGTTCAAAGTAAAGCCGAGGTAAGGAATGCGACTTCATTTTTGCTAAACCACGACTTTCTCCATTTGTAATGCGCTTAAGCAAAGTCGGCAGGCTAATCCTAAGATATAAAATTACACCTTGAAGAGATAAATTGCGCATAGCAGCATCACTATATATCGCACTCCCGCCGGTCGAAATCACATGGTTTTCCAGATCGAGCTTTTGGATTACATCAGCTTCAATAGTGCGCAAGCATTTTACACCGCGTCGATTTACGATGTCTTGCAAACCCATATTTTCGCGAGCCTCAATCAATGAGTCAGTGTCGACGAAGGACAAGCCTCGGTTTTGAGCAATCAGCTTACCCAGAGTACTCTTGCCTGAACCAGGCATACCGATAACGACAATATTAGACTTTTGCATCTAGCTTGAAAGCTTTCCTACCGGAATACGTGAATCTGTCACCCAATCAACATGGACGTCCGGGTCATTATAAGTATTGCCGTCTTTATCAACAAAAAAGGCTCCATAAGCCACCGCATTTTCAATCACACTGTCTGAGCCTATACGCGTGTACTCAAAAATAATGCTCTTCGCTATTCGTGAACCTTTACGAATATGGCAGCCGTGACCAAACCATGTAGGCCCCTGTATTTTTACATCGCCTTCTATTCGAGTGCCGCTACCAATATAAACTGGCCCAGATATCTCACAATGATCCCAATCGACATGAGTGTTTAGTCCGACCCAAATACCAGGTTTTATCTGTTTACCTGGCATAGGAATAGTACGCAGATCACCTTGCATGATCTTCTGATTGGCGTCCCAATAATCGCTGATACGCCCTATGTCAATCCAATTGAAAGGCAGGTTAATTGCATTAAAATTCAAACCTCTTTCAACTAATAACGGAAAAAGGTCACCGCCAATATCAAAATTGTGATCCGAAGGAACGAGGTCTAACACTTCAGGCTCGAAAATATAAATGCCAGTATTAACCTGATTTGATAAGGCTTGAGTCACTTCAGGCTTTTCTTGAAAGGATGTGATTTGACCAGAATCGTCACTCACCACCACACCGTAGTCACTGACTTCCTCAACATCTACAGTCGCCGTACAGATACTTGCAACCGCCCCACTGCGCCAATGCTCTCTTACTGCGGCGGTAAGGTCTAAATCTATTAATGCATCACCGCACACCACCAGAAAGGTATCATCAAAGAAGCCACCAAAATCTTGAATTCGTTTAATACCACCCGCCGAGCCTAGCGCCTCAGAAATAATCTCGCCGTCTTCAATATGGCCTTCAAAGGAATAACCTATCTCAACGCCCAAACGCGAGCCATTACCAAAATAATGTTCAATCTTGTCTGGTAGGTGACTAACATTAATCATGATTTCATCAAAACCATGACGTTTTAGTTCCTCGATCAGATATTCCATTACCGGCTTGCCAATAATTGGAATCATTGGTTTAGGCATCTCATCTGTAAGAGGCTTTACCCGGGTGCCTTTACCGGCCGCCAAAATCATCGCTTTCATAGATCTTCTAAAAGGTCGAGAGGCTAAATTTGAAAAACGTATCTTAGCGTTTTTCACCCAACTTTGCAGGCTGCTTTTGAGTCACATTAACAAAGCGAACACTGAGCTAATCTTCAGACAAAATAAGGTCAACTATCGGAGGAATTGCTACCCCGTCAATAGTCGGTGACGGCGGAATTGGAGGGCTTGGTGGGTCAACTGGCGCAAGATCACGAAGTGCCAAAAAATTGATTAACTCCCTAAGAATAACCCGATTATCTTGCTCGTTGATATCAGAGCCCGGACCATTGTTCCACATGGGCTGCCGGTCGAACATTACGCTCACGTGCCCTTGCCCGACTGGGCGCAACACAAGCGCAGCAAACGTACGCGGCAAACTCACACCCTCTAAGTGTGGCGTGCTACAGTTCGAACAGTCGAAGGGGACTAGTATTTCGGTAATAGTATCATCAGGTTTAATCGCAACAGGTGATACACCTTCACCTTGCAGTACTTGACCATTTATTGCATTGAGCGAAGTATTCTCATTCGCCTGAACTGTCCTAACGCCGTTAGCTTGATCGACCGTTACTTGCAGATCGAAGTCCTGTAAAAGATTGTTTGTGGCATTCTGGCCCACCGGATTTTGGCCACCTACCCGGCTGAATAAACCGCCTGAAGCCGAATCGCTGTACAAAAAACTACCACCCCCAGCGTTCAACCACGTAAGCAATGCAGCGCGCTCTGTGGCCGACCATATTTTTTGATGAAGACCGAAAACAATCACGTCAAGATCAACAAAAAACTCAGCATCAAGAGTCGTATCCATATCATAAAACTGCCCAATGCTGTGCCCTTGTTCAGTCACTAAATCAACGAATTGAGATAAACCGCGAGGACCACTGTCGTTCAATAGCATTTGATCAAATGGCGTGTTGTCGCAAGTGCTATCTTGTTCAGCCGACGATGGAGTAGTACCGCACTCAGATACATCACCGTGAATATAAGCGATATTACCAGCTACAGCCTGGCGCGCAATAAAATTGCTTAGTGCTAGTGCGGTTACAGTAAGTAATACAAACACTGATGTGCGACAACCAGAATGGTTCAGCATAGGATAAAAGCTAGCTCACGTCTTAGTTTAATAAATAATCAAAATCCAATAATAGCAATCGAAAGTAGTCAATGCTATGGACTAGGCACTAAAGACTAATTCTTGGTCTTTTATACTTACTTTAACGACATCACCCGAGGCAAATTCACCCGCTAACAAACGCTGAGCTAACGGGTTTTCTATCATGGTTTGTATTGCTCTTTTTAACGGTCGAGCTCCATACACAGGGTCGAAACCTGTGTGCGCTATTTTATCAAGCGCACCCTCATCAATCTCTAAACTTATATTTTTCTGCTCTAAGCGGCTGCGCAGTATGTCTATTTGGATATCAGCGATTGCTCGAACATGCTCTTGAGCCAAAGCATGAAAAACAACAATATCGTCAACGCGATTAATAAACTCTGGCCGAAAATGCGCAGTGACGCTATCCATTACAAGTTCTTTCATTTCTTGGTAATCGCCTTGATGGTCATGCACGCTCTGCGAACCAAGGTTAGAAGTCATAATAATAACGCAGTTTTTAAAGTCCACGGTGCGCCCTTGGCCATCGGTCAGACGGCCATCATCTAAAACCTGGAGCAAGATATTAAATACATCTGCATGAGCTTTCTCTATCTCATCAAGCAAAATGACAGAATAAGGCTTGCGGCGCACCGCTTCGGTTAAATACCCACCCTCTTCATAACCAACATAACCCGGTGGGGCTCCAATTAAACGTGCCACTGAATGCTTTTCCATAAACTCCGACATATCAATTCTTATCAGAGCCTCATCACTATCAAACAAAAATTGTGCAAGCGCCTTTGTTAATTCAGTTTTACCGACCCCAGTCGGGCCTAACAGTAAAAACGAACCAGACGGTCGATTAGGATCGGAGAGCCCTGCGCGCGAGCGTCTAATTGCATCTGAAACGGCAGTTATCGCTTGCTCTTGAGCTATAACTCTTCGGTGTAAGCGGCTCTCCATTTTCAATAACTTTTCACGCTCTCCCTCGAGCATTTTACTCACCGGAATGCCAGTCCAATGTGCAACAACTTCAGCGATTTCTTCATCCGTCACATTGCTTCTTAGCAATTGATTTGGCGAATCGTCAAGCTCGTTACTCTGTGCATGTTTTAATTGTTCCTCTAATTCTGGAATAACGGCGTACTGCAACTCACTCATTTTTGCCAAATTACCAGCGCGCTGCGCAACTTCCATTTCTAGACGCGAAGCTTCGAGCTCTTCTTTTAAATGCTGAACGCCATGAACAGCCGATTTCTCAGCCATCCATATTTCGTTTAGCTCAGCAAACTCATGCTCGAATTTTTCAATTTCAGCATCTAAATCCTTTAATCGTTTTTTTGAAGCATCGTCACTTTCTTTGCTTAAGGCCTCACGTTCAATTTTGCGCCGTATCATCCGCCGTTCAAGTCTATCCATCGCTTCCGGCTTAGAATCAATCTCCATTCGAATTCGGCTTGCCGCCTCATCGATTAAATCTATCGCCTTATCAGGAAGGTTCCGATCAGAGATATACCGATGAGATAAGATAGCAGCAGAGATAATCGCTGGATCGGTTATGGCGACACCATGATGAACTTCATACTTCTCTTTTAAACCTCGTAAAATGGCGATGGTGTCATCAACACTTGGCTCATCAACAACAATTTTCTGAAAGCGACGCTCAAGCGCAGCATCCTTTTCAATAAACTGACGATATTCGTCCAAGGTGGTTGCGCCAACAGAATGTAATTCGCCTCGAGCTAAAGCCGGTTTAAGCATATTTCCGGCATCCATAGCACCTTCAGCTTTTCCTGCTCCAACCATGGTGTGTAACTCATCGATAAACAAAATTATCTGACCTTCTTGTTTAGATAGATCTTTTAGAACCGCTTTTAAGCGTTCTTCAAACTCACCACGAAATTTAGCACCCGCTATTAACGCCCCCAAATCTAAAGACAATAAACGCTTATTCTTAATCCCTTCAGGCACTTCCCCATTAACAATGCGCTGCGCCAAACCTTCGACGATGGCAGTCTTGCCCACGCCCGGCTCACCGATAAGCACTGGGTTATTTTTTGTTCTACGCTGCAAAATCTGCACCGTTCGACGTATTTCATCATCGCGCCCAATAACCGGATCGAGCTTGCCTTGTTCGGCACGTGCAGTCACATCGATGGTGTATTTTTCTAAAGCTTGCAACGAATCTTCTGAATTCGCTTCGGACATATTGTCACCGCCACGAACATCTTCTATAGCCTTGTTTAAGGCGTGTTCAGTTACTCCCGCAGTGCGCAATATAAGACCTGCTTTATCTTTATCTTTCGCAAGAGCTAAAAGAAATAGATCGCTTGATATAAACGAATCACCTCGCTGTTGTGCCTGCTTATCGGCCACATTGATGATTCGAGCAGTTTGTTGTGACAGATGCACCTCGCCCGCTTGACCATGCACTTTCGGCAGCTCTTGCAAAGATCGCTGTAGCGCATCATTAAGCGCTTTAGCTTGCACTCCTGCTCGACTCAATAAGGGCATAGCGCTACTGCCTTGTTGCTGCAACATTGCAGACAACACGTGAATCGGTTCTATGAACTGATTATCGTTACCAAGCGCCATACTTTGCGCGTCTGATAAGGCTAATTGAAATTTCGAAGTTAGTTTATCCATTCTCATGGCATCACCATTAAGTTGTTACACTTTTTATATGTGGGGTAACTCACTAAAAAAAACAAGTCTGCGAGTTTATACATCGCGCTGCTTTCTGCTATTCTGCGCTGGAATCGAGTTTGGAGCAATCTTATGTCGCACCCTTTACCCGCTAGAGAAGTAATAGAACGTTTAGTCGAACTTTGTCTAATCGAAGATGTTGGTAGCGGTGACGTCACCGCTCGGCTTACCCCACCAGAAAGTGAGATTGAAGGAAAAATCATCAGCCGCGAGGCCGGTGTGATTTGCGGCAAGGCATGGGTAGACGAAGTATTTAAGCAAATTGGCAAACGCCGCGACACAATAATCGAGGTCGAATGGCAGATTAATGACGGCGATGTGGTCAGCGAAAATCAAACGCTTTGTCGTTTCCATGGTTACGCCCACCCAATTTTATCCGGCGAACGCACCGCGCTTAATATCATGCAAACGCTATCTGGAACCGCCACGGTGACGAAACAATACGTAGATGCGATAGCACACACTAAAACGCGTCTATTAGATACACGTAAAACATTGCCAGTGATGCGCGAAGCGCAAAAATACGCAGTGCTTTGTGGTGGTGGCGTGAATCACCGAATGGGTTTATACGACGGCATTATCATTAAAGAGAATCATTTACGCAGCGGCAAAAGCTTAGAGCGAATCGTTAGCGACGCAATCTCTTCTATGCCTAAAGGCGCACTGGTTGAATTAGAAGTTGAGAATATCGAAGAACTCGAACGCGGACTAAACGCCGGAGCTAAACGGATAATGCTGGATGACTTTAGTCTCGACGACATGCGCGCGGCAGTTGAATTAACAGGCAATCAAGCTGATTTAGAAGCCTCCGGAAACGTAAACCTAAGCACAATCGCTGCGATCGCCGAAACCGGTGTGGACTTTATTTCCTCAGGCGCGATTACCAAGCATGTGCGTGCCTTAGATTTATCCATGTTATTTGACTATCGCTAAAAGGCATCACTTAGCAACCTAAACTGATACACCCAGGGCATTAGAAAGAGCCTTCAG
>CAYSUU010000010.1:80316-101902 GCA_964434375.1 uncultured Gammaproteobacteria bacterium | reverse complement strand
TTATTGCCGCACTTTTACTGTTACTGGTAACCCTGCCCATATGCATCCTAACCGCAGTCATTATTAAATGTGTGTCTCGCGGGCCAATATTGTTCTCACAAACCCGAGTCGGCCTAAAGAGTGAACCGTTCCGGCTTTACAAATTCCGCACCATGGTGCTCGGATCTGAATCGGACGGCGCTCAGTGGGCTCAAAGCAACGACGAGAGAATAATTTTATTTGGGCGATTTTTAAGAGCCACGAGAATCGACGAGCTGCCACAATGCTGGAATATTTTAAAGGGTGAAATGAGTATTGTTGGCCCTCGCCCTGAAAGGCCTGAGTTTACTGAAAAATTAGGTTCAGAAATTCCCTATTACGAACTCCGCCATATCATAAAGCCTGGCTTAACTGGCTGGGCACAGGTGAACTATCCTTACGGGGCATCTGTCGAGGATGCATTACGCAAACTTCAATACGATCTATACTACATCAAGAATTACTCGCTCTTGCTCGACCTAAACATTCTCCTTAGAACCATTTTAGTAACGGTTGGACGCAAAGGAAGGTAATTTGCTGGTAAGCCTAAACAATGGTTAGCTAAATGAACATTCCATTTATTTTTTTAGCGTTAGCGTGCTTGACAGTTCCGGGATGGGCAGCCTGTACGTGGCTCAATATTAAGGAAAACAGAATTCTGCATAGCATAGCCATTTCCTATAGTATTTTTTTTCTGGCGTTTTCACTTTGCAGCTACTTTAAAGTAATAGAAGGAACTTTAATCATCACAACCCTTGCTACTTTGGTCGCAAGCACCTTATTAATCATCATTGCTTATGCGAAAAAGCGGCTATTAATTAACGGTTTCGAGCAGCTACCCTACGTAATTGGTATATTTCTTTGCGCGCTCATCTATAACTTAATTATGGGCGTTGCTAGCGATGTACCCTCCGATATTTATGCTCACTTCGAACGCTTTCAGCGTGTCCTTGCTGATTTAAATAACGAGCCTATCGACGAGGTGATGCAGTCAAGACACTGGCTCAAACAAGGATATGGTTGGTACTATTTTTTAGCAGCAATGGCATCCACGACTTCTGCAACGAGCATAGACTTCATAGAGTCAGTTAGTGTTATCACTAACACACTATTTTTCATTAGCTTATTTTGTTTTTCACGCAGTTTATTTAATGATCGCACTGCGGCAGCGATAATCGCAATTATGGTTTGCATCTTCACCGCCGCACACATGGGTGTAAACGTATTTGCTTTTGCACGGTACTATACGGCAGGCCCAACTATGATTGGCTTTTGCATTTACTTTGCTGCAATACGTTACTTTCTTGATAACCTGGCAAATCATTCACTACCTTGCTTAGCTAAAAGTGCGGTAATCATGGCGACCTATATTCTTGTCGGCATCGGCAATCACACGCAAGAGGCGATGTTTATCGTTGTGATGTGCTCGATTATGGTTTTGACCTTAAGCTTTAGATACCTACTTAAACGATCCTCGCTTGAATCTCCGTCTTCGCCTTTCCAACACGTAGATCGGCGTTTTATTTATAGTAGCGCCATTTTAATTGTGGCGAGCTTTTGCGCTATTTATGTTTACACCGTAATCAATTCAGATCGCGCGGCTATTAATGATATCCGGCTTTGGCAAACCCCTGAGCTGTTTGGTTTTTTACCAAGCTTTACGGTAGTAAATTTAAGTCATCAATTTATTCAAGTGATTACTTTGTGGGGCTGTTTAGTTTACCTTCTATTTTTCCTCAATTATCAGCGTTACAAAGACAACCTTTTTGTGGTCGCTGGCATGATCAGTCCCTTATTTACAGTCCTGAACGCACTTTTTGTAGATTTGTTTTTACATCATGAGAGTTTTACCACTTTGTGGCGACTCTCTTACTTGGTGACTATTCATTTTGTAGCGGCGGATCTCTTTGTTCACTATTGGCAACAAACTCGGAAACCGCAGGTAAAAAATCGTTTGATTTCTTTAACTATTATTAGTCTCTTAATTGGCTTATTACTTCCCTTTAAAAATACTTGGCAAGGAGTTCACTATAGCCGCGTGCCAACGCTTGCAAAAACAAAGACCGAAAACAGCTACCGGCACTATTCCGATTTACTTTCTTTTTTAAGCGCTCAAGAAAAAAGCACTATTGTTACTGATCCAATTACAGGCTATTTGATTGCTGCAATGACGCACCATCAAAGTCCAAGACGAAAGTTTTTTCGCGACGACAAATATAATAACTTTAGTTTTTACGAATATGATCAAAATACACTAAACAAGTTTAAAGGCCATTTGCTACTAATAAACAAACGCGCTCAAGTTATTAGCAATCTTGGACAACTTTCTGGTCACTGGCCAGCAGACCAGCTTAAGCAAATCCACTACTACTATCCAGATGCCTTGATCAAACATGTTAATAGCAACCCCAATTCATTTGAGCAGCTATGGACGAATAATGGAATTTCGCTCTACCAAATAAATTAGGCGTAGTAAGCCTTATACCACCGCGCAAAGCGGCGATTTCCTTCGTCGCTTGAGATGGAAGGTTTATAGTCGTAGTCCTTTTGTAACTCACTAGTATCGGCTAGGGTGCGAGGCACGTCACCGTCCTGCATTGGCAACATGTCAATCTTCACTTCAATGCCCAAGTGGTGACTAAGTTGTTCAATATAGTCCATTAGCTGTACTGGCTCGCCACGGCCAATATTGTAAACTTTATTTTGTGCGCCTGTTTGACTCTCAGCTATACGCACGACCCCTTCATTAATATCATCAATAAAGGTGAAGTCTCGTATCATATTACCTTGGTTATACACAGGTATAGCTTCACCTTTTAGCATTCTAGAAGCAAACCTAAATGGCGCCATATCTGGCCTTCCCCACGGCCCATAGACAGTAAAAAACCTCAGACCTGTGCAGCGCATATCGTATAAATGCGAGTACGAGTGCGCCATCAGTTCGTTGGCTTTTTTGGTCGCTGCATATAGAGATATAGGTGCATCTACTCGGTCACTTTCTTTAAATGGAAAACTATCGTTGGCCCCATAAACTGAACTAGAACTGGCATAAACGAGATGTGCAACTTTACTGTGCCGACAACCTTCTAGAATATTGCCAAAGGCAACTAAATTTGAATCAATATAACTAGCAGGATTCTCTAAGGAATAACGCACGCCAGCTTGTGCCGCCAGATTAACAACAACGTCAAAATTATTTTTCTCAAAAAGTTCCGCAATGACTGGTCGGTCTTCTAAGCTCAATTCTTGCAGGCTAAAACTCTCCACCTGTTGATGTTGTTGAATTTGTTTGATGCGATCACGCTTCAATGTAACGTCGTAATAATCATTAAAATTATCAACACCTACCACTGTATGCCCATTGGCTAAAAGTCGTTCACAAAGGTTTGAACCGATGAAACCGGCGGCACCGGTAATAAGAATTTTCATAGCTAAAAAAAGCGGCCACGGTATATTGACCATATAAAATTGCGTTCTACGCGCAAGTATATATTACAATAACAGCCTGCGTATTCCCTTGACCCTAATGATAAGTCAACTAGCCCAAATATAAGCATGCAAGAAGCCACGCAAATAATATCTTCACGCTGGATAGCTCCAGTGGTGCCACGAAATACGGTATTAGAAGATCATAGTTTAGTCGTACAGGCTGGTAAAATTGTTGCGCTTGAAGCAAGCGAAACCGCAATAAAGAAATACCCTAATGCTCAAGTCATTGAGCGTAACAACCACCTACTTATCCCAGGCCTAATCAATGCGCACACTCATGTGGGAATGAGCTTATTTAGAGGCTTTGCCGACGATATGCCTTTAATGACTTGGTTAAATGACCATATTTGGCCTGCCGAGAGCAAATGGATGAGTGCCGAGTATGTGCGCGCTGGTACCGAACTAGCAATTGCAGAAATGCTATTGAGCGGCACTACGTGTTTTAACGACATGTATTTTTTTGCAGACAGCGTCGCCCAAGTTTCACAATCAATGGGAATCCGCGCTTTTGTCAGCATGATTGTTATTGATTTCCCAAGCGCTTGGGCTAGTTCAGCAGACGAATACTTCGAGAAAGGTATCAGTGTACACGATGAAACGCGTGCCTTCTCACGCGTTAATACAACCATGTCAGCGCATGCGCCATATACCGTATCAGATGAGTCTTTAAATCGAGTCCTTACCTACGCCGACGAGCTACATGTACCGATGGTGATGCATTTGCACGAAACCGAACAAGAGGTTTCTGATGCACTCGAACAAAATGGTGAGCGTCCAATAGCTCGTTTGCACAAACTCGGTTTGCTAAACCCCCGCTTAATGGCGGTGCATATGACTCAGCTCACTGAACAGGAAATCCAACTTTGCACTCAACAAGGCATAAGCATTGTACATTGCCCTGAATCCAATATGAAATTGGCCAGCGGTTGTTGCCCTGTTACGCAACTTCTAGATCACGATGCCAACGTATGTTTAGGCACGGATAGCACCGCAAGCAACAACGATCTAGACATGTTAGGTGAAATGAGAAGTGCTAGCCTTCTGGCTAAGCTAAATAGTAATAGAGCCGACGCCGTACCTGCATGGCAAGCTCTTGAGATGGCAACAATCAATGGTGCTAAGGCCCTAAATATTGACGAGCAAATAGGTTCACTAGAGGTTGGAAAAAGCGCCGACATTGTCGCCGTTGACCTTTCAGACGCATCGACACAACCGGTCTATAATCCGGTCTCGCAGTTGGTTTATAGCGCTAACCGAAACATGGTTAGTGATGTATGGATCGCAGGTAAAGCGCGGGTTACAAACCATCAGCTGCAAGACATCAATCTAAATAAAATCCTTAAGAACACCTCTGAATGGGGTAAGCGTATTCAAGGCTATGAGTAATACTGAGCAGGTCAATGTTGACCCAAACGAAATACAAAAATTTGAAGAACTCGCCAGCCGTTGGTGGGACCCTGAAAGTGAATTTCGCCCTCTGCACAAAATCAACCCGTTGCGCTGTGACTACATTAACCTTCACTCTCCCGTAAAAGCTCAGAAACTGATTGACGTTGGCTGTGGTGGCGGATTAATCAGCGAGAAAATGGCTGAATATGGTGCTCAAGTCACAGGCATTGATATGGGCGAAGCACCACTTAGCGTGGCTAAACTGCACTTACTAGAAAGCGGTGTGACCGTCGAATATAAAAAAGTAACGGCTGAGCAAATCGCTTTGGAGCGCAGCGAACAATATGACATTGTCACCTGCCTAGAAATGTTAGAACACGTACCAGATCCATCCTCAGTGGTTAAGGCTTGTGCCGACCTCGTCAAACCAGGTGGTGATGTTTATTTTTCAACCATTAATAGAAATCCAAAATCTTGGCTAATGGCGATTGTTGGGGCCGAATATATTTTAAATCTTCTACCAAAAGGTACGCACGAATACGAAAAACTCATAAAACCGTCTGAACTAAGCCAATACGCTCGTGAATCAGGCTTAGAGCTGCAGCGAATGATCGGTTTACACTACAATCCTTTGAGTGGCAATTATAAGCTCGCACCTGGCGTTGATGTAAATTACATGATGCATTGTAAAAAAGTCTAACCGTCATAAAACCTAAATCGTAGAAGCCTAATTCAATCACTTACCTTATACCGACTTTGGTAAGAATTTCTCTAACTAAGTAATAAACACAAACAATGGACTTTAAAGCTCTCCTTCTTGATTTAGATGGCACCTTGGTTGATACCGCTCCAGATATGGTGGGATCATTAAACCGCGTGCTTAAAAAGCATGGTGAAGCGCAGGCTGACTATCATACAGCGCATAAAGTTGTTTCAAACGGTGGCAAAGCTTTAATCGAACTGGGCTTTGGTGACACGCTTGAAAACTACGATGCGGACCAACTACTGCAAGAATTTCTCGACGATTACAAGCAGCATGTATGCCAAGACAGCGCCTTATATGAGGGCATGGCAGAGGTTCTCGAATTTTGCGAAACCAATTCTCTGAGCTGGGGTGTGATCACCAATAAACCCTTAGAACTGGCAAAAGGTGTATTAGAAGGCTTAGGGTTATTAGAACGTTGCGCCATTTTATTAGGCGGCGATAGTCTGCCGGTAAAAAAACCTGATCCAGTACCCATGCTGCACGCGTGTATGGTGCTGCACCTCGCTCCAAGTCAGTGTATCTATGTAGGCGATCATGAACGAGACATACAAGCTGGCAATGCCGCTGGTATGGACAGCGCCGTCGCTCTGTGGGGCTATATCGACGACAAACAAACGCCGGATCAATGGCATGCTAAAGCTTTAGTTAACTTACCGAACGGCTTGATTAACTTAATCCAAGATCGGCTATAACAAGCACTAGAAAAACATGGCGAAAAATTCAAAGAATATTTTAGTGACTGGCGCCGCTAACGGCATTGGAAAAGCCGTTAGCATTGCCCTAGCAGAGAAAGGCGCTTGCGTGTTAATGCTTGATAAAAAGTCGCGTCACCTTGAGAAACTCTATGATGAGATTCTTGATCGTGGCTATGCTGAACCCATTATTTTACCGGTTGATCTAGAGCAGATAACCCCGGAGTCAGCAACGCAAATAGCGCAATCCATTCACGACGATTTAGGATGCCTTGATGGCCTATTACATAACGCCGCTGAACTCGGCTCACCCAGTCCAATGGATCAATACGACATGACATATTGGAACATGGTCATGCAAGTGAACTTACATGCGCCCTACTTACTTACGCGCGCGCTACTTCCTTTGCTTAAGCAAAAGCAACAAACCAATGTACTATTTAGCTCAGCGGATGTGGGCCGTACCATCGCGCCTTACTGGGGTGCTTATAGTATTGCCTACGCCGGAATTGAAGCACAAATGACCCTGTGGGCAGAAGAGTTAGAAACGGTCTCAAACATTAAAGTCAATTCAATCGACCCAGGCCCGGTTCGCACTAGTTTTAGGAGGCGCTCACACCCAGGCGAGAGTCAAGACTCATTAGCCACACCACAATCGATTGCACCACGCTATGTTGATTTGCTACTTAAAGAGCATGAACAGCATGGGCAGCAACTATCTATTAGTTAGTTACTCACAACGCCATAAGCTCACTAATCGTCAGAAACGTATAGCCCTTTTCCTTTAGTTGCCGAACAATAGGCCTCACCGCCTGCATAGACTTATCATCGCCGTGCATTACATGCATGATAATGATAGAGCCCGGTTTAGTTTGACTTACCGCGTTCTCGATTCGCTCTTCTACGCTATTTCGCGCCCCCCCCATGTTTCGGGTTCTACGTCCCATGTAATAGCCTTAATATTATTGTTCTTCAGATACAAAGGAAGACTTATTAGTTTTTTACCAAACGGTGGCCGAAAATGCAGTGGTTCTCTATAGCCATACTGGCGAATAATTCTCTCGGTTGATTCTATTTCTTTGGCCACTTCTGCGTAGCTCATAAAGACCATTCTCTTATGCGAGTAACTATGGTTGCCAATTTCATGACCAGAGTTAACAAGTAGGCGCCCTGCTTCAGCGTGTTTTTCTAGAGAACCCCCATTTAAGAAAAACGTCGCCTTGATATTTTCTTCGTCTAATATCCTTAAGATTTCTTTTGTTCTGTCTGGTGTAGGACCATCATCAAAGGTCAGGGCAAGCACCTTTTGTTTGGTATCAACTCTATAAACCAATTCGCCGAATAATTGAAAATGATCATTTTTAAGCACAAAGTAAATACTTATTGCAAGCGCAATACAGACAAGCGTCAAACAAGAAAAGTACTTGAAAATGCGTTTATACAAAATTCACAAGCTCATCGGTCGATATAACCAGGAAGTTTGCCGGCAAACTTCCTGAAAAAGAAGACCATTGGCTTGCTCTTCAATCCCAATCGCTTTAAGGCTTGATAAGAGCGCCAGTTTGCCTTAATGCGATGCAACATATTCTTATTGCTAATACCGCCAAGGCGCATTCTCACCCAAGTTTGATCAACATAACGAGTACAAATGTTATGCAATTCAAAAGCCCGCGCACAATATTCTAAATCGGCCTGCGCACCTACTTTTAAGTTGTATGGCCCAATTTTTTCATGTGCTTCTCGGCGAATATACAAGGTAGGATGAGCGGGCATCCAACCATCAAAACATTGACCTGATTGATAAAGTCCTGATGTGTATTTGCGACGTACTTTCTGAGTATTTTCCTGGTCAACATAGACCAAATCTGCATAAGTAGCGTCAATGGAACCATCTTCGAATTGTTGGACGATGCACTCGACGACCTGCGAGTCTTGATAAATATCGTCGGCATTTAGTATTCCGACAATGTCGCCGCTGACTATGGCCAGTCCTTTGTTCATAGCATCATATAAACCTTGGTCTGGCTCGGATACGAGTTTGCTAACGCGCGACTCATTCGCCTTGATTACCTCTAGGGTAGAATCAGTGGAAGCACCATCAATAATAATATGTTCAATGTCTTTATAACTTTGCTTAGCGACCGATTGCAAAGTCTCAGCGATGGTCTTCTCAGCGTTTAAGCAAACAGTAATAACCGAGACTTTCATCACCCTCGTTGGCGGGCCGCGCTTTTTTTATTTCTATTTTTAGAATTGGTTTTTGCGTTCGATTTAGTCTTAGATCGACCATCCCTATCACTCTTACCTTTAACGCCCGTTCTGGTGTCCTTAGTTTTTCTTTCAGGGCTTTTTCCTTCATTGCTTAGTCTAGAACTTGTATGTCTCGACCTTGGCTTTCGATCTACCTTGCCGCTCATCGGCTTTCTCGCTAACGGCTTACGCGTCGTCGAGGATGCACGCCGGCCAGAATAAAGTTGATGCGCAAATTCATCCATCAGACCAACCGAACTAACTAACTTCTCTAGTTGCTTTGGCGCGAGCTTGCTGTGTTTGCCACGTTTTACATCTCGCGGCAAGGTCACGCTGCCATAACGAATACGTTTTAAGCGGCTCACAGGATGCCCAACAGCCTCCCAAAGGCGTCTAACTTCTCGATAACGCCCTTCTTTTATTACCACGCGATACCAATGATTGGTGCCTTCTTCAGCGAGATCCGCCGATAAAATACGATCAAAACGAGCGCTTCGTCCATCTAACATCACACCTTCTTTAGTGAGCTTAGTAAGACTTTCTTGGCTGACCTGACCGCGTATACGAACCAAGTACTCTCGCTCTAAACCCGTGGACGGATGCATTAATCGATTGGCAAGTTCTCCACTATTAGTGAGAAGCAATAAGCCACTGGTATTTAGATCAAGTCGGCCAACGGAAACCCACCGGCCATTAGGGATGGCAGGCAGGTTCTCAAAGATGGTAGTACGGCCTTTCGGGTCGGTTCGCGTACAAATTTCTCCTTCTGGCTTGTGATACAAAATAGCTTTAATTTGCTCGCCGGATTGACTGGTCAAACGAAGCTGCTTACCGTCTAATAAAATGCGGTCACTCGCACAGGCACGATCACCTAAAGACGCTCGCTTGCCATTTACCGAAATACGACCTTCATCAATCCAGCCTTCTATCTCTCTCCTCGACCCCATCCCTGAATGTGCGAGTAATTTTTGCAGTCTATCAGTCATCGGTTTCGCAGATATTATCATCCTCTGCTTCTTTATCACCGCTACTAAGCTCTTTGGATGTCTGCGGGCCGTCACTAATATCAGCATTTCCCTGTGATCTATCAAGCTCATTATTATTAGGGTGCAAGGCTATAATTTCGGCCATGCCTTCTGCTTCATTAGCTTTTGCATCTTCAACCGCGCCTGAGGGCTCATCTTGTTCACTCATACCATCCATAGGCAAAGTCATATTCAGGTCTTTAGCTATCTCGCCAAGATCCCGTTTATCCATAAGCTCAGGCAATTCACGCAGACTGCCCATATTAAAATACTCTAGGAACTCTTGAGTAGTCCCGAACAAGGCTGGGCGACCCGGTACATCCCGATGCCCTATTTGCCCAATCCAACCTCGGTCTTCTAAGGTACGAATAGTTTCACTGCTCACACCCACTCCTCGTATCTCTTCGATGTCGCCACGCGTAACAGGCTGGCGGTAGGCAATAATAGACAAAGTTTCAAGCAAAGCTCGTGAATAACGCGGCGCTTTATTGCCACTTAATTTGCGCAACCAAGTTGAGTACTTTTCTTTACTTTGAAAACGCCAGCCATTACCAACACGTTTTAACTCTACCCCTCGAAATTCACACTCAGCTTGTAAATTTAGGATCACATTTTGAATATCAACCTTACTCGGTTGAGCATCATCCGGAAAAAGCGCCATTATCTTTTTGATCCCTAAGGGTGCTTTAGAAGCATACAAAGCGGCCTCGATAATGTTTTTTAACTCACTATCGATAGTATGCTCGTCGCTCTTTTTTTCGTCCTGCTGCTGTTTTTTTTGCTTAACCATATCTAGTTTTTTACTTCATTATGGGGCTTACAATAGGTAGTCAATTAGGCTGCGCGCTTAATGTGAATAGGCGCTAAAGGCTCAGTTTGTACTACCACCAACATATCGTCTCGGAATAATTCAAGAAGTGCGATGAAGGTCACCACTACCCCTAAACGACCCTCTGACACTGTAAAGAGCTCTTCAAAACTCAAGTAATCTTTACTTTGCAAACGGGTCAAAATACTGGTCATACGCTCTCGCATGGATAACATATCCCGAGACACACGCATGCTTTGATTAGCGTCCGCGCGCGCCATCATAGATTGATAGGCGTTTACAAGCTGCTTAAGGTTTACATCGGCTTTAACTTCAGGCGGATTTGGGTCATCAAACACCGAGCTAGCTGTGTAGATATCTCTTTCGAGTCGAGGGCGATCATCAAGTTTAGTTGCCGCTTCACTGAAACGCTCATATTCTTGCAAACGACGGATCAAGGCCGCCATAGGATCCTCTTCATCTTCAAGCTCGGTCTTAGGTTTAGGCAACAACATACGTGATTTTATTTCACCCAGTAATGCCGCCATTACCAAATATTCGGCTGCCAAATCTAAATTTGCAGCACGCATAATCTCAACATAACTCATATACTGACGCGTAATGTCGGCCACTGGTATATTTAGAATATCTATATTTTGTTTACGAATTAAATACAGTAATAGATCTAGCGGCCCCTCAAAACTTTCAAGTACTACTTCGAGCGCGTCAGGCGGAATAAACAAATCTTGGGGCCAGTCATTAAGCACTTCACCCATGACCACGGCACGCATACTTTCGGCAAACACGCGTTCCTTGTCAGCTTGCTCAGGCGTTTTCAGCTCGATGTCGTCTTGCGGGTTTTCAGGTTTATCGCTCATGAGCTAATAATAATCTAAATTCATACTGGCGCGAACTTGTTCCATCGTTTCATCCGCAGTTTCGCGCGCTTTTTCACACCCATCAGCAATAATAGAACGAACTAAAGTCGGGTCTTCTTCATACGGCTTAGCGCGCTCGGCTATCTCGGCTTGTTCTTTCAAAATCGCGTCGATTAATGGTTGCTTACAATCAATACAACCAATGCTTGCAGTACGACACCCCTCTTCCGCCCAGCTTTTGGTGCTGTCTTGCGAATAAACATGGTGGAACTGCCAAACAGGACATCTGTTGGGATCACCGGGGTCGTTACGACGCACTCGCGCCGGGTCGGTTGGCATACCGCGAATCGCTTTCTCTACCCGCACTGGATCATCACGTAGAGCAATGGTATTACGATAAGATTTGCTCATCTTCTCGCCATCTAAACCTGGCAACTTTGACGCTTCGGTCAATCTAGATTCAGGCTCACTTAAAATTGCTCGACCGCCGCCCTCCAAATAACCAAATAGACGTTCATTTTCGGAATTACTTAAATTCTGATTGTTAGCGAGCAGCGCATGTGCTTTTTCTAATGCTTCATGATCGCCACGTTCGGTATAAGCATTACGCAAATTGCGATATAACTTAGCTCCTCGCTTACCTAACTTTTTGATGGCTTCTTCGGCTTTCTCTTCAAAACCCGGCTCTCGACCGTATAGGTAATTAAATCGACGTGCTATTTCGCGAGTTAATTCAATATGAGGAACTTGATCCTCACCCACGGGTACGTGCTGCGCGTGATATAACAATATATCGGCCGCTTGAAGTACTGGATAACCTAGAAAGCCATGCGTGGATAAATCTTTTTCTTTTAACTTAGCTTGCTGATCTTTATAAGATGGTACGCGCTCTAACCAACCGAGCGGGGTCATCATTGATAACAAAAGATTCAATTCGGCGTGCTCTGGCACGCGAGATTGTATAAACATAGTCGCGCGACTTGGGTCAACACCGACAGCCAACCAATCAACTACCATTTGCCAGACGTTCTCGCTAATGGTGTTGGAATCTTCTTCGTAATGCGTGGTTAGAGCGTGCCAATCCGCTACGAAAAAATAACAATCGTATTCGTGCTGGAGTTCAACCCAATTTTTAAGTACACCGTGGTAATGACCTAGATGTAATCGACCGGTAGGTCGCATCCCAGATACCACACGGTTAGCTTGTCCAGTTTTGGAAATCATGCGTTTTAGAAAGGAATAATGATAGTTTAAGTGTACCGTATCGCTAGTTTTCCAGAAAGGAAATATCACCTGCCCCAAGGCGGATTATATTTAAGCGATCCTCATGCCAATCGATTACTGTCGAGGGCTCAAGCGTACCAACACCTCCATCGATCACTAAGTCAACGTCATGCTCTAATTGTGTGCGTATTAGTTGGGGATCTGCCATTACTTGATCTTGGTCTGGTAAAATTAAGCTCGAGCTCATAATCGGCTCGCCTAATTCACTAACAATCGCTTGCACAATCGCATGATCTGGAATGCGAATGCCAATAGTCCGCCGTTTTGGGTGGACCAAGCGATTTGGCACTAACCGCTTGGCCGCTAATATGAACGTATAGGCACCGGGAGTTAAGGCTTTAATCAAACGGTATTGTTCATTATCAATCTTTGCAAACTGCGCCACCTGTTTAAGGTCTGAGGCAACGAGAGTAAAATTATGATGCCGGTCAAGCTTCCTAATTCGCCTTATACGCTCGACAGCAGCTTTATCGTCGAGATGACAACCAAGCGCGTAACTTGAGTCGGTAGGATATACCAACAATCCACCGGATCTTAGTATCTGTACCCCTTGATGAATCAAACGAGGCTGAGGGTTTTGCGAATGAATTTTAAAATATTGAGCCATTCGGCACTAAACCGCTAGTCGATAAATTGCTTGGTTTCGAAAATCACCTTGCTCGATTATGTCTTGAATCACTTGAGCATCATCTCCGTGAAGTAAGTCAAGCAAGGGCAGCAATACGAACAAACGCTGATTCATTCTTGGGTGAGGTAAGATTAAGTTTGACTGGTCTACAATTTGCTTATCCATCACTAAGATATCGATATCAATCGTTCTAGGCGCATTTTGATTACCAGGGTCACGCTCACGCCCAAGATTCAACTCGAGCGTTTGACAAAACTGCAACAGCTGTTGTGGCTGCGCGCTAGTACGTATTTGTAACACGCAATTAACGAAATCAGCCTGATGTTCATAACCGACCGGCGAGCTTACATACAAAAACGAGCATCGGCCTGCATCAGTAAATTGCCACTCATAGATGGCTTGCCTAGCACTTACTATCTGCTCAATTGGATCGCCGAGGTTGCTGCCTAAACTAAGGTAGGCTAGCTGTTGGTTGGCCATAAAACCTAAAAGTGTGGCGTGTCGTCTACGCTATTACTATCTATATTTGGGATGCGACGTTTACGTCTCACCTTTACTTTTTTACCATTATCATTTGATGTGACGCCGTATTCGTCCGCGGGTCGGGCTTCTTGAAAACGTGCATTATTATCACTAGTCCTATTAGGAGTGGTTCTTCGTCGTGCCGGTCCGCGCCGACTGTTTGAATTTGCGTTATTTCCCTTACCTTGGTTACGATTTCTATTCTGGCCTACGCGCGAATTTTGCGAGCGAGATTGAGAATGGCGCTTTTTCTTAACACCATTTGACTGCGCCGCGGGTTTACGACCGGTTCGCCTACCCGCATTTGTTCCACCCTTATTCTGCGAACGATTGCGAGACTGGTGTTGCTTATTGCCATAACCATCATCGAACGATGGCGCAGACTCGTAGTTACCGTTGTAGTTGTCCGAGTTATAATTAACGCTATTGCCATCCGGTTCACCATCATGGACATGCGCTTGGCGCTGTGCTTTATATACTTCGCTTACCGCACCGATCATTTCATCGCGTTCAGCGTTGTCTACTTCTTGAATTTCGGTCCACCAATCGACGATATCAGCTTCAATCTCGTGAACTTCACTCCTCAATAAAAGAAAGTCATAAGCAGCTCGAAAACGTCGATTATTCAGGCACGCTTTGACCATGCGAGGATTACGTTTAATCAAACGAAAATGAATATTCCAAATATCAAGGATAATGTCAGCCAAACGACGAGGAACCGCCACATACTGATTTTGATCACGTAAAGCGTCATTCATCGCTATGCGCCAGGCGTTCGGCTCATTAGTGCCATCATCCATTAACGTTTGAGCATCCGCCCGCACTGGGTCCCACATCATACAAGCAAACAAAAATGCAGGTATTACCGGCTTACCGACCCCTATTCTCTTATCCGTGTTTTGTAAAGCTCTTTCAGGAAGACCTTCTACACCTTCAATGGCAATTGCATCGGTAAAGGGAAATAAGTATTTAAATAAACCCCATTTACGCAAAAGTAAGTACGTTTCATAAGCCGCTCCGCCATGGAATAACTTCAATACTTCTTCGAATAAACGTGCGTTAGACACATGCGAAAGTAAATCACCCTGCTCTTGAATCGTCTGTAGTGCTTCGTCCTCCATGCTAAAGCCAAGCTTTGCCGAGAATCGAATCACTCGGAGCATCCGAACTGGGTCCTCAGTAAAACGTTGTGCGGGTTCGCCAATACTTCTTAATTGTTTTTCTTTTATATCTCCAATGCCGTTCACGAAATCAAAGATTTCCCCGGCGACACTGTCGTAATAAAGTGCGTTAACAGTAAAGTCTCGGCGAATCACATCCTCTTCCAGCGTACCGAATACATTATCTCGTAATAACTGACCTTGATCTCCTTCAGTCATTTCATTACGACCAACTTGTGATCGGTCACTAGCATCTGCTCTAAAAGTGGCCACCTCAATCACTTCTCGGCCAAATCGCACGTGCACAATTTTGAAGCGTCGACCAATGATTCGAGCATTGGCGCCGAAAACTTGTTTAATTTGATCAGGATGTGCGTTGGTCGAAACATCGAAATCTTTTGGTTTCGTACCAATCAATAGGTCTCTTACGCAACCGCCAACAAGATAGGATTCAAATCCTGCATTTTGGAGATCTTCGACTACTTTTAGAGCGTTCTTACTAATATGCTCATTACTAATGCCGGCGTCCGCTGCAGCAATACGTTTTAGGTTATTCAATGGATTATTACTTCTTTAGTTTTGTTAAATTTAGAATAGTATTCAGTTACTGGATTTGATCAAAAATCTCTTAGTTCACTTTAGAGTCATCTTTTGATTCGCCATACTTCAATGAGTTCGCTGTCGCGTCGGCCTAATACTTAGATACATCTTATTACGATCAAACGTTATTTTATTATTTTTATAAGTTGCTTTGCCCGTAAACTGCTCTTTACGTTTGTTTTCGATAACTGAATGGAAAAATGCCAATTACTGGCGTACTAAAAAGGGAAAAATTAATCGCACTTGTCTCAACTGAGAATGCCTTATCACTTGCCGAAACTTGGCTTTGCTTCCTTTTTCAGAATTGTGCACAATTTTTCAATTAGATTCCACCCTTAAACGACTATTTTTAGGGTTGATTAACCTCGCGGGTGATGCTGCGCATGCAAGCCCTGTAAACGCTCCATAGCAATGTGCGTATATATTTGTGTTGTCGATAAATCAGCATGTCCAAGTAGCATTTGCACCGATCTCAAATCTGCTCCGTGATTCAATAAATGGGTAGCAAACGCATGCCTTAAAGTGTGTGGCGACAAACTAAAATCAATCTCAGCTCGAAGCGCATGTTTCTTAATAAGGTACCAAAAGGCTTGTCTACTCATGGCTTTTCCGCGCGCCGTTACAAACATAGCATCGCTCTGTGCTTCACCCAAAAGCTCCAGCCTCGCCGAATTTTGATAACGCTTAAGCCACTCAATAGCCTGTTCTCCTAGAGGCACCAAACGTTCTTTATTGCCTTTACCTACAATTCTAACTAAACCAACTTCGAGGTTAATTTCTAATAAGGTCAAACCGACCAACTCGCTCACTCGTAAACCAGTTGCATACAAGGTTTCCAGCATCGCTCTATCCCGAAGTCCTAAGGGCGTATCTACAGCTGGCGCACTCAGCAATGCTTCTACTTGAGCTTCGCTTAAAGCGCGGGGTAAGGCTCTGCCGCCTTTAGGCGATAAAACTTGCGCGCATGGGTCAACCTGAATTTGATTCTGGCGCACATGATAGCGATAAAAGCGTCGCAAGGTAGACAGGCTGCGCGCGCTACTACTGGCTTTAGTGCCCTCACCCATTAGCGTCGCTAAGAAGCCCTGAATTTGCGCTTGCGAAACCTCTAACAAGCCGCGCGACCCTAAAAAGCGCACGAACCGATTTAGGTCAGACCGATAGGCACTCAAAGTATTTTGCGACAAGCCAGACTCTAACCACATCGCATCGATAAACGTATCTATTACTTCATCATTAGATAGTACGGTTTGCATAGTTGACATCGTTATATAAGGTAACGCTATTTCAATTAATCACAACAGCGCTCTATTTTCGCAAAAACGTTTTTGCAAAATCGAGTGTTGCTATATTCGAGCTTACAAAGTTATCCAAGCCAACACAACAAACGTCGGCCTAAACCGACATAGGCAGTAGCAAAAGGGATGATCGATTCAAGCACAGGCAAGATGCAGAGCGCGCATTATTAACGCATAATTGGGTTTTAGAATATATTGTTTAGCAATTTTCAGCATGCCTAATCAGCTATTAGTTCTGGCCTCATCGTCGCCCTTTCGCAAACAATTGTTGGAGCGCTTAATGATCTCATTTGAAACCAGCAGTCCTGAGATCGATGAATCGGCTTTAGAAAATGAAAAGCCACGTCAATTAGTCGAACGCTTAGCAATTGAAAAAGCTAAAGCAGTGTCTGCCCGTTATCCGGACGCATTAATAATTGGCTCCGATCAAGTGGCACTGCACGGTGAACAAATAATTGGCAAACCACACACTCATGAGCGTGCTGTTGAGCAACTCCGACAAGCCTCCGGAAAGAGCATCGAACTGTTTACGGGCTTATGTTTATTTAACGCTCGCACGGGCTCAACTCAGTCGTTAGTAGAACCTTTTGTCGTTCACTTTAAGACTCTAAGCGACCAAATAATCAACTGTTATTTGCACAAAGAACAACCCTATAATTGTGCTGGAAGTGTTCGCTCAGAGGGACTAGGTGTGGCCTTAATAGATCGCTATGAAGGTGATGACCCCGCGGCCTTAATCGGCTTGCCATTAATACGTTTGGTAACAATGTTGGAAAACGAAAACTATGAGCTTTTAATTTAGTATGCTCGAGAATATTACGCCGATCATATTGACCTACAATGAGGCGGATAACATTGAACGTACTTTAAATGCCTTAACATGGGCCAAGGAAGTTGTGGTAATCGATAGCTATAGTGACGATGCCACACTATCACTATGTCGAAACTTTGATAATGTACGCCTTGTACAACGTGAGTTTGACGGCGCCAGCCAACAATGTAATTTTGCTTTAGAGCAAAACATACAAACGGAGTGGGTGTTGTCACTGGATGCCGATTACGTGCTGAGTTCGCCTTTAATCAAAGAAATGACTAGGCTCGAACCGCAAGACCATGTTAGCGGCTTTAAGATTTCTTTCGACTACCTAATCAACGGCAATAAATTAAAGGGTTCGCTCTACCCTCCTCGCCTTAGCCTATATAGACTCAATCGTGCGCACTATATCCAAGATGGACACACACAGCGCGTGATCGTTAAAGGGGAAATATTAAAACTCTATGCGAAAATAAAGCACGATGATCGTAAGCCTTATTCGCGCTGGCGAACATCCCAACGACGCTACGCCTTAATGGAAGCCAATAAAATTAGAACATTGACGTGGCAAAGTATGACTTGGCCAGACCGTGTTCGCTATGTCGGTTTAGGTCCATTGACTGTAATTCCGTTCACGCTTTTGGGAAAAGGACTGATCTTTAACGGCTGGCCGGGCCTTGTTTACACTGGCCAACGATGTATCGCCGAAACTTATCTTTTATTTGCCCGCTTTGGCTTAATTAAAAACTAAACCTCTGACTATTAGTCACCATGATCCAAAAGCACTAATAATTTATTAGGCAAACACTTTGTTGATCCACCGGCCTACATCCTTAATTTGCTCCATTACTACTTGGTGCTCCATAGGATATGTTTTCCATTCAAGCTCATAGCCTAACTTGTTTAGCGATTCCGCACTCGCTTGCCCATATGCTAGCGGCACCACGGGGTCATGCGTACCGTGATTTACCAAGATGGGGGTGCTTATATTCACACCACTTTGCTCTGCTTCGGTTAAACCGTCAAAGGGTAAATAAGTTGATAAGGCAATCACACCGGCCAACTTTTGTTTGCTGCGTGTTGCTGTGTAATAGCCCACCGCACCACCTTGTGAAAAACCGGCGATAATGATGTTGCTCGCAGGCACTCCATTAGCCACTTCTTCGGCAATCAAACCCTCTAACATTTTTTGTGATTCTCGCATGCCTACAATGTCTTGTTTTTCTTCCAAGCTCATCCCTTTAATATCGTACCAACCTGGCATTTCCATACCTCCATTAATAGTAATGGGTCGATTCGGTGCCTGCGGAAAAATAAACTTAATCGCACGATCTTCGGCTAAACCAAGCTCAGTAACAATTGGTGGAAAATCATTCGCTGTCGCACCTAGGCCGTGCAACCAGATAATACTGTGCTGAACGTCGCCATCGCCGAAATTTAGAACGATAGAATGCTCTGGCAATACGCTTGAGTGATTGCTTGAAGAGTTGTTCACAATAAAATTACTCACTAATAGAAATGGTTGAAAAATGCCAGCCCAGCATTGAACGCGATTCAATTTTGGGTGTTAATTTTATGCTTTGCGCGATACTTCGATTGAAATTATTGACTATGAAGTTGGCGAACTAGCAAAACAGCCGCTAACTTAGTGCGGGCAATAAGGCTGTCTACAGTCGACTCTTCACGCGAGGAATGAGCTCCTTTGCCATCTACCCCAAGGCTATCAATAGTAGGCAAACCAACCGCTTGCGCGATCGACCCATCAGTACCACCACCGGAATAACGCGTGCCTTGAATGCCCTCTCCAAATAACGCCGAGACTGTCATGGCCTCTTCAATGAATTCATCAACAATCGCATTACGCTCTTTAACTGGACGATGGCTGATCGCCCACACATCGATTTTAGGTAGGTCTGGGTGGATAGCATTACTAGTAGTAGTTTCACTGGTTGCCGCTTTAATATCAGCGATCAGTTTGGTGCCAGCGGCCTGATCTGGAAACCGCAGATCGATATAAGCATCGGCGCAACCTGGCACCGTATTGCGTTTCTCACCACCACGTAAAACCCCGGTATTAACAGTAACCTTTGCGTCGTAATCGGTGAGTTTTTCAAGATCAACAATTTTGTGTGCCAACTCTAACACCGCCGAAACCCCTTGTTCGTGCGCCCCACCAGCATGCGACTCACGACCAGTCACTTTAATCCTCGCTTGGCCTAAGCCTTTGCGCGAATGGGTCATCAAATTATTACTAGTCCCTTCATACACCAAACCAATATCATGTTCTTTAGCGAGAGTTTCGATGAGCTCCCGAGAGCCCAGTGAGCCTATTTCCTCGTCAGTGTTAAACAATATAGTGGCGTGAACATTGTCTAACAAACCTCGCTCTTTGATCGCTCTTAGTGCGTTCAACATAACCACAATACCGCCTTTCATATCGGCCACACCAGGTCCTTTTAAAACACCGCTATCCAGAATTTCTAAGGTTTGAAACTCATCCTCTTTTGAGAAAACTGTATCGATATGCCCATTCAACAAAACCCGTTTCTTAGGTTCGTCTGTACGCATCGTGGCAACTAAATGATCAGCTATTTCAATTCGCTCACCGTCGCAACTTAGCACTTCAAAAGACGCCGACGAATGTGTTTGAGTCTTAAACCCAAGCTCTTCGAGTTCTTCACTCAAAATGCCTCGATATCGATTCAAGCCTTCGATGTTATCGGTTCCAGTATTAATATCGACATGTTCTTTAAGCTCTTGCAGAATAAGGTCAGCGTTGCGGTCAACCCATTCGACCATGGCTTGTTCGTCCGCACTTAGTTCATCTAATTTAAGTTGCTCAGAATTTTGTTGTTGAGCTTGTGCCACCACAGACATAGCACAAACAAGTAATAACGATAAAAATAAACTCGTCTTTTTCATTTTCCGATCTCAAATGTGGTTGGTAATATTCTCTTAAACACGAGCAATGCGATCATTACCAGATAGTTCAATATCGAACTTTAGGTTTAATCAATGTGATCAATATTGGCAGCATTAACAAGTTTGCAATCAAAGCAGTCACCATGGCGATACCGGTGAGGATGCCAAAGTAGACCGTTGGAACAAAATTAGAAAACACCATGATTAAAAAGCCCGCCGTAATAACAACGGTAGTGTAGAACATAGCCTGGCCAACGTTGTTATTGGCCTGATCCAGAGCCTTACTATAATCGCTCAATTCTTTCATTTCATCACGAAAACGCGAGACAAAATGGATTGAATTATCGACCGCGATACCGACACTTATCGCCGCAATTGTAATAGTCATTAGATCTAATGGAATTTTAAACAGTCCCATAATTCCGAGCACAACCATTGCCGAGAAAATATTAGGAATAATCGTAATTAGCGCGAGACTCATTGAACGAAACAATACGATAAACATCAAAAAAATCACCACAAACACGGTGCCTAAAGTAAGTATCTGAGAGCTAAATAATGAATTAAGCATATTGTTATACAACACCACCATTCCCGACACGTTAACTTGAGATTCTTCTAGACCATGATCATTCACAAGCATGCTTTGAATATCATCGATAAGCTCGTTCCTATCTAAACCTTTAAACGTCTCAAACACTCTAATGCTAATGTGTAACTGGTTACCATCTGCAGAGATATAAGGCTTGAGTAGGGTGTCCTTTAAATCACCAGTAAGCACATTTTCAATGAACGCCAGATTAATATTATCTAACTCCTTAATGTCTTTTAAGCCTTCGAAAACGCTAACGGTTGTAGCAAGACTCATAACCTTACCGGTTGCGGGTATGCTTTCTAATGCGTCATGGATCGCTTGTATTTTTTTAACGCCCTCTTGATTATACCAATACGAGTCGTCAACTAGGCCAGCCACGACGTCATCATCAAAGTCATCATCAAAGTCATCATCAAAGTCATCATCAAAGTCATCATCAAAGTCATCA
>CAYSUU010000010.1:12821-80216 GCA_964434375.1 uncultured Gammaproteobacteria bacterium | reverse complement strand
GTCATCATCAAAGTCATCATCAAAGTCATCATCAAAGTCATCATCAAAGTCATCATCAGCTTGAAGGTCTGGTTGAACTTGCGCTACTGACCGCGCTTGTTGATCAAAGTAACTTTGCGGTGCATCTAAAATAATATCTAAAGGCGTCGTACCACCTAACTTTGAGTCTATTTCCACCATGCCTTGGTAGATTTCCGTCTCTGGTTTGAAGTAGTCGATAAACCGATTTTCTACTGTCAAATGTCCTAAACCATATATTGCCACGGCGCTCATCAACAGAAACCCAAAAGACACCAAACCCTGTTTAAAACGCAAGGCGGTGGCACAGGAAAGTATGGCACGGCTAATAACATCTTTAGACTCGCCCCCTGCGCGTGGCTTCATTAACATCGCCAGAGCTGGAAACAAACCAAAGGTGGTGACCACTGAAACTAAAATCCCCAAGCACATAATAAAACCAAAGTCGATGACGGGTCGAATGCCCGAAACCAATAACGATGCAAATGCCACCATGGTCGTTAATGCGGTATAAGCGCAAGGAATGAATTTACTACGGATCGTCTCGATTAATAATTGCCTTTGGTTGAGTGTCTCATTAGTATTTTCAGATTGGGCTAATTTAAGCTTGGCTAACTCTCTATAACGGACAATCAAATGAATGTTCAAAGATAGAGTGATTATTAATAGCAAAGACAGAAAGTTAGAAGAAACAACTGAGATCGGCCAATTCAAAAAACCGAGTAAGCAAACAATAAGATAACCAGTTGTGGCACAGCTAATCAAAGGAACCACAACCCAGCCAAACTGTCTAAAAGCAAAGATTAGAATAAGAATAATAACAATCAGTGCGGCGCTACCGAATACTACAACATCTGAATTTATAAAACTGACTGAGTCAGCAACAATCATCGGTAAGCCACCTAAAAATAATTTCGCGTTATCTTTATGCTCGCTAATGATGCCTCTGAGTTCCTGAATCATCTGCGCTTGAGCGGCTTGGAATGCATCTAACTTATCTTGATATTCAAGCGTAATACGCTTAAGTGTTTGTTGGTCATTCGCGTTAAGACCAGCACTGTGTTTTTTTGCGCGCAATGCATCGCGCTGATTCAACAATGCCGATAATTGCGCATCGGATTTCAACGATACAGCAATCGCGGTGGTACTAAGATCATCACTTACCAGCAAATTCGAATACAAACGGCTCTGGGTAAATTCTTTTTTAGCAAGCTCTATATCGGTACGTGCGTCGAGCAATGTTCTTGGTGAGCTAGCCAACTCACCTAGAGTTAATGGTGGGCTCTGAGTTAAAGGCACGTCAGTAATCGATATAATCGATTCTACTTGATCGAGTTTTGAAATCTTAGTTTTAAGCGCGCTAAGATCAGCCAATGATTCCTTTGAAAACAAGTCACCAAACGGTGAGTAGGTCAGCACCAATAATTCAGGTGACGCATATTTACTTACCACATTACGAAAATACTTAAGCGATTCGTCGTTTTCCAAAACCAAAGAGTCTGACGATGCATCTAATCTGAAATTACCAGCGAACGGCGCAAGCACTAACATGAACGCCACAAAGAACGCGAGAATCCATTTATGGTGACCAAGAACCAATTGGTCATACCAAGATTGAGCTTGAAACATGGTGATGCTATTCCAAATATTGTCGTGCTGTTAAATCAGCTTATATGAAAGCTACAAAAGGGCTTGTACATAGACAGCCCTTTTATTTAAGTCTACTAACTCTTAAGACTTATGACGAAATTCACCTTGAATTTCTACTCGCACGTCTGCGCCGACGTTAGGTATAAACTTATCTACGCCCCAATCACCTCGTTTAATCGTGGTGGTTGCGCCGAAACCAATTGTCGGTTTTTTGGTGAACGGATGTGAAACAATAGCCCCATTAAGAGTGCCATCAAGGACTACAGGTAGAGTCTTGCCAAGCATAGTGAGCTCACCGGAAACGGTGAACTTATCACCTTGCAATTCACTTACTGAGGTAGACGTAAACGTAATTTTTGGGAACTCAACGCCGTCAAGCCAAGTATCAATCAACTTTTTATTAAAATCTTCTTTTTCTGGGTTGGGATAGTCAGTGTCTAAAGAAGCCGTATCGATCACGACAGCCACTGAGCTTTGACTAAACTCTTCAGAGTTCAACTCAACTGTAGCATCAAATTTATTAAAACGGCCAACGTAATCAGACAAACCAAAATGATCAACCTTCCAGACTATACTTGCATGCGTTAAATCTAAATTATATTCACCTGATGGCATCCCTTCTAAAGTATCAGCATAACTGTTTTGTAAGGGTGCGATTAACAATGCAACGAGAATGCTAAGAACACGAAAACTGGAAACCCGAGAACTTTTCATAAAATACCTATTTAATTTGGATGATAGTTAAAGACAGGGAGTGTAAACCATCTTGATGAATAGTCCGAGAACGTATTCATTGATATGTGCGTTTTACCCTTAATCGAGCGACAGCACAATCACACACCAACAAAATGCTCAGCATTAAGCGTAAAACAGGTATCGTCCAAACTCGCCACCAATTCGAACTTAACTAGCGCTTTCGGAAGCTCATAATTATAAAAGAACTGGCATGCAGCAAGCTTACCTTCATAAAACGCACGATCATGCTCGCGATGTTCGGATAAACCCGTGATCGCGGCATTAGCTTGGCGTAACCACATCCAAGCGATCACAACATGCCCAATCGCATCTAAAAAGAGGGTTGCATTCGCCAATGCAAGCTCGGGATCCGGAGATTTAGACAAAGCATCTAAAGTGGATTGAAGTACCAACAACGATTCATCCAATTGTTGACAATAAGTATGCAGCTCAGGATATTGAGCACAATGGTCAATAGTGGACTTAATTTCACTGACGAGCGCATGCAAAGCTTCACCATTAGCCATACGTACTTTGCGCCCAAGAATATCCAAACCATGAATGCCGTGTGTGCCTTCATGAATATGATTAAGGCGGTTGTCGCGATAGTATCTTTCCACCGGATACTCTCGGGTATAACCATAGCCGCCCAACACCTGAATCGCCAATTTATTCGCTTCCAAACAAAATTCTGAGGGCCATGATTTGCAAATAGGCGTGAGAAATTCAAGTAATAAATGTGCCTTAAGTCTGTCGCTTTTTTTATCTCCAATTCGTTGTTGATCTAGCAAATTAGCTGCATACAATAGTAGAGCTTGCGCTCCTTCGACAAACGTTTTTTGCGTCATCAACATGCGTTTAACATCGGCATGTTCGGAAATCATCACCATTGGCGTTTCAGGATTTTTATTAGACAAATGACGACCTTGAGGACGATTACGCGCATAATCTAAAGAATAGAGATAACCTCCTAAACCAATGACTGTGGCTGCCATCCCAACACTAATTCGTGCTTCATTCATCATATGAAACATATTCGCCACGCCTTCGTTAATATTTCCAAGCAAATAACCAAGGGTGTCGCCCGATTCGCCAAAATTCAATAAACAATTAGTTGTACCCTTATGCCCCATTTTATGGTTCAGCCCAGCTAGAGCAATATTATTATTGCTTGTTATAATTCCGTCATCGCCCACGCGATGTTTTGGTACCAAGAATAAAGAGATTCCTTTAATTCCAGCAGGTGAGCCCGGAACTTTAGCAAGTACCATATGGATAATATTCTCACTTAATTCGTGATCGCCCCCTGATATCCACATTTTTGTGCCACTAATACGGTAAGAACCGTCATCGTTCGGTTCAGCCTTAGTTCTTATATCCGCTAACGACGACCCGGCTTGGGGTTCCGACAAACACATAGTGCCAAACCATTCACCTGCGACCATTTTTGAGAGATACCTATCCTTGAGTTCGCGAGAACCACAGGCATTTAACATGTTTGCCGCACCCTGAGTTAAAAACACGTAGTTCGAAACCGATGTATTTGCAGTGGTAAATATGGCACTGACGGTCGAGTGAACCGTCCAAGGAAGCTGCATTCCGCCTATATTTTTATCAAACCCCGTCGCGAACAGCCCGGCTTGTTTGTAGGACTCTAAAGCGGCTTTAACTTCAGGAATAATTTCCACTCTGCCATCCACATACTTAGGTTCATTCTGATCTAAATGTGCGGCAAAAGGTTGAAACTCTTGTTCAGCGATGGATTGCGCGAGATCAATCATGGCGCCGATAGACTCACGGTCGTAATCTGCGTATCGAGCATGCTCAAATAATGCTCCAACATCGAGCATTTCATAGAGAAAAAAGTCAACATCTCGGCGGTTTATAATAGTAGACATATCAATACTCATTACACTTTGGTGTTGGCCATTCTAAAACGGCGTTTGCAAACCTGCTTGAAAACTCTTCATCTAGCTTATGAAAATTAAGTCATACAGGGCTCTTTACCCAGCTTATTCACAAGCTGCGCAATTAGCAAAAAAGAACGATTCTTGAAACGTAAAAAAAACCAACACAAGTTGGCTTTTTTAAATCAGCAAAATAGTCTTATCGAGCTGAGGACATATTTAGGAAACATTAGAGTCTGGGAAACTCGCTTTGCGCTCAGCCATATAAGCTTGCAGCGCTTGGTCAATTGCTGGATCCAATTCAGGCGCTTGATAGTTTTCTAACATCTTCTTGTATTTGATGTTCGCTCTTTTCTGAGTATCTAGACTGCCATCTTCTAACCAAGCTTCATAACTATTATTGTCCGATATCTGCGATGCAAAAAAGGCCGATTTAAAGTTACGTTGGGTATGGTCACAACCTAAAAAGTGGGCACCTGGACCGACCTCTCTAAGCGCGTCTAGGGCTTGTCCATTTTCACTCATATCAACGCCCTCAGCAAACACCCGAAGCATGCCAGCTTGATCTGCATCCATTACAAACTTTTCATACCCCATCGCTAAGCCCCCTTCAAGCCAACCCGCAGTGTGCAGTACAAAATTAACACCCGCCGCCACGCTTGCCTGCAGAGTATTCGCAGCTTCATATCCAGCCTGCGCATCAGGTACCTTGGACGATGTAAAACCACCACCACTACGAAATGGAACCCCTAAACGACGCGCTAGTGCGCCACCGATGTTCATCACCTGCGCAGCCTCAGGGGTACCAAAAGTAGGTGCACCAGATTGCATTGACATAGAACTAACGAAATTGCCATAAATCATAGGTGCTCCCGGGTTAATAAGCTGAATCAAGCTCATACCCGCAAGACCTTCCGCCAAACTTTGCGCTGCCACACCAGCCGCAGAAACAGGCGACATGGCTCCTGCAACAATAAATGGGGTAACGATACACGCTTGATTATGTCGAGCATACACCTTAAGAGCCCCAACCATAGTGCCATCAAACGCCATCGGCGAGTTGGCGTTAATCAAGTTGATCATCACACAATTGTTTTCAACGAACTCATCGCCAAATACAATCTTAGCCATGGCTATAGAGTCTTCAGCTCGTTCTGGTGCAGTCACGGAACCCATAAACGGTTTATCTGAATACTTCAGATGCGCATAAACCATATCAAAATGACGCTTATTAACGGGCAAGTCGACGGGCTCACAAATAGTGCCGCCAGAATGATGTAAATTATCGGAAAGGTAAGCGAGCTTAACGAAATTATTAAAGTCTTCGATGGTTGCGTAACGTCGTCCAGCATCTAGGTCATAGACAAACGGCGAACCGTAAGCCGGCACAAGAACCATATTGTCGCCCCCGATTTCTATATTGCGCTTAGAATTACGGGCATGCTGGGTGAATTGCATCTTGGCATTCGATTGAATGATTTCTCGACATAAGCCTCTTGGAAAACGCACGCGATCTCCGTCTACAAATGCGCCGGCGGCCTTAAAAATCTCAAGCGTTTCAGGGTCGTCCGTGAAATTGATACCAATTTCTTCGAGAATCGTATCGGCATTGTGTTCGATAATACTTAGCTGCTCATCATTAAGCACTTCCCAATACGGAATCTTGCGTTTAATGTAGGGCGGTGCTATCGACGCTGAACCTGATTGAACACGGGCTTTACGCCCTCCTCGTCTACGCTCTCTGGCCATATTGTCATTTCCTATTTTGCGGTGCGCTGCTGCGCAAATTTGGACTTCTATTCGCGGCGTCGACGACGATTGCGCTGCTTTTTTTGCTCCGCGATCGGCGACACTGAAAATTTCATGCCTTCAACAAAGTATTCTTGAAAATTTGGCTCGTTAGCGCTTTCTATTTTGCGAACAAGTTTTACCGTTTCAATGACTTTTTTTCGTTCAGCCGCGCTTAACAGGGCTTTTGTAGCTCCAATTCCGGCTGCATTTCCGACTGAACGAATCTGTTTCTTATTAGCGCTAGGGATAATATCAAGGTCCGCAACATAATCTGGGTCGAGGTGAGCACCAAATGCGCCTGCCAATAAAACATGATCAAACGACTCGCACTCTAAATAATCCATCAATAATTGTACCCCTGCAGATAGAGCCGCTTTAGCCAATTGAATTGACCGAACATCGGTTTGTTCTACATATAGGGAGTTATCACCCTGATCTACTAATAAAAAACGAACCGCGCCATCGCCATTTTTATCAAACCTTTCAGGCGCACGGCTCTGCACAAATAGCCCAGTTGCATCAATCAATCCGGCCTTAGCCATAGCCACCATAACTTCAATAATTCCAGAGCCACATATACCAATCACTCGTGGTTGAGCAGCGGCAAAATCAGCTTCGTCAGACCATGCATCTACACCGATAACTTTATAACGAATCTTGAGTGTTTCTGGATCTATGCGTATCCGTTCTATGGCGCCATGCGAAGCGCGCACGCCAGCACTTATTTCGGCACCTTCAAAAGCAGGGCCTGTAGGCGACGAAGTTGCATAAACTATGCCTTCTTTAGCCAACATAATTTCGGCATTAGTACCAATATCCACCAGCAGGGTGGTATCAGTTTGCATCGTTTCAATTTCACTCAGATAAGCCGCGGCTGTGTCTGCCCCAACGTGACCGGCAATAAGTGGTAAAAACGCGATACGAGTGGTTGGATATAAGTCCATCCCTATTTCTCTCGCGTCCATTTCGAGCCAATCACGCGTCGCAAGTGTAAATGGTGCTTGGCCGAGCTCAACCGGCGAAAGCCCAAAAAACAAGTGATGCATTATGGGGTTGCCTACCAATACAATTTCCAACAAGTATTGAAGATCAAGCTCTAGCTGTCGACAGGCTTCGTGAAACATGTCGGTCAACTTACGACGCACCGCTTGCGTCATTTTCTCATCGCCGCCCTTATTCATCATAACGTAGGAGACTCGACTCATTAAATCTTCGCCATACTGAATTTGAGGATTCATGGACGAATTCTCGTATACCAAGATGCCCTTTTCTAAGTCATAAACGTACAATGCAATGGTGGTCGAACCAATATCAACAGCCGCGCCAATAACCGGCGTTTGATCTTGCGGGTAAATCGCTATTACTTCGGAATCATCTCGAACCGCAACCCGAAGCTCGCCTTTAGTTTCCGCAATCAACGGTTGCAATGGGCGCAATAGACTATTATTGATACTCACAATTAAGCCTTGCTCAGCCAAACGCTCGATAATATTTTCGCTGGCCGAAGGGTTTGTATCTAAAGTCGCTTCAGCAAGCGTAATATTTAACAGTCTCACTACCGGTTGCACATGGAAATCACGAGCCGCATTAGACTTAGCAGTGTAAGCTAGATTTTCTTGGCTTCGTTCCGGCACATCAATAACCAAATCGCCTAATATACGTGTGCGGCAGGCCAATCGGAACCCTTCGAATTTGCTCAGTCTATCGTGCAAACGCTGCTCAAGTTCCGTTACTGGAGATACACTATCGGCCGAACAATCTATACCGTGCTTAGAATGTGATCCTTCAGAAACCTCTATCCAACATTGACGACAATTACCATTGCCACCACACAATGAACGAATCGCAACACCCGTTTCTTGCGCCACTTCGAGTAAAGTGCTGCCTTGCTCGGCAGACGTAGATAACCCGGAAGGCGTAAAAACAATGCGATGATTAGGCGAAGTTTCAGACATAAAAATTTAGCGTTAAAACGTAAGTTTGAGCAACATTAAAGCACGGCCGAAAAAATAATCGGGACACACATCTGACGGTTAAGTATGCCTTAAAATGTATGTTTATTGTTTACCAAAAAACTGTTCATCCCATCTGAAGAATTGAGTCTCTCCATCAGGTATTTGATAATAATCTGCTTTTTCGGCACAAAAGATGTGCCCTCCTACTTCAAGCCCACGAGAGCAATCGATTGAGCCACCAGTGACACTTAAGTACGGGTTTTTGTCATTACGCCAAAATAAATGCGAACCACAATCTGGGCAAAATCCATAACGCGCGTAATCACTTACATAATGCCATTTAGGCGCGCCCTGTATGGTGATGTTAGCGAGTTCAACTTGTGAAGCGGCCATATAATGACCGGTCATTCGCCGGCATTGCTCACAATGGCAATACCAAAGAGTATTCGGGTCTTTAGCTTCATAACGAATTTTAGAACAACAGCATCGACCAGTAATTATCTTAGGCATAATCGGCTCCCACCAGTTTTTACTAAGAACCGCACTCTAAAGCGTTACCGCATTAACATTAACCGCGACGGCGGCGGCGGCGACCACGGCCTTCACCTTCTTTTGCTGGCTCTCGATAGTTTGATATCCATTGCTCGCAATCAGGATCATTGTAAATTAAAACATCTGCGGCCCGAACCGCTTCTACCACCCCACCATGCAATGGGTTAACGATCGCGGATGTCATTCCAGCTCCCATTGCCATGGGTAAAAACGCATTGGCAATTGCATGTCTGTTGGGCAAGCCAAAGCTTACATTTGAAGCACCACAAGTGGTATTAACGTTAAGTTCTTCGCGCAATCTTTTGCACAAATGAAATACTTGATTACCAGCCTGACCAATTGCTCCGATAGGCATTACCAAGGGGTCTATAACTACGTCTTGAGGTTTAATACCATAATCTTGAGCTCGCTCTACAATACGCTTAGCTATTTCAAAACGCACGTCTGGATCTTCAGAAATACCAGTTTCGTCGTTAGAAATACCGACTACCGCCGCATCGTATTTCTTTACCAGCGGTAATACACGCTCCATTACTTCATCCTCAGCCGTAGTGGAATTAACCAAAGGGCGTCCTTGATAGACTTCAAGTCCCGCTTCAAGCGCTTCAATAATGGATGAGTCAATTGCCAAGGGCACGTCAACCACAGCTTGAACTCTGCGTATTGACTCAGCCAAAATTGCCGGCTCATCCGCCAAGGGAATACCGGCATTAACGTCGAGCATTTGAGCGCCAGCGGCAACTTGCGCTATGGCATCTGCCTCAACACGGCTATAGTCTCCTTCTTTCATCTCGGCAGCTAAAACCTTTCGGCCAGTCGGGTTGATGCGCTCACCAATCATGACGAAAGGACTACCGAAACCGATTGTCACTTCTTTAGTTGCTGAGGATAAAACAGTTTTGCTCATTTGATTCTCTTAGGATAATTAAATAATTGAATTTTATGCGGCGCTTAACTGGCCCGGAGCCCAGCATTCGCGGCCACCCAATATGCCCGATTCTTTTACCATTTCGGCAACGAATTTTTCTTGTCGATAAGCCATAATATGCACACCACTAATGCCTTCAATTTCTTTGCATTCTTGCATTAGCTCTATGCAAATTTTTTGACCTTCCGCTTTTTGATCTTTGGCGCCCTCAATACGATCGATAATAGAGTCAGGAATGTGAACACCCGGCACATTTGCACGCATCCAACGCGCTGTTTTAGCCGATGCCAAGGTACCTACACCGGCTAAAACATAGGCTTTTTGGGTAAGTCCTTTATCAACAGCACGTTTCATCATATCGCGCAAAACAGGCATATCAAAACAATACTGCGTTTGAATAAATTCAGCGCCCGCGTTTATTTTTTTCTGCAACTGATTAACTCGGCTCTCAACCGGTGGCACAAACGGGTTAATCGAAGAGCCCGCAAACATCTTTGGTGCAAAACTAAGTCTACGACCACTTAGAAACTGTGATTGATCACGCATAGTGGTAATCGTACTTAACAAGCTAATACTATCTAAATCAAACACAGGCTTGGCTTCAGGATGGTCGCCAGCTGACACATCATCACCACTCAAAGCGAGCACATTACACACCCCCAGAGCGCCCGCACCAAGCACATCGCCTTGGATAGCAATTCGATTTTTATCGCGGCAAGAAATTTGCATAATGGGTGAATAGCCAACATGCGTGAGCAAGGCGCACACTGCTACCGAAGACATATGACAATTTGCTCCGGAACCATCTGTCGCGTTAATTGCATCGCATACGCCATCAAATAGTTGTGCGCGCAAATACACTTCATCGGCATCGCAAGAGTCTGGCGGTGCTATTTCACTCGTAACCGCAAAATGTCCAGCACGCAAAACTCGCTCAAAACGACCCTGCGAACGATGTCCTTTCAACTCAGGCAGAGGAGAACCAGGGTGGTCAACCGGCGGGTGAATCAGCGGGTCCTTACGCTTCACGACGCACCTCCAAAGTGATATTTTTTTGATTTGCTAAACGAATCCAAGCGCTCGTACCCTTGTGCTGATAATTGGGCGCAAATTGAATCTCTTGAATTTTTTCTGGATTCTGCATCTTTTTTGCCCCGGACCATGCTTCAACCCAAACACATTTCATGTCAGGCTTAACTTCACAGTGACCATTGTCACGCACACCGCCACAGGGACCATTGCGAATGGTCTTTGGACAATTCATTGGACAAGTCATACCGGTGCTGGATAAAACACAATTTCCACACATTTTGCAGTCAAACAAAAATTCTTTAGTCTGTCTTTCAAACCAGGTAAAAGTGTCATCTAAACGATTACCAAACACTTTTTGCATGGCTCTAATACTCGACAAAATCATGTCATTACTAGCATTGTAAAGAATTTCAAATGCGCGTGCGTGGCGGGTGGCAAAATGTCTAACTTTAATCATGGTTTACCTCTATCGAGATTTGCTGTTTACTAAAATTTTCCTTTAAAGGAAAATCAATTGTGGATTCCAAACCCATCGTTCCAACAAAACGATATTCATAAACCAAACCTAATTGCTTAGCTTGCTGACGAGCTAGTTTTTGCAATTCCAGATCATGCGACTGTGCCAAATACACCAATTTTTTATAGTGCTTAAAATACAGATCTCGAAGCTCTGGCTGTTCATTAATTCCTAGGCCTTCAAGTACGAGTCGATCAAAAAATTTAACGAGATAGTCGGTTAAGAAAAAGGTCCCTAACTCTTCTTCCAACATGCACTCGAAAACGGTGTTGCCCGCAAAAAATTCGTAACAATGAGCACCTGGCAAGCGTTGAGCTCCGTGCTTAACAAGCACCTTATCAAGCTCACCCGCAGTACCACAATCACCATAACCAACAAACAAGTCAGTGTACGCATTGGAATGCTTAGTCAAAAACTCGTCGACTTGATGTGCGATAAACTGCGGCGTATTGTGAAGATGTGCGGGCAAACAATGTAAGTCAATCGAGTCACTGACTGCAGGATTACGCTTAATCAACTCAACAAGTTCGTAAACCAATGCTCCACACGCTAAAACTAAACGTTTAGGCAAGTCCTTATTTAAACCATTCTCTAGTTTAGGCGGAGTGTGTACGTGCGTGGCCATAATTCGCTTACTGAATAAATGCTCCTATTCCTCACATTCTCACCTAAGCAGTTACTTTCAAACTTTTTGCGTAATTTTCCGCCATTTCAGAGCTACGCGCAGCATCGCGACCATATTCATCAGCTCCTATCGCATCAGCAAATTCTTGATTTAACGGCGCACCACCACACATAACATGAAAGTCGTTGCGCATGCCTCGCTTATCCATTTCTTCAATAACGACTCCCATATACGGCATGGTAGTCGTCAGCAAAGCAGACATTCCCATAATGATCGGTTTATGCTCGTCTAAGGCAGCAAAAAATTCATCAACATCGGTATTAATTCCAAGGTCAATAACTTCAAAACCAGCACCTTCTAACATCATGCCAACTAAGTTCTTGCCAATATCATGAATATCACCCTTAACCGTGCCAATCACGAACTTACCAAGTGAAAGATCGACCGCACTATTGGACAATATCGGCCGCAAAAGCTCCATGCCGCTTTTCATTGCACCAGCGCTCTTAAGCACTTCAGGCACGAACAAAATGCCATCACGAAAATCTTCTCCGACCACCTTCATTCCGCCGACTAAAGCGCTACCTAATACATCATTGGCATCCCATTTGCGATCTAACAAGATCTCTACACCTTCATAGACCTCATCTTGCAAACCATCATAGAGATCGTCTTGAATTTGTTCGACAAGCTCTTTGTCGTCCAATTCACTCAATTCGAAATCATCTTGATCACTCATTTTTCGCCTCGGCGCGTGTTGTTGCGATGTCGATCACTAAAATCGACAACTACATTGTCAATTAACTAATGTTAGAAATTTGTTCAAATTGCGACACACAATTGTGCTGCAAATGCGATTTTAACCGCATATAGCCCTATATTCTTGGTCTGAAAAGCTGAGCTTTGCAAAGACCTTTTCAACAATCTGCGGTGAAAAACTCTACGGCTTGGCTCGGACAATTTGTATCAAAATAATTTGGACTCTATGAATGTCAGAATTCTACCGCACTTTGATAATAATTAGGACCTTTATATTACTCATCATCATTAATATAAAAACCAATGTATTGCGCATAGTAGTGCATTTTAAATACTAATTACTGGACAGATTTAGTTATATAAGAATGACCTTAAAATGAGCAGGCGGTGTCAACGCGGCACGCCAAAACTACAATGAAGTCGCCACGACTTATAGACTCAAATTTGCAGCGTCGAAAGGCTCTAGGAACACCCTAACCAAAATGTTCTCAAAGCGACATGCGGAACCCGAAAAGCAATTGGCTAACCACTTGTAAAACAAAAAAGTAAGCACAAATAACAAAAAAAGGCCAACCGCAAACACGGTTGGCCTAAGTCAATCAGAAACTAATGAATCTCAACTAAAGACGTCAAAACCTTTATATCGAGCAGAATCGCCTAAAGCTTCTTCAATACGCAATAGTTGATTGTATTTTGCAATGCGATCAGAACGGCATAGCGAACCGGTTTTAATTTGTCCGGCCGCCGTTGCGACCGCTAGATCTGCTATTGTCGTATCTTCGGTCTCGCCCGATCTATGCGAAATAGTCGCCTTATATCCGGCATCATGGGCCATTTTGATTGCATCAAAGGTTTCACTTAAAGAGCCAATTTGATTGAATTTAATCAAAATAGAATTGGCCACCCCTTCATCAATACCACGTTTTAAGATTGCTGTGTTGGTCACAAATAGATCATCGCCAGTAAGCTGAATTTTATCTCCTACTCGTTCAGTCAGATCAACCCAACCAGCCCAATCATCTTCGGCCATCCCATCTTCAATACTAATTATCGGATACTTATCTACCCAGGCATGCAGGTACTCGGCAAATTCTTTTGAATTAAGTGATTTACCTTCTGCTTGGAGTTTGTAGGTGCCATCTCGATAAAATTCGGTACTCGCTACATCTAAGCCAATCATAATGTCTTTGCCAGGCGTATATCCTGCTTTTTCAATCGCTTGCATAATGATTGTTAGAGCCGCCTCATTGCTCTCTAGATTAGGTGCAAAGCCTCCTTCATCACCTACCGCCGTATTCAATCCTTTGGCGTGTAATACTTTTTTTAGCTGATGAAATATCTCGGCACCGGCTCGCAGCGCCTCACTAAAACTAGGTAAACCGGTAGGCAGAATCATAAACTCTTGAAAGTCGATCGAGTTATCTGCATGCTCACCGCCATTAATAATATTCATTTGTGGTACTGGCATGAGCAGGTCGGTATTGCCAAAAAGATCGGCGTAGTGCTGATATAAAGGCACACCTTTACTCACCGCGGCCGCCTTAGATGCAGCCAAACTAACTGCTAAAATGGCGTTAGCGCCAAGTTTAGATTTATTGTCGGTTCCATCCAGCTTAAGCATTGCTTGATCAACTAAGCGCTGATCAAGAGCATCTATCCCCTTTACAGCTTCAGCAATCGCAGTATTTGCATTCTCTACCGCTTGACGTACACCCTTGCCTAAGTAACGTTGGGCATCCCCATCGCGCAACTCTAAAGCTTCAAGTGTGCCTGTTGAGGCACCGGACGGCGCCATAGCACGACCAAAAGAACCATCACTGAGTAAAACATCAGCTTCAATAGTCGGATTCCCTCGCGAATCAAGTATTTCACGAGCAGTGATAGATATTATATGTGACATAGAATTTTAAAAATTTAAGATGTTAGTGGATTAGTCAATTACCATCCGTCTTCGAAACCGGAGGCCTTAGTCGATTGATCTATTTGTTGAAGCACAGTCAATAAGTCTTTAAGTTTTTTTGTTGGCCAAGCATTAGGGCCATCACTTTTGGCATTATCAGGATCAGGGTGTGTCTCCATAAAAACGCCTGACACACCGGCCGCAACTGCTGCACGTGCCAACACTGGTACAAATTCACGTTGGCCGCCCGATCGATCACCTTTACCCCCGGGTAGTTGCACTGAATGCGTCGCATCAAATACCACTGGGCAACCTGTATCTCGCATCTGCGCCAAGCCTCTCATATCAACCACTAAATTATTGTAACCAAAAGATGCTCCACGCTCACAAACGCTAATACGACCTTCACCGCCAGCCGCTTGGGCCTTCTTAGTGACGTTTATCATCTCAGGAGGAGACAAAAACTGCCCCTTTTTAATATTCACTGGGATTCCACATGCACCTGCGGCTTCGATTAAGTCAGTCTGACGGCACAAAAATGCAGGAGTTTGTAACATGTCGACGTATTTAGCAGCTAAGGTAATTTGCTCAGGCGTGTGAACATCTGTTAGCACGGGCATACCGGTAGTTTCACGTACTTCTTGTAAAATTTCTAAGCCTTCTTGTAGTCCAGGCCCTCTAAACGATGTACCTGAAGTTCGATTAGCTTTGTCAAATGAAGATTTATATAAAGCGTTAATACCTAAGTCACCGGTAATATCACGAACCATGCTAGCGACTTCTAGGGCATGCGCACGGGATTCGATAACACACGGTCCAACTATCAAAAAAAACGGTTTATCTAAACCAACTTCGAAATCGGCGATTTTCATTCGACACCTTTATAAAATTTGTAAATCAACGTTTTACGCTTCGTTAGCAGCGCGCGCTGCCTCAATATAAGAGGTGAACAATGGATGACCATCGCGCGGACTCGAAGTAAACTCAGGATGAAACTGAACCCCCACAAACCAAGGATGATCAGCGATTTCAATAGTTTCCACTAGGTCATCATCGGACACACCACCTATCACAAGCCCTGCTTCAACTAATTGCTCTCGTAAGGTGTTATTAAACTCATAGCGGTGACGATGTCGCTCTACGATTTTTTCATCATCATAGATTTCACGCACTTTTGTGCCGGCTTTAAGGTGACAACTCTGCCCTCCTAAGCGCATAGTGCCGCCCATATCCGAGTTCTTATCGCGCTGTTGAACCTTACCACTTTCATCGACCCATTCTGAGATCAAGGCAATGACCGGATAAGGGGTTTGCTCATTAAACTCGGAGCTATTTGCATCCTTCATGCCTGCAACATTGCGAGCATAGTCGATGACTGCCACCTGCATACCTAAGCATATGCCTAAGTAGGGAATTGAGTTTTCGCGCGCATGACGAGCAGCTAAAATTTTACCTTCTGTACCACGATCACCAAAACCGCCAGCCACTAATATAGCGTCATTGCCATCTAGAATTTTTTCACCTTGTTGTTCGATATCTTCAGCTTCAATATAATTAATATTAACGCGTGTGAGCGTTTGAATACCAGCATGTATCAAAGACTCCGATAAGGATTTATAAGACTCGGTTAAACCAATATATTTGCCAACAAGGGCGATATTCACTTCGCCGGTAGGCGCGGCCTTTCTTTCCACCACGCGCTCCCACTCGGACAAATCCGCCGGCGGGCAATCAAGCCTTAAGTGATTGACCACGATTTCATCCACACCTTGATCTCGATATAAAAGTGGAACTTGATAAATATTATCAACGTCAACACCAGAAATCACCGCATCAACTGCTACGTTTGTAAATAAGGCTATTTTGCGACGCGCACTATCAGGAAGTGTTTCATTAACACGACAAAGCAGAATATCTGGCTGGATGCCGATACTGCGCAACTCTTTAACCGAATGCTGGGTTGGTTTTGTTTTAATCTCACCCGCCACAGCAATATAAGGCACTAAGGTGAGATGCATGAACAAGGTATTTTCGAAACCTTTTTCTATGCGCATTTGCCTAATGGCTTCCATAAACGGCAATGATTCTATATCACCAACGGTTCCGCCTATTTCGACCAAGGCAACATCGACGTCGCCAGCGCCGTCTTCAATCGCACTTTTCATTTCATTGGTGATGTGCGGAATAACCTGTACAGTGCCGCCGAGATAATCTCCGCGCCGTTCTTTACGTAAAACACGCTCGTAAATACGCCCAGTGGTAAAATTATTTTTCTGCGAGAGCGTTGTTCTTATAAACCGTTCATAGTGACCCAAGTCTAAGTCTGTCTCTGCACCGTCATCGGTGACAAACACTTCGCCGTGTTGAAACGGACTCATTGTGCCGGGGTCTACATTGATATAGGGGTCAAGCTTCATAAGCGTAACATTTAAGCCACGCGACTCGAGTAAAGTTGCCAACGATGCAGCGGCAATACCTTTGCCAAGCGAAGAGACAACCCCTCCTGTAATAAACACGTATTTTGTCATTTTGCCTAAGCCAAACGAGAATGAAGAATTGGACTCAGAGTAATCAAAATTATTTGATTAACACTGTGTTTCAGAAGGTTCTACATAATACGCCAGCAAGCGCTCGCCGACAATGCGTTTTCGTGTCGCCGAGTGAAATCTTCCAATAAACTTAGCCTCAAATAGGCGAGTGAAGAGAAATCCAATCGTTATGCAGGCTTTGATCAACAGGCGCGAGCACTACCGTTGTCTCTTTTTTAACAAACGTTAGAATCGGCAATGTTTGACGTCGCCATGGCGGCACGCCGACATCTTGCAGCCACTTTTTCAAATTCAAAGAGTGGCCTTGTAGGGCTTGCGGGTTACAAACATGTTCTCTAGCACTTAAGCGCAAAGCATCAGGTTTGTGAGCATTCACTAACTCTCGGAGTTTAGGCTTGGCACCTACACGTATTTGATCCCTATATAAGCCCAATGGCTGCGCTGGATTTTGCCAATCAATGGTATCAAATACGGGCTCGGTATAAGCGGCTGGCATGACATACATAAAACCTTTGTAAAAGCGAAATTGAAAGCCCTCTTCTTGCAAAACCGCGGTCGGATTAGGTGGCGTATCGATAGCCGCTAAAATGCTAGCTAAAAACCGTTGACTCGGAATATGCAAATCCAAACTGTTCAACCAAAACCGAATAAGGTTGGCTCGTCTAGCGGACGAAAAAGGCGTCAAATCGTCTGTGCATAAGGCGTGGGAATGATCTTGTGGATGTTTTGGATGTTCACGAACTTCCACCAAATCCGAAATAGCAAGCTCTCGCATAAGCGAGTTCTCACTCTCTAGATTGCTGGCTGCTCGGGCAATGTTACGCACGGCATCAGGACGAAAGTCGGCTAGTACAGGTAAAACATTTTTACGAATGTCGTTGCGCGAATATTGTGTATTTCGATTACTAGGATCGTCTATCCATTTACACTCATTTCGTTGAGCATACTCGAGCACATCATTCTGCGAAAAACCAAGTAAAGGGCGTGCTAAACGCGCAGAATAAAATGGTCGCAAGGCACGCAAAGAGGATAAACCTGCACTACCCGCGCCACGCATTAAGTTAAACAGAAGCGTTTCAACTCTATCTTGCTGATGATGCGCGGTCATTAAAACCGAGCCTCTTTCCACTTGCTCACTCATCCATTGATAGCGCGCCGAACGCGCGCTCGCTTCAGACGAAGAATCAAGGTTTAATGTTGTAAATTTTAGCGTCACACCAAGCTGCTGGCAAACACGCTGACAATGTATGGACCACATCTGACTATCTTCCTGCAAATTATGATCCACATGCAGTGCTGTCAGTTTAATGTCAGAAGATTTTTGTAGCGCGCTCATTAAATGCAGTAGCACAGTTGAGTCTACACCTCCACTAAATGCGACATAGTAATGCCCAACTTTCGGTAATTTTAGTTCGTCAAATAAGGCCGTTGCGAACTCATCAACATTTAACATGACAGTAGAAATAATCTATTAAATAATTAGAATCGACGTAAATAGCGTGAGCCAAAAAGATGCAGCGCACGACAATAACGCCAAGCAATAGCTATTTTAGTGATCACACATATCGAATGTATGCAGGGAATTTAGGGGTAGCATAGAACAATCGCTCTAATACTAAACAATTATTTTTATCGTTACTATTTTTACTAAAACAAAACCTAAAACAAAGAACCCTTAAGTCGTTACCGTATCGAGCTGCATATCGAGTACCGAAACCTAATTTGCTTGTTTGTAAAGTCTGTAATTCATCGCGCCGAGTAAAGTCGTCTGTTTGCTTACAAGACAACTAGCTAATAAAAAAAACCCTAGTTACCCTAAAGTTTTATCAAACTTATTATAACATTGTGGAGAAAAACTTTTAAAGAGCAATAACTTAGAAAGTACTTTTAAGTTATTGCCTAATATATGAGACGTATCTTGTCATGTCCCAACATAGTATTAAGTTGATCCATCATGATCGAATTCGGCATTATGCGCCAATTGGAAGCGACATCTAATTTGCAGACACCCGCCGGCGAACGATACTCAAAACCAACACCACACTGCCCTTGCTCATCTGGCGCTAAAATCGCTCTCAAACGATTCACCACTTCGGTGCTCAGTTGAGACGCCTGAAGCTCAATTTGCATATGCCGCGCGAGATGCCCTCGCGCTTGCTCTATATCAAAGAGTTCATCGGCAGATAAACGAATACCACCTTTAAAGTGGTCATGACTGGCTTTGCCTTTAACAACCAAGACCTTATCTTTGTGGATTACGTCGCGACGTTGATCATACAGTTCGCTAAATACCCCCACTTCTACGCGTGCTGTTTTATCGTCCAATTGCAAAAACGCCATGCGCGAACCCGCTTTAGTATGCATGGTGCGAACGCCGACAACGAGTCCGGCTAAAGTAACTGATTTTTTCCCCTTCTCGTTACCTAAATCAATACTGACTAAACGAGATGAGGTAAACTGATCGAGTTCATCAATATACATGTCAATCGGGTGACCACTCAAATAAAGCCCTAGGGTTTCTTTTTCATGAGCAAGTAAATCTTCCTTTTTCCATGGCTCGACTTGCTGATAGGTTTGTACCGTTTCTTGTGGTGCCACAATTCCAAACATGTCATTTTGCCCTGCGGCGGCACTCTTATGTTGCTGGTTTGCCGCCTCTAAGGCCAAATCAATGCTCGCCAATAGGCTCGCTCTGTGCACACCAAGGTCATCCAAAGCACCAGCCCGAACTAAAGCTTCTAAAGCGCGACGATTCACACGCTTAATATCAACACGCGCACATAAATCGTACAAGTCTTTAAAGTCTCCATTGACTTCGCGAGCTTCGATAATATTTTCTATAACCGGCTTACCAATACCTTTGATCGCGCCGAGTCCATACACAATGTTTTGCTGATCGGTAGCGCGAAATTGATATTGGCAAAGATTGATATCCGGGTATTGGACGTTCAAACCCATTTGTGTAGCTTCGTTTAATAAAATCACCACTTTATCGGTATTTTCCATGTCGGCCGACATACATGCAGCCATAAACTGTGACGGATAATGTGTTTTCAACCACGCAGTTTGAAAAGCTATTAAGGCATAAGCCGCAGAGTGACTTTTATTAAAACCGTAGGCTGCAAAATATTCCATCAAGTCGAACACATCGCTCGCGACTTGTTTAGGCACATCGCGTTCACTGGCTCCGGTCTCGAAAGTTTCCCGCTGTTTAGCCATTTCTTCGGCTTTTTTCTTGCCCATAGCACGGCGCAACAAATCGGCGCCGCCAAGCGAATAACCTGCCATAACCTGAGCAATTTCCATAACTTGCTCCTGATACAAAATAATACCCTGTGTATTATTAAGAATCGGTTCAAGCATGGGGTGTAGATAATCTATTCTCTCTTTACCATGTTTACGATCGCAATATACCTTCTCCATACCGGCCCCTAGCGGACCTGGACGGTACAATGCAACCAAGGCAACAATGTCATCAAATTGATCAGGTTTCAGGTTTTTGATTAATTCCTTCATTCCTGTCGATTCCAACTGGAAAATCGCGGTAGTCTTGCCTTGTTTAAGAAGCTCGTAGGTCGCACTATCGTCTAGCGGTAATTTAGTAATATCTAAACTATCTTGCTGGTTCGCTTCACGAAGTTGATTGATGGCCTTTACCGCCCAATCAATAATGGTAAGCGTTTTAAGACCAAGAAAATCGAACTTCACTAAGCCTACGGTCTCAAGATCATCTTTGTCGTATTGCGATACGATCTGATCGCTACCGTGCTCACAGTACAAAGGCGTAAAATCTGTTAGATCGGAAGGAGAAATTACAACGCCACCCGCGTGCTTTCCTACATTTCTCGCCAAGCCCTCTAATTTAAGCGCCATGTCGATCAAATCAGTGATCTCCTGATCTTGCTCATAGCGTTCTTTTAATTCAGGTTCTTGCTCCAAGGCTAGCGTGAGAGTCATGCCTAAATCAAAAGGAATTAGCTTGGCAACGCCATCGACATGTCCATATGACAAACCCATTACCCTGCCCACATCGCGCACGACGCCTTTAGCGGCCATGGTTCCATAAGTAATAATCTGGGATACACGCTCACGTCCATACTTATCTGCGACATAATTAATAACGCGCTCGCGGCCTTCAATACAAAAATCGACATCAAAGTCAGGCATAGATACCCGTTCCGGGTTCAAAAAGCGCTCGAACAGCAAAATATGTTCGATCGGATCGAGATCGGTTATTTTAAGTGCGTAGGCCACCAAAGAACCGGCCCCAGAACCGCGACCAGGACCAACTGGAACCCCATTATCCTTCGCCCATTGAATAAAATCGGCAACGATTAAAAAATAACCTGGAAACCCCATCTCCAAGATAATGTTGAGCTCGAAATCCATTCGTGCCTCATATTCTGCTCTCACGTGATCACTTGCGCCGTCTGGAAAACGCCTCAACAAGACAGTTTCTAACTCTTTAAACGACTCGTTATGTAAATGAGAGGCAATTGTCTCGCCTTCAGGAACAGGAAATTCCGGCAAAAAATACTCGCCCATCCTCAGTACAAAATTACATCGTTTAGCAACGACTAGGGTATTGTCAATAGCGCTTGGAATGTCACCGAATAAGTCGATCATTTCCTGTGCGCTTTTATAATACTGCTGTGGGGTATGCTGTTTTACACGACGCGTATCGTTAAGAACACGTCCTTCATTAATACACACTTTGACTTCGTGCGCGTCGAAGTCCTCTGAGCGCATAAAGTGAACATCATTGGTGGCAACTAAGGGTGCGTCAAATTTGAGTGACAATTCTGCAGCGGCGCCAATATACTCTTCTTCATGGGGCTTGCCAACGCGTTGGATTTCAATGTAGAACCGATCTCCAAACATACTTTGATATTCTTTAATCAAGGTCTCACGGTGTGCTTTACGACCCGCCATTATGGCCGTTCCTAGCTCACCTCTTAAACCACCCGAAAGACATATAAGCCCGTCCGTACGGCCTTTCAACCATTGCTTTTCTAGAACAGGCTTACCCAGCGCCTGCCCTTCACGAAAGCCTTTTGACAATAGCTCTGAAAGATTGACGTAGCCTTGCTCATCTTGAACCAATAACACCAAAATACTAGGCTGGGTGATTTTATCTGGGTTCTCTATGTAAACCTCAGCACCAATAATCGGCTTAATACCTTGAGACAAACACTTATTGAAAAACTTAACCGCCCCATATAGGTTGCCAATATCCGTTATCGCCACCGACGGCATTTGATTCGTGCGTGTTTGCTCAACTAAGCCGCCCACACGGATCATGCCATTCACTAAGGAATATTCAGTATGAAGATGTAAATGAACGAAGGATCGACGCATGCGGAAATTATAGACCGATCACTGCTGTCGGTGAGTAAATTATTTACTTAAAGCACACAATCAATATCATGCAACCAACTTAGTTTTTGATCTTTCCGGTAAGGGCTCGCAAATCGATACCATGGGTAGTCGCGAGCTAGACCTTTTACATCAGGCACCAAACTCAAAAACTCTATAGCTGTTTGAAATAGAACAGCTTGGCGCCCCCACGCGACAATTATTGTTGACACATTTTTCAAATGCTCTTGCAGTTCAAGGCGACGTTTTGGATGCAGGATACTTTCGGGATGGCTGGTATCATATTCCGTCAACTGATGATATACGTGTGAAAAATTGGAGCTGCTACCTTCGCAGATATCTGACAGATTAATAATGCGTAAATGCCGCCAAGCTCTTCGTTGCATTAAGCGCATGAGCTGATACTGAGCATTATCTGGCGCCACCAAGACTCGTGACCTACGTCCAGTCGTATCAAACAAGGCACGCCGACTAAGCGTTTCGGGCCTCAAAACGTCCCCACTCTTGCTTTTGATTGGCCTCGCGGCGCCCGGATTCATCATAACAACAACCGCATCAGGCACCTGATTTTCGCGCCAGTACGCTCCTTGATGAGCGAACGAAGCTTCAAAAATATCTGCGACCGAACGACATAACCATCGCTTCTTTAACTTTTGCTTTGTGATACTAAGGAAATAAAAATGGGCATAAACCTTATAACTGTGTTTTAACTCGCTTGCATAAACAAAGTCCATGGCTGTCGCGCAATTCATATTAGTTTTAAAACCGTTAGCCTTGAGTAAAATCTAGGCTAGCTTGCACAGGTGCAAAACTACGTCTGTGAATGGGCGTCGGTCCATATTGCTTTAAAGCCTCTCGGTGCGCCTTTGTTGGATAACCAACATTGCTCGAAAAATGGTATTGCGGGTAGAGTTCATGCATGTCCTGCATTAATTTATCGCGCGATTGTTTAGCAATAACTGACGCTGCTGAAATGCAAGATACAAGTTCATCGCCTTTTATTATTGCTTCACTGGGCATAGAAAAACCAGGACTTCTATTGCCATCAACGAGCACCTTATCTGGCTCTATCTCAAGTGCTTTAACAGCACGCTGCATTGCCAACATGGTTGCACCAAGGATGTTAAGCTGATCGATTTCAGCTACACTGGCTTCAGCCAGAGCCCAAGCCAAGGCTTGTTGTTTAATTAAAACAGCAAGTGACTCACGGCGTTTGGCTGTCAGCTTTTTTGAATCATCAAGATAAGGAAGGTCGTACTCGGCTGGCAATATTACTGCAGCTGTCACCACGGGCCCTGCTAATGGACCTCGTCCCACTTCGTCGACCCCAGCAATCAACACTCTTTGTGTCTCACTATTGATGTGATCGCGGCACTTGCCAAACGCCCTGACTCTACACTCAAAGTAGGCGCAATAGTCGCAAGTTTTGATTGAAGCTCGGTGTAATATTTCTTTTGATCGAGCAACTTATCGAGTTCTCTTATCAAATTCTCAGGAGTTGCCCTGTCTTGAATTAACTCAGGCACGGGCGGTGGCGTAAGCAAATGATTTGGCATCGAAAAATGCTTAACTCGCATCGTTCGCGCAGCATACCATTCTTCAAACTTGGACACTTTATACATAACCACCATTGGTTTGGCGAACATTCCAGCTTCCAGAGCCGCAGTCCCAGATGCAAGCGCTGCGCAGTGACATAAAGCCAAAACGTCTCGCGACTGACCGTCTATCAAAGTAATATGTGTTCGCGCTCCATCAAACAAAGAATCTAAGTAGTTTTTGACTTTGGTGTTTGCCGCAGGAATGACAAATTGAATGTCCGATCTTCTAGATAGAAGATCACTTGCCGCCTCTAACATAATCGGCGCCAAGCGACTTACTTCACTCATTCTGCTGCCTGGCAATAGAGCGACTAGCTTTTTATCATGGTGAAGCTTCAGCTCGGTAATCAATTGTTGCTTTTTTTGCCAGTGCAACACTTGTTGTGCTAAAGGATGACCAACAAACTTTACCTCTATCTTTTTCTCTTGATAGTAATTTTCCTCAAAGGGAAACAAGGTCAGCATTAAAGTCACTGCGCGTCGAATTTTATGAATGCGGTGTTCTCTCCATGCCCACACCGTTGGACTGACATAATGAACCGTAGGAATGCCTGCTTTCTTTAACTGTACCTCTAAGCCTAAATTAAAATCGGGAACATCTATTCCAACAAATACGTCTGGCTGCCATGCCAACATCTTTTTTTTAATTTTTCGCCGAATCGCAATAATCTCAAATAAACTCTTAAGCACGCCGACAACGCCCATAATACTGATCTTTTCCATTTCAGCTAAAGATATGGCGCCTTGTTCTTGCATTAATGGTCCCGCCAGCCCCACAAATTGTGCTTTCGGGTAATTTTGCTTAATTGCACGTATTAAATCGGCACCAAGAAGGTCACCAGACGCTTCGCCTGCGACAATGCCAATTTTCATTTCGGCCTCAAACTTTAACTAGCGGATGACACCGCGTTTAGAAGATTCAATGAACTGCATAAGTTTCTTAACCTGCGGGCTTTTCCATTCATGGGTCTTAAGTTCTGCGAGCGCATGTTTCATGGTGTGACCTGCACGATAAATTGTGCGATAAGCGCGCTTTAGTTCGGAGATAGACTCCTGATCAATACCTCGACGGCGCATGCCACGAATATTAATACCATGTGTGATTGCTTTATTACCAGCAACCAACATATAAGGTGGGACATCAAGCGTACAATAGGTATTTACACCACAAAAACTATGTTCTCCAATGCGAACAAATTGATGAACCAAGGTATAACCAGCTAACACCACATAATCTTCTACATGCGCATGTCCAGCAAGACTCGCATTATTGGAAAATAAAAGTTCTGAGCCTAAACGGCAGTCGTGCGCAATATGAACATAGGCCATGAACAAATTATTTGAGCCAATCGAAGTGATTCCTTCGTCATCCATGGTGCCGCGATGTACCGTAATATTTTCTCGAAAAACATTATTATCACCAATCACCGTTTGTGTAGGCTCTCCTTTATAAGAGATTGATTGCGGCTCTCCGCCAATAGCGGTAAACGGAAATATTTGATTATTTTTTCCAATCTCTGTATGCCCATCAATCACCACATGAGCAGCAAGACGGGTGCCATCGCCAATAGCTACGTTTTCGCCAATTATCGAATACGGGCCAATCTCTACACCCTCACCAAGTTCGGCATCTTTGTGAACAACCGCAGTCGGGTGAATTTTTGAACCTATCACTGCTGATCTTCCACATCCTTATAGGTAAACATCAACTCTGCACTGGCACAGACCTTCCCATCGACACTTGCTGTTCCTTTACATTTGAAAACGGTCTTTATTTTACGCACTAAACTGACATCAAAGATCACTTGGTCTCCCGGTTCCACAGGGCGTTTGAATCGCGCTTTATCGACACCCGTAAGGAAATAAGTTCGACTATTAGTATAGACAACGTCTTCACCATAACTCGCCATCAATGCAGCGGACTGCGCGATAGCTTCTACCAACAGAACGCCTGGCATAATGGGGCGCTCGGGAAAATGACCTCCAAAAAATGGTTCGTTAACCGTAACATTTTTAAGGGCTTTCAACTGTTCGCCCGAGGTGCATTCTATTACTCGATCAACCAATAAAAATGGGTAGCGATGTGGGAGTAATTTTTTTATCTGATAAATATCAAGTAGCGCCACGATACATTCCGACTATTAAGTTATTGCTGCCTAAATAAAACTGGGCTGACGATATAAAATCTAATCAGCCCAACTAGGAAAAAATGATTGCGTCGGATCTACTGAGTCGCCATCTTTTTAAGAATTTTTTGCGTAATGTTCACTTTTGGTCCCGCAAATAAAACACCGCTACGCAGAATCAGGTCATAACCTTCTTCTTCCGCCAAAATTGTGATTTCTTTATCAAGCTCAGTTTGAATCTTTCGTACAACTTCATTGCGACGAAGTTGTATCAAACGTTGGGTGTCCTCAGCCAACAACTGAAGCTCACGACGCTTACTTTGATAATCTAAAGTTTTAGCTTGGCGTTGTTCTTCCGAATAAGTGACGCCATTTTTCTTTAGATCTTCTTCGAGGTTCTGAAGAGCCTTAGTTTTATCATCGATTTCCTTTTGTTTGGGTTCGAATTCCGCAGCGAGCTTTTTTTCCTCTTTTTCTACAGACGGCATAGCTGCAAGAATTTGACGTGCGTCATAAACACCAATTTTAAGTTCCGCCGATGCCGTACCGCCCTGCATCAAAGTCATGATCGAAACCATCATAAGTAAACTACGTTTAAGCATTTTATTACCTTTGTTTTAAAATATTTTCTATTAGATGTTATTGTGTTTGATTAATCTATTACTGAATCAGGTTGCCCACGCTAAATTGGAACATCTCGATTTCGTCACCTTCTTCATCGTTAAGCGGTACCGCATATGATATTGATAAGGGTCCCACCGGTGATATCCAGTTAAAGCCAACACCTGCGGAAAATCGAATCTCATCAAATTCAACATCATCATCAAAGACTTGACCACCATCAACAAACAATTGTAAGCGTTTATCCAATGCACCACCGCCGACAGGTAAAAATAGCGTAGCATTCAAAAGAACGCGTTTGCTTCCACCAAATGGGTCAGCGAAATCACTGGAATCTCTTGGTCCGAGTGAGCGTGCTTCAAAACCACGTACCGAACGCGTACCGCCTGCGAAATAATTTCTGAAAAATGGTAACTCATCAGTATCACCAAAACCATCACCATAACCAAGATCGGTAGATAGTTTAAGCGCAATTCTGCGAGTAAATGGATAGTAATAGGCCGCTTCTAAACCCAATCTATAAAACTCTAGATCACTACCAGGCGCAGTTGCATCTAGAGATAAACGCACATTGCTTCCTGATGTAGGATACAACAAACTGTCTCTGGTATCGAAAGCGTAGGCCGCATTCAAAGTAATTAAGTCATTGTCTGGATTTTCTTCGATAAATTCCAACACTTCAGGAACAGAGAAAATTGTCGGTTCTAGATTGATTCGCTCAAATCCCGCACCGAGTGAGAAGGAACTGTTCTCGTTAATTGGAAACAACCAGCGTGAATTGACTGACTGACTTTCAGTAACAAATTCAGAGGTGTTAGCTTGAGCTGAATCGATATTACGCGCCGCCACACTAACAGTTCGGCTAATTCCGCTTCGTGTTGCATAAGGATCGGTGTATTGAAGCGAAATAGATTCAATGATATCCGAGCGCTGCACACTAAAGTTGACCTGATTCCCAGTACCAAACAAATTCGATTGCGAAATACTCGCTTGAATTAAAGCGCCATCATCTGCAGAGAAACCAAAACCAAATAAGAATTGGCCCGTAGATCGCTCGTCAACTTCAACTTGCAGATCTACCTGGTCGTCACGACCAGCCACCGGTACTGTTTCAATTTCTACGCTGTCAAAAAAGCTCAAGCGTTGCAATCGCACTTTCGAACGACTTACACTATTCGGTGAAAAAGCACCGCCTTCTGTTTGGCGTAGTTCACGACGAATGACCTCATCGTTAGTCAGACTATTACCAACTACGTCGATTCGGCGAACATAAACTCGTTTACCAGGTTTCACATTAATCGAGAACGAGACAGTGCTATCCTCACGATTAACGTTTGGCACCGGCACGACTTCGGCGTATGAATAGCCCTCTTGAGCTAGACGCGTACCTAAAAGTTCAACTGTCGCGTCAACGTCTCTACGCGAATAAACACCACCAGGTTTAATAAACACCAACGGTAATAATTCCGCCTCAGGTACAACTAAACGCCCATTTAAAACAAAGTTAGAGACTTTATAACGCTCTCCTTCGTTAACATTAACGGTAAGGAATATGCCGTCTTTTTGTGGTGATATGCTGACTTGATTAGATTCAATATTGAAATCTAAAAAACCTTGATTCTGATAAAAGGTACGAAGCGTCTCTAAGTCACCGCTCACCTTCTCTCGAGAGTACTGATCAGACGATCCCCAAAACTGCCAAAATGGTCGCGAATCCGATGACTTGAACTCATCGAGTAACATTGCATCAGTAAAATATCGATTACCAACAATGTTTATTTTCTTAATTTTTGCGGTTGGCCCTTCTTTTACGTGCAATTTAACCTTAACTCGGTTGCGTGGTAGTTCTATGACCTCGGTTCCCACTTCGGCATTATACTTTCCTTGATTAAGATACTGGCGCTTTAGCTCTTGCTTTACTTGATCAAGAACCGATGGTTGAAAGACACGACCTTCAATGAAATCATTAGAAGCCAGCGCATCACGTAATGCCTCTTCTTTAATCAATTTGTTGCCGGCAAATTCAATTTGATTAATTGAGGGATATTCCACCACGGAAATCACAATTGCTGTGTCTTCTGTGGTTATTTCAATATCCTTGAAGAAGCCTGTGTCATACAAACCGCGAATTAGTCCCGTCGAAGCCGAAGAGTCGAACTCGTCACCCACTTTCACGGATAGAAAATTAAAAATCGAACCGGCGGATATACGCTCTAATCCCTTGATTCGTATATCTGTCACCACAAATGTTTCTTGTGCAGTTGCGGTACCCGCTACAGCGAATAGCGACAATGAGAGTGCCAATGAAAGAAATAAATTTTTAATCATAATTGTCCTCTGGACTCTTTTTAATAAGGTAATCAAGTTATCTCAAACAAAATAAGGGCATTCTTCGCCAAAACCCTGTATTCGTTTAAGGTAAATCAAACTACATAACTTACAGCGGCCTAAGGCCGAATTCTAATTCAATATTCTTAAAATATCATTATAAAAAGCCAAGCTCATTAGCCCGGCCAACATCAGCAACCCTATAGGTTGCATCATTACAAATGCTCGCTGAGCAACATTCTTGCCGGCAAACACCTCAATAAAATAGCTTGCTAGATGACCACCATCAAGCATCGGAATTGGCAACAAATTCATAACGCCTAAACTAATGCTGATAAGAGCAAGAAAGGTTAAATAGGTTTCTGGGCCAATTTGAATAGCTTTACCTGCAACATCGGCAATCATTATCGGCCCGTTAACATTCTTCGGTGACACTTGCAGGGTCACCATCTTACCTAACATACGCACAATCAAAACCGACATTTCCCATGTCTGTCGCGCACCATATTCAAGTGCCTCAAACGGCCCGCGTGAGATGGTAACAATCTGTTCGGCTGGATACGGAACAAATACACCTTGCACGCCTAAGCGCCCTACTGTTTGTTCACCGCGTTGCACCGACTCTGGTGTGACGTTAACCTCAAAGCTTAATTCATCACGACTCATGGTGAAGGCAAGAGATTTTCCGGCTGAAGGAGCGACCGCCTTTACTAAATCGGACCAGGTATGCAATGGCTGGCTATCTAAAGCGACAAACTTATCGCCCGCTTTAATCCCAGCCTCATCGGCAGGGGATCCAGCTTCAACATACTCAATTTTAGTCGAACTTGGTGGCGCTAATTGAACAAATCCCATTAATCGCATCAAACTGCTAGGATCAATTCGGTAGATCGGAATGTCCTTAGTCAAAATCTCAATCGACTTAATCTGTCCATCCGATTCTACTTCTAAGGTTATCGCTTGGCCTTTCAGCACTTGATTGAAAATATACAGTTGATGCTGATTCAAACTTTGCACTTCGCGCCCATCGACGCTAAGGAGTGTGTCACCTGAGCTCACACCTGCCTGTGCGACTAAGGCATTTTCGGGCACATCTCCAAAAACAGGTACTACTTGTTGTTGATCGAACATACCAACGAACATAAAAACGATTATCGCAAACAAGAAATTAATAGCAGGACCAGCTGCGACGATACAAGCACGCTTCCAAATAGGCTGATTATCGAAAGCCCGGTGCGCTTCATGTTCAGGAACTCCATGCTCCTGAGTGCCTTCACCGAGCATTTTTACATAGCCGCCCAAGGGGATGCGGGCAATCACATATTCGATTTGATCTGGGCCAGCAACTTTGCGCCATATAGGCTTACCAAAGCCAATGGAAAAGGTGAGCACTTTAACACCGAGTTTACGCGCAACCCAGAAGTGCCCAAATTCGTGCACTGCAACGAGCACACCAATAGCTAAAACAAACCCAATAACACTATATATAAAAGACACTTATTCCTCTTGTGGAACCGTCCTACCGATTCACAGAGTCTAGCTGGGAAGCAGCGTAAGACCTCGCTTCATTATCAATCTGTAATACCTCATTTATCGTTTTAAATGAGGTATTACCTAGCTTTTCCATGGTTTTACAAATAACTGTTGGGATATCTGTAAAACCTAGCTTTTGCTCTAAAAATGCCTCTACCGCGACCTCATTTGCGGCATTTAACACAGCGGGCACGCCACCGCCCGCGGCGGCGGCTTCGCGTGCCAAGCGCAAACAAGGTAAATTATGCATATCAGGCACCTGAAAATCCAAACGTGCTATATCGCAAATATTCAAGGTTTGTGCGCCACTCTCTATCCGATTAGGCCAACTTAGGGCATGCGCGATCGGAATGCGCATATCCGGGGCACCGAGCTGTGCCAAAAACGAGCCATCACGATACTCAACCATCGAGTGAATAATACTTTGCGGATGCACTACGATTTCAACCAAAGACTCAGGCATATCAAACAAGGCCGCGGCCTCAATTAATTCTAAGCCTTTATTCATCATGGTGGCTGAATCCACCGAAATTTTACGCCCCATCGACCAATTTGGATGAGCACAGGCTTGATCTGGTGTTATCTCTGCAAGGGTGTTCCATGCACGTCCCCTAAACGGACCACCCGAGGCTGTTAAGTGCAAACGCGCAACACCATTTTTATTCTGATCATCAGGCAAACACTGAAAAATTGCATTATGTTCGCTGTCAATTGGAAGAATTAGAGCGCCACTTTTCTTAGCCTCTTTTAATAGTAAAGAGCCGGTCATTACCAATGGTTCCTTATTGGCAATAAGAACGCGCTTACCAGCACGCACTGCCTCTAAGGTTGGAAGTAAACCCGCCGCTCCAACAATTGCTGACATTAAGGATGTGCCTTCGCTCGCCCCAGCAATCTCGGCAATTGCATCAATACCAGCGAGAACCTCTATATGACTAAGACCAACAGCGGACAATTCCTTAGTGAGCCGTTGCGCAGCGTGTTCATCAGCCATCGCGACTTGCTTAGGTTTGTATTGTTGGCACTGCGCAAGCATCGTTTGTACATTCGTGTTGGCAGTAAGCGCATGAACACTGAACAAATCGGGATGCAGCTCCAGAACAGCTAAAGTACTTTGACCAACCGAACCAGTAGAACCAAGAATAGTGAGTGATTGCATAATTAACCTTTGTGGTGAGGTTCTTAACTAAGACAAATAGCCTAAGACTAGTAAACCGGCTGAGAAAAATGGCGCGCCCGACAATAAACTGTCAATTCTATCTAAAATTCCACCATGTCCAGGTAAGATTTGACTGCTGTCTTTTAGACCAACATGACGTTTCATCTTACTTTCGAACAAATCACCGATCACCGAGGCAAGCGCGGTAAGGATAACGCTAAGCAGCAAAAGTGCAGCCACGTACCCACTGAACAGGGAAAATAAAACTGGAGTTAGAACAAGTACGACTAACAGTAAGCCGCCGAACAAACCTTCGATCGTCTTACCCGGACTTATTGATGGCGCTAGTTTTGTTTTGCCAAAGCGCTTACCAACAAAATAAGCACCAATATCTGCGGCCCATACAGACACCAGAAAACACAGAATCCACCACGCGCCGTTGGCAATATTTTTAAACTCTATGATTAACCAGCCTGAGCCCGCTAAAATCAAAGCACCGATAAGCACTTTGATCCATTTTCGATGCAAAACCTCAAGGTTTTTACTGAGGGTAAACGTGAACAATAGCCCCCACAAAAAACACAATGCGATAATCACAAGGTTCATCGGAGCAAGCCCAAGATACAGGATGCATAACAGCACGACGAATGCCAACATCATCATAGTCTTAGCGCCCACTGCTTCAATACCACAGAAGCCAAGCCATTCGTAAAAACCCAGAAAAACCACAAGGCTTACAAAACCCTGCCAGTAAATAGGATTGCCGTTCGTTAGTGCAATAAGCAGAACGGCCACTAAAACAAGGGCTGTAAGAACCCTTTGTTTAAGCATGTTTTGCGCCTTTCTTCTTTTCGATTTTTGGTTTAGACGGCTCAGCGTGAGGTGATTCCGTGACTAGGTTCGGTGCTAGCTTGTCAACCACCTCTGCAGGCACGTCACTCGCGTCGCCGTAGCGGCGTTCGCGTTTGGTATAGCCTACCAACGCTTTGTTAAAAGCTTGACGATCGAAATCAGGCCAAAGAGTATCGGTAAAATAAAACTCAGAGTACGCGGCTTGCCACAGCATAAAATTACTGATCCGATATTCACCACTTGTCCTAATAAACAAGTCAGGATCTTCTATACCAGCCGTTGATAAGTGATCCGAAATTAGGGTCTCATTAATCTCTTGAGGCTCAATTTGACCGTTCTTAATTTTTTCGCCTATTTTCTGCAAGGCTTGCGAGATATCCCAACGCCCGCCGTAATTGACCGCCACGTTCAATGTCAATTTAGTATGGTTTTGAGTCTCGTTCAAAGCGCTGTCGGCAAGTTTTTGAATACGAGAATTGAAACGACTAAGGTCGCCTATCAAACGCAGACATATTTGATTTTCATCTAACTTTTTAGTTTGAGTTTCGAGCGCATTGGCCAACAAATCCATCAAAGCATCAACTTCAGACTCTGGTCTATTCCAGTTTTCACTGCTAAATGCAAACAACGACAGCACTGGTATCTCATACTCTATACAGTCTTTGATCAAACTCTTTACCGCATCAACTCCACGTTTGTGCCCTGCAACTCGAGTTAAACCTTTGGAGTTTGCCCAACGCCCATTGCCATCCATAATTACCGCGACATGATTCGGTTTTGGCGATATCAGCGGTATTTTATCCGACCTATTCGACCGAAACAGCTTAACTAGCGTCTTTAAATTAGCAAACATGCAAAAAACCGTATGCTAGACGGTTAAAATCTCAGCTTCTTTTTCTTTCACAATTTCATCAACCTGAGCGACATATTTGTCGGTTAAAGCTTGCACGGAGTCGTTCGCTTGTTTCTCTTCGTCTTCGCTAATTTCTTTATCTTTTTGTAAATTCTTTAGCTCATTATTGGCATCTCGCCGGATATTGCGAACCGCAATTTTACCGTTCTCGCCTTCTCCGGATGCTACCTTGACAAGCTCTTTACGGCGCTCTTCGGTCAATGCGGGCATTGGAATTCGGATCAAATCGCCTGCCGTAACTGGGTTCAAACCAAGATTTGCCTCCATTATGGCTCGCTCAACCACCGGCACCATATTCTTTTCCCATGTTTGCACGGCAAGTGTACGCGCATCTTGAACAGAGATATTCGCTACTTGGTTAATCGGTGTGGGATTACCGTAATAATCAACCTGCAAGTGATCAATTAAGGCAGGACTGGCTCGGCCTGTGCGAATTTTTGCCATCTCCCCACGCATCGACTCGATACTCTTGTTCATCCTTTGTTCAGCGCCTTTTAGAATGTCATTAATCATGATCTACCTCTTACATTGAGACTGGTTTATAAGTTTGCTTCTAACCCAGATCCAAGCTATTCGAAAATCCAGCTCGACCGATTCAACAAGCAAAACAAAATCTTATTTATAAGGTTTTATGTACTGGTAATCAGTGTACCAATTTCTTGACCTTGAGCGAGACTTGTTAGTGCACCTTGTTCACTTATTGAAAGCACCCTTAATGCCATATTATTGTCGCGACACAAAGCAATTGCGGTGGCATCCATGACACCCAAGCGTTTTTGTAAAACCTCATCATAACTAACTTCATTGTAGCGCGCAGCATCGCTATGAACCTCAGGGTCTTTATCATAAACACCATCAACTTTAGTCGCTTTGACTAAAATATCGGCATTGATTTCGGCGGCACGTAAACTAGCAGCTGTATCGGTAGTAAAGTAGGGATTACCGGTACCAGCTGCAAAGATGACTACACGCCCTTGATTCAAATGTTTAAGTGCACGCAAGCGCACATACGGCTCAGAAACGGGAGAAATAGGAATTGCAGATTGAACTCGAGCTCCGACACCAATTTGTTTCAAGCTCTGTTGAATAGCGAGCGCATTCATGACTGTCGCTAGCATCCCTATATAATCAGCGGTGGCTCGTTCAATGCCGGACTCTGAGGCCGAGATTCCACGAAAAAAATTACCACCGCCAATCACTACCGCAAGTTGAGTGCCGGCATTAATAACGCCAGCAATTTCCTCACAGACTTGATTTAATACTTGCGCGTCAATACCGAACTTACTGTCACCGCTACTGCCTGCTAGTGCTTCGCCACTGAGTTTTAGGAGGATTCTGCGGTATCCTGATTCTGAACTCTTTGGCGACATACTGTGCTCCGTAAAATTTAGTTTATTCTGTAGCGGCAATTAACTCTATATATTAACAGGGACGGGATCCTACGATTTTCCCGCTTGCTCCATAACTTCTTTTACGAAGTCATCTTCTTTCTTTTCGATACCTTCACCAACTTCGTATCGAACAAACTGCGCCACGCTCGTATTAGCCGAGTTTAGCAATTTCTCTACGGTTTGGTCTGGGTCCTTAACGAACGCTTGCCCCATCAAAGTCACTTCATTTAAGTACTTACGAATACGGCCTTCAACCATTTTCTCCATTATTTCAGGCGGCTTGCCGCTTTCAGCGGCCTGCGCTGCAAAAATTTCTCGTTCTTTGGCTAAAAGCTCACTCGGAACTTCATCAGCTGAAACACATACAGGCTTACTTGCAGCAACATGCATGGCAATATCTTTTGCCAGCGCTTCATCGCTACCAGTCAAACGAGTCACTACCGAAATTTTATTTCCATGCTGATACGCCCCAAGCACCTCATTATCGCCAGCCGTAATCACTTCAAAACGACGCACACTAATATTTTCACCAATTTCTTGGATTAACGCTTGGCGAGCAATTTCCACCGTTTGGCCTGCCTCGATTTCGACATCAGCAAGAGCAGCAATATCAGCAGGCTTATTTTTCAAAATCGCTGCCGCAACATTATTGGCAAAAGCCAAAAAATTCTCATTTTTAGCAGAGAAATCAGTTTCTGAATTAACTTCAACAGCAACACCGACACCACCTTCTACTAGGGTAAGAATGGTACCTTCAGCAGCAACTCTACCGGCTTTTTTATCGGCTTGAGCCGCGCCTTTTTTGCGCAGCTCTTCTATGGCGACATCAATATCACCATTGGTTTCTGTCAACATTTTTTTACACTCCATCATGCCAGCGCCAGTGCGCTCGCGGAGTTCTTTTACTAGTGCGGCAGTAATTGCCATATCATCACCTATACCAATGTTCATCTAAGATTGTCGTTAGAATAAGGAGCTAAAATCGCTCGCAGCTCAACCATACAATGATTGAGCCTTTTATCTGCTATGAGTTTAACCAGCTAATTTCGATTTAGCTTGCTGCACCCATTCTTCACGCTCAATACGTCCCTTGAAATTCAGCTCACCATCAATACGTTCAATATCTTCTGGCTTAAACTCAGCAATCTGTTTGAATGTAGTTATACCCATTGCATGAAGCTTACCTTCAATTACCGGTCCAATTCCATTTAAGTCAGTTAATTTATCAGGCGACTCTGAAGCAACTTCTTCTGCTACCGCCGGTGCTTCTTCTACAGACTCAACCGCTTTTTCGACAACAGGTTCTGGCGTCTCTTTCACAACCTCTGCTTCAGTCATGTGAGTTTGGTTCTCGTCAATCTCAACGTAATCACTACCCTCACCTTTAGCAACTGCCGGCTTAATTTGAGCCGCTGCTCGGGCTTCGATAACAGTATCGGCCATACTTTCCACATACAATCGAATTGCCCGAATCGCATCATCATTGCCAGGAATTACATAATCGATACCATCTGGCACACAATTTGTGTCAACCACTGCAATTACAGGAATTCCTAGTTTGTTAGCTTCAGAAACCGCGATGTACTCAGTTTTTACATCGATGACAAACAATGCATCGGGCAAACCAGGCATGTTTTTGATACCGCCAAGACTCCGTTCAAGTTTTAGCCGCTCGCGCTCCAATGTAAGCGCTTCTTTTTTACTTAAACGCGCGTGAGTACCTTCTACCATGGCGGTGTCCAGTTCCTTCAGGCGTTTGATTGAATTCTTAACCGTCTTATAGTTGGTTAACATGCCGCCCAACCAACGATGGTTAACGAAAGGCAAACCCGCTCTTTCGGATGCATCTTTAATTAACTTGCTGGCAGGACGCTTGGTTCCAACCATCAATACTTGACCACCATTACCAACGACTTGACCAATGTAATTCATTGCGTCGTTGAACATTGGCAAGGTTTGCTCAAGGTTTATAATATGTATTTTATTGCGCTCGCCAAAAATAAAGGGGCGCATTTTAGGTGACCAATAACGGGTTTGGTGGCCAAAGTGAACACCTGCTTCCAGCATCTGGCGCATAGTAACGTTAGACATGATTTTCTCCAGTCGGGTTTAAGCAAATCCGTCTTGTCCAAACCACTAACTCGTTATTGCTGAAAAGCCCTGACTTACGTCTGGCTTGGCATGATTACTAGATAATAGATAGCCAATCTCGACAATCTAATTACACAATAAAAACATACACTTAAAGCAACAAAAAGCACCCAGTGATCGCTGATGACAAACGGACGATTTAGTTGAGGCGCGTTTATACCATAAGATCGCATTTTTGCAAAGAAAAAGGCGATCTTAAATGGCGCAAATATTCGCCTATTCAATTCACCGCACAAATTGCTACAGACCGGGATTTGCCTAATTTTTGGCGTATATTAAGCGTGGCTAGCAAACAATTTTGATACACTATATAGAGATTCATTTGACCTAGCTCATTGCCATGCCTGTATCTATAAAAACTTCCGAAGAAATCGAACTTATGCGCGTTGCTGGTCGGCTCGCCAGCGAAGTACTCGATATGATCGAAGAGCATATTGTGGCAGGCATAAGTACCGCAGAAATTGACAGCATTTGCCATGATTACATGGTCAATGAACAACAAAGTATACCTGCCTGCTTAAATTATCGTGGCTTCCCTAAGTCTGTTTGCACCTCAGTAAACCATGTTATCTGTCACGGCATACCAAGCGATAAAAAACTGAAAAAGGGTGACATTATTAATGTTGATGTCACTGTCATTAAAGACGGTTATCACGGTGATAATAGTCGAATGTATTATGTTGGACAGCCTAGCATTCTTGCAAAGCGTGTTTCGGAAACAGCCAAAGAAGCGATGCTAATCGGCATAGAGATGGTGAAACCAGGCGTAAAACTAGGCGATATAGGTCATGCCATTCAACAACATGCTGAAGCGGCCAATTTTTCCATCGTGAGAGAGTATTGCGGCCATGGTATTGGTAAAGTTTTCCACGAAGACCCACAAGTATTGCATTATGGCAAACCAAATACTGGCATGGCTTTACAAGAAGGAATGACATTTACTATTGAACCAATGGTAAATGCGGGGCGCCGTGAGACCCGCCTACTCGCCGATCAATGGACTGTGGTGACGCGCGACCATTCACTATCAGCACAATGGGAACATACTTTGTTAGTGACTAAAAACGGTTATGAGATTTTAACTAACTCGGCAAAGGCCGTGTTACCTTAAACACCATTAAAGCACTACAGCATGCATCTTGCTAAGACCAAACTCCTTAACACCTCAGCCTTTAAACGATCACTCGGATCAAGCAAAACACTTCCGATCGCGCCATTTAAAGCGGCTCTTAAAAACGCCTTAGAGCAGCTCGACATTCACCAAGCTCAAGGAACATCCGCTTCCGAGCTAGTAAAACAATACACATGGATGATTGATCGCTTATTGATCATTATTTGGCAACACCACCTTCAACAATATGATCTTACGGAGCCTCCCACATTACTTGCAGTAGGTGGTTACGGTCGAGGCGAGTTACACCCGCACTCGGATGTCGACTTAAGCATATTGTTAGCCAATGACGACTACGAGCAAGTAAAAACTTTTATTGAAGAGTTAATAATTTTTTTGTGGGACATAGGCTTAGAGATCGGCCATAGTGTGCGTTCAATCAAAGATTGTGTTAAAGAGTCTAAATCAGACGTTACGATATTCACCAATCTTCTAGAAGCTCGTCTTTTGTTTGGCGACGAACAATTACTTGCTTTGATGAACGATAAAGTTCGGGCGCCTAGAGTTTGGCCAAGCGAAAAATACGCCAATAGTAAAATCGAAGAACAACAACAGCGTCATAAACGCTATGAAGATACGGCTTATTCTCTGGAACCCAATCTAAAAGAAAGCCCAGGTGGATTGCGAGATCTACAAACTATTTTATGGGTTTATAATCGTCACTACGGCGTTCAATCGTTCAAACAAATGAACCACCAAGGTTTAATCAACAACGATGAGTACAGGATCTTAATTCGCGCTAGAAATATCTTATGGAAAATGCGGGTTGGCCTGCATCTTACGACTGGTCGACGTGAAGACCGACTTCTATTTGACACTCAACGACAATTAGCTAGCGAGTTTGGCTATTTGGACAACAATGCCAACCTAGCGGTCGAACAGCTCATGAAGCGTTATTACCGCACAGCTCAACTCGTCGTTTACTTAAATGAATTACTGCTCAGTAATTTTCGTCTTAGTCTTGGCAAACGCTTCTCACTTACTAGCGGTAAAATTTTAAACGATCGGTTTGTAGTCAAACACAAAATGATTGAACTGCGTAAGGCCGATATATTCAGCCAAGAACCAAGTGCCATGATCGAACTCTTTGGTTTGATGCAAAAACATAAAATCACCGCCATTCATCCAGACACAATCCGCGCAATTCGTGCAAATTTAGACAAAGTTAATGTTCAATTTCGTAGTGAGGATCGAACCAAAGCCGCCTTTATTGAGCTATTTAAGCATCCAGGCATAGAGCTGACTAATGCGCTCGCGCGAATGAACTCCTACGGTTTACTTGGCGCTTACCTCCCTGCATTCGGTTCTATTGTAGGACAAATGCAACACGATCTATTTCATGTTTACACTGTTGATGGACACACTTTAAAGGTTATCGAAAATCTTACTCGTTTGCGCAAATACCCAAATGAGTTTCCACCCGCTAGCGAAGTATTAAGCAAACTAGATAAACCTGAACGCTTATTTTTAGGAGCTCTTTTTCATGATATCGCCAAAGGTCGCGGCGGAGATCATTCTGAATTAGGTGCGAGTGATGCGTATAAGTTTTGTATCGATCACAACCTAAACGAGCACGATGCAAAACTCGTTAGCTGGCTAGTCTTACAACACCTACGCATGTCACACTTCTCGCAACGCCGTGACATATCAGACCCCGACGTTATTCAAGAGTTTGCTAAAATTGTAGGTGACATTGAACACTTGGATAACCTTTATCTACTGACATTTGCCGATATCCGAGGCACCAGCCCAAAAGTATGGAGCGCCTGGAAAGGCCAATTGCTACTCGATCTATATTTATCGACACACCAAGCACTTCGCCTCGGTGCCACCAAGCCTGCCGATGCCAAAAAGCGCATTAAGGAAGATCAACAAGAGGCTATTAAGCTAATCATCAATCAAATTGGTGAAAAGCAAACCGACCGAAATTTAGTGAACGAATTTTGGCGTACACTGCCAGACGATTATTTCGTTCGCAACGAACCCTATTATGTCGCTTGGCATGCAAGTAGCTTAATCCAAAGCTCAGCTATGAATATACCGCTCGTATCGGTGCGATATAGTGAACGCTTAGAAGCAAATATGTTATTTGTATTCGCGCCCGAAACCAACAATCTATTAACCGAAGTAACCGGCTCTTTTGATCTGCTGGAACTCAATATTATTGAAGCCCGATTACAACTAACTTCAAATGGTCTCGCTCTGTATACCTTCGTTGCCCTCGCCTTCGAACCTGAACGCGCTTCGCAAAACGATTACATCGAATTTCTTGAACGGCGCTTACGCAGCTATATCTTAGAATACGATGAAGCTAGACCCATTTCGAAATACAACGCCTCGCGCGCATTAAAACATTTTCCGATAAAACCAAAGGTTAGTTTTTCGCTCACGGGTTCAAGTTACACCACCATGGAAGTCATTGCACAGGACCAACCTGGCCTACTACACAATGTGGCACGCACCCTCAAAAAGCATAATTTAGTTCTATTAAGCGCACGAATCGCAACCTTTGGCGAAAGAGCCGAGGACATTTTCTATATTCGCAATGGTGACCATTCGCCAGTAACCAGCAATGACACTCTGCAGCAGTTAGAGCAACAAATTAATGCAGCACTCGACACCTCAGATTCTCATAAACCAAAACGAAAAATTCAAAAAGTATCTAAATCGGCCTGATTTAAGCGTTTAATGATGGCAGTTTTTTCGCAACTAAATGATAATCGCCAATCATTAGAAAAGATTACTATGGCTCAACAAACTGATGACTGATCAACTACAAAATAGCATTGAAGATGCCTTCGAACATCGTTCTGAATTCTCACCCAATAACGCGCCTCAAGAAGTGAGAGATGCGGTAGAGAAATCGATTGATTTACTTGACCGAGGTGAAGCACGAGTCGCGCAAAAACGTGACGGACAATGGCAGGTAAATCAGTGGCTCAAAAAAGCGGTGCTGCTGTCATTCGGCTTGCGAGATAATGAGTTAATGCCAGGCGCACAAACTAATTATTTTGACAAAGTGCCATCTAAATTTGCTGATTATGACGAAGCACGTTTCCGTGAAGACGGCTTTAGAGTGGTACCACCCGCAGCAGTGCGTAAAGGTTCTTATATTGCGCCTAACGTCGTAGTAATGCCAAGCTACATCAATATTGGCGCTTATGTTGATTCAGGTAGTATGGTCGACACTTGGGCCACAGTTGGTTCGTGCGCGCAAATAGGAAAAGACGTTCATCTTTCAGGTGGGGTTGGAATTGGCGGAGTTCTCGAACCCATCCAAGCCGGCCCCGTTATCATTGAAGACAATTGCTTTATCGGTGCACGCTCGGAAATTGTTGAAGGTGTCATTGTTGAACAAGGATCTGTTATCTCTATGGGTGTTTACATTGGTCAGAGCACAAAAATTTATGATCGCGAAACCGGCGAGATTAGTTATGGACGCATTCCAGCTGGATCAGTAGTGGTCTCAGGTTCGTTACCGAGCGAAGATGCCTCACACAGTCTTTATTGCGCTGTTATCGTTAAGAAAGTTGATGCACAAACACGTAGCAAAACGGCTTTAAATGATTTACTACGCGTTGACTAAGAGCTTATACAATGTCTGACCCTAGCTTAGAGCTTACCAAGCAATTAATATCAGCCCAATCACTAACACCGGAAGATGCAGGCTGTCAGGACATAATGGTTACGCGCCTTGAGGCAATCGGATTTTCAATCGAGCGCATGCCATTCAAGGATCAAAATGGCACCGTGCAAAACATATGGGCAAGACGCGGCACTCAGGCACCTTGTGTTTGCTTTGCGGGTCACACCGATGTGGTACCGGTCGGCAACCTAGATAATTGGCAAAGCGACCCTTTTGTTCCGACGCAACGAGACGGCCATCTATTTGGTCGCGGTGCGGCAGATATGAAGACATCGTTAGCCGCCTTTATTACTGCAATCGAATCATTTGTTGCCGAACACCCAGACCATCAAGGTTCTATATCCTTATTAATCACATCAGATGAAGAAGGCCCTGCCACATGCGGCACGGTTAAGGTAATAGAAACCTTAGAAGCACGAAATGAAAAAATTGATTATTGTTTAGTCGGCGAGCCGAGTTCAAGTGTAAAGTTAGGCGACGTAATAAAGAACGGCCGACGTGGTTCTTTCGGAGGGGTAATTACCGTCACTGGCGTTCAAGGTCATGTTGCATATCCGCATCTGGCGGACAACCCCATTCATAAGTGTGGCGCCTTGATCGAGGCTTTGACAAATATTGAATGGGATCAAGGTAGCGAATATTTTCCAGCTTCGACGCTTCAGGTTTCAAACATTAATGGCGGCACCGGCGCTACTAATGTTATCCCTGAGACCGTTAACATTACCTTTAATATTCGATTTTCTACCGAGCTTACTCCTGAGTTAATTCGCCAACGCATCGAGACAGAGCTAGACAAACTCGATATCAATTACGCAATAAATTGGACTCTATTCGGTATGCCGTTTTTAACCGAGCGCGGTGCATTGGTTGAAGCCTGTGTTGATGCTATCAAGTTAGAAACGGGAATCAATGCAGAGCTTTCCACCACCGGTGGCACTTCAGATGGGCGTTTTATCGCACCGACCGGTGCTCAAGTGGTAGAGCTTGGTCCTATCAACGCCACCATCCATAAAGTTAATGAGTGCGTTGATTTGAATACGCCAGAGCAACTATCAAAAATATACTGTGGCGTGCTAACAAATCTGCTCAGCTAAATTGAACAGATTGTTGTAAAAACAAAACTAATAATCCAAATACAAAAGAGAACTTAGGGTGCGTCCGAGCCCGATCTATTCTCATCAAGCTTGACACGCTGCAGACTATTTTTATCAAACAAATGAAATGCTCGACTATTTGCAAACGCAACGATAAAGGTCTCGTATTTCCACAAAGTATAAGTCGCATGTGTACCAACTGGCGGAGTGCTAGTTAATGGCTCGCCTAAGATATTTCTTACTTGCTCTTCACTCTTCCAGCGTATGTCGTCCACACTTTGCGCCGTAGCATTACTTAGCAATGCAATTGTCAATAACATTGTGACTGCCGTATTCTTTATTAATGTTTTCACTGAGTTTATAAGTTTCATTTTCGTTTACTATTCCTTGGACTTAGGTTTTGGGTGACAATGACAGTAGCAAAGAACTAGAAATACGGCAACACATAGACACACGCCGTAAAAATTGAGCCCACTATGTCATCTATCACGAATATACTAAAATCCGACTATGTTCGCGCCTTATATTTTGGAACCTTACTTATTTTTATGACTTATAGCACTACTGCCAGCGGTGAGTTAACTCGGATCGAACATCAATTAATACAAAGTGAAGCCCAGATACCCGACATCGTCGATGGTGCACAAAAAGCAATAGAGTGGTTCAAAGGTGAACCTAATAAAACGAAATATTCAATTGTCTACCTTCACGGTTTTTCCGCTAGTCGAAAGGAAATCAGCCCCATCCCAGAGGCGCTAGCAGCGAAATTAGGCGCTAATATTTTTTTCGCTCGCCTACGCGGTCATGGTCGCGATGGCGACGCTATGCTTGATGGCACAATCGAGGCTTGGCTTGAGGACACTAAAGAAGCCTATCGAATCGGCAAACTAATCGGCGAACGAGTCATTGTGATAGGAACTTCGACGGGTGCAACCTTAGGTACATGGCTTGGCACACAGAGCTTTGCCAGCGACACATTTGCTAACATTATGATATCGCCCAACTTTGCCTTGGCGAATGACAAAACATGGGTACTACAGTCTCCTATTGGACTGTGGTTAGTAAAAAAACTACAAGGCGAATATCGCGGCTTTACTCCCACCAATGACTACCATGCAAAATATTGGACGGAGAGCTACCCGGTAGATGCCTTAGTTCCAATGCTGGATTTAGTTGACATGGTTGATGAGATTGACAAATCCAAAATCACAATCCCGCAACTGATGATTTACTCGCCAAAAGATACGGTCATTAGCGTAAACAAAGCAGAACAAACAATTAAAGAGTTTACTAATGCCAGGACTCATTCAATTTCGTATGAAGACTCTATAGACCCTGGTAACCACGTATTATTTGGATACGGCTCGAGCGAGCAACAAATCGATCAGGTAAGCCAGCTTATGTACGACTTCATAAAACCTGAAAAAAACTAAATCGTTATTCGCTCTGCACTGTTTCAGGTCTAAACTCAACATCTAGTTCAGCGGCTAGATAAGCAAGCACTGCATAAGCCGCCACATTTTGAGCAAGCTCTTTAGGATCAATTTTATCGAAGGTGTCATCTGGCGTATGGTGCAAGTCGAAGTAATCAGTTCCATCTTGATTTAATCGAACGGTCGGCACGCCTTTTTGTACTAAAGGAATAATATCTGGACCACCACCTACTACATCGCTCCCTCCGCGGACAATACCAAGCGATGACAACATGCGTCCAATTGCATCTACCACATCTGTCGCTTGAGGGTTTACGTTGGAGTTAAATTGCCAAACAGAGCGCGCACCAAAGTCTGACTCGGTTGCCAAGACATGATTAGAGAGAGTTTCAGCATGCCGCGCGGCATAGGCTCGCGCGCCTAGTAAACCAACTTCTTCCGCGCCAAACATAACAACTCGAATTGTTCGACGTGGACGCTGAGGAAGTTGTGCAATCAATGCCGCCGCCGCTGTCGTAATAGCAACGCCAGCGCCATCATCAACTGCGCCAGTACCTAAATCCCAGCTATCGAGGTGACCACCAATTAATACGATTTCTTCAGGCTTTTCACGACCGACTATATCGAGTATGACATTACCGCTGCTCACCTCTTGCGCATGCCATTTTGCGCTAGACGACAATTGTAGAGACATTGCTTCACCCAACCCATTCAAACGTCGGAGATGATCGGCGTCAGGATTAGAAATCGCAATAACCGGGATCTCAGCCCATTCTCCATCTTTAGAACTCATCATTCCTGTATGCGGAAAACGGTGAGAGTCGGAACCTACAGAGCGAATTACCAAAGCTTCAGCATCTGCTTGCTCAGCGTATTGCCAACCAACCCGACGTTTCTGATTGGCCTCGCCATAGCCGGCTCCCGTTTGACTCTTAACTAGGAACTCTCCATCAACAAACGCAATTTTTCCCTTTAGTGAACCTTTTTCAACGCTCTTGAGAGCCGAAAGATCACGAAAATAAACCAGCGGCGCATCAATTTCAGCGTCACTCATGCCAGAACCACCTAATGCCGTGCCATATAAGTCTTGTTGGTAAGGCGAACTTAAACGAATCGTTAACTTTCCGCGTTGCCAGAATGGCATATTAAATTCTTCGACTGATACGCGGTCGAAACCTAACTCCTTACCTAGATTCACACCCCATGCACGCGCACGCACTTCAGCCTCCGAGCCGGCGAATCGAGGACCAATTTCTGTGGTCAAAGACTCAACAATTTCATACGCCAAGGAACTCTCCAAAGCTTGTTGCTTTAGAGCTTCGCTTTGTTTGGCAATGTCATCGGATATAACACTATCTTGTGCCATCGCTGCGCTACTAAGCTGAGCAACTAAAAGGAAAGCGAAAATTGTAGCTAAGGTAAATATATTCATAATTTGTTTAATCATCGGGGTTAAGACATCCAAACTCGCGCATTGCGGAACATCCGCATCCAAGGGCTATACTCGCCCCAACTTTGGTCACGCCAGGAATTAGTAACGCTTCGAAAAATTCTCTCCGGATGCGGCATCATAATAGTAATGCGGCCATCGTCGTTAGTTAATCCTGCAACGCCATATGGTGAACCATTAGGATTAGCTGGGTATATTTGCGCGACATCTCCCTTATAGTCAACGTAACGTAGAGCGAGCTTAGATAAATCGGCGTCACCATTATATTCTGCCCTTCCTTCACCGTGAGCCACCACCACTGGCAACAAAGAACCCTGCATGCCCTGTAAGAGAATCGAGTTGCTCGATTTAGGAATCTCGGCTTGCACTAAACGCGCTTCAAATTGTTCGGAGGCATTGCGCACAAAGTGTGGCCAAGACGCGGAGCCCGGCACAATACTGTTTAAATTCGACATCATTTGACAGCCATTGCAAATACCAAGGGCAAAAGCATCTTCACGAGAAAAATACTCAGCAAACTGATCATGCATGCGCGGATTAAATAGTATCGATTTTGCCCAACCTTCACCCGCGCCAAGAACGTCTCCATACGAGAATCCACCACAGGCGACTAAGCCATTAAAATCACTCAGCTGACAACGCCCTTCGATTAAATCGGTCATGGTTACGTCAATTGCGTCAAAACCCGCGTGCGTAAATGCTGCACCCATTTCTAACTGCCCGTTAACACCTTGCTCACGAAGTACCGCCAATTTAGGCTTGCTTTGGCCCACAAAAGCGGCCGCAATATTGTCGTTAGGGTCAAAGCTTAGTTTAGCAAACAAACCAGTATCCGCAGTATCTAAGAGTCGATCGTACTCTTGCTGAGCGCATTCAGGGTTGTCACGTAAGCTCTGCATTTGATAGGTGGTTTCCGACCACATACGATGTAAAGCAACTCGTGACGCGGACACAACTTCTTGCCCTGCAACCTTCACTAAAATAGTTTGATCGGCGGTCACAGAACCAATAGCGTGCCAATGATCACAGAGCTGGTGTTTGGCGATGATTGCTTCAACTGAGGCTATATTAGCGTCGCTGACTTGCAGAACCATACCCAACTCTTCATTAAACATCCCGCTTAGAGGATCGTCCCCAGGCAAGTCTAAATCAAGCCCGCATCGACTGGCAAAAGCCATCTCGACTAAAGCAGTAATTAAACCACCATCGGAACGATCATGATACGCATCGAGCAACCCGTCTTTTAAGCACGACTGCATTGCCATAAAACCTTCTTTAAATAACGCAGGATCATCCAAGTCTGGTGTTTCATTACCCATTTGCTGGTATACCTGTGCCAAAATCGAGCCGGCTAGCCGCTGTTTGCCAGCGGCCAAGTCAAGCAAATACAGTCGCGACTCTTGCTCAGTATTTAAGGCTGGCGTTAACGTTTTAGCTGTATCAATCACTGGCGCGAACGCAGTAATCACGCATGAAACTGGTGCAGTAACTGAGCGATGTCCAGCGTCGTCTTGCCACACAGTTTTCATCGACATCGAATCTTTACCAACCGGAATCGCAATACCGAGCGCTGGGCACAACTCCATCCCAACCGCTTTAACAGTCGCGTACAAAGCGGCATCATCACCTTGATGATTAGCAGCGGCCATCCAGTTGGCAGATAGTTTTACTTCTTGTAGATCACGAATATCAGCAGCTGCGAGATTAGTTAAGGCTTCACCAATTGCCATACGCCCACTTGCCGGTGCATTAACACTGGCTAACGGGGTGCGCTCTCCCATCGACATGGCTTCTCCGCAACGACCTGTGTAAGCACTCGTAGTAACCGCGACATCAGCTACCGGAACTTGCCATCGACCCACCATTTGGTCGCGCGCAATCATGCCAGTAATACTGCGATCACCAATACTAATCAAAAATGTTTTATCAGCAACTGCAGGATGGCTTAAGACTCGCTCCAGTGCATCTTGTGGCGCTACTCGGGAGAGATCTAAGTCGTCTACAACAAGCTCTTGTGTTTGCACATCTCGCAGCATTTTAGGTGGCTTACCAAACAGGGTTTCCATTGGCAAATCGATGGGTTTGCTGCGCCTTTCTCCAGATTCACGAAAATGTTGATCGTTTAGCACTAATTCTTGTTCGGCTGTCGCGTGACCAACCACACAATACAAACATCGTTCACGTGCACAAATGGCTTCAAACTCAGCTAGACGCTCCGGCTCAACCGCTAAGGTATAGCGCTCTTGCGCTTCGTTGCACCAAATTTGCATCGGCGACATACCTGGCTCATCGTTTAGAACATCGCGCAAATTGAATCGTCCACCACGACCTGCATCCCCCACTAGCTCTGGCAGTGCATTACATAAACCACCAGCACCAATATCATGAATGGACACGATCGGATTGTCTTCTCCCATTGCCCAACACGCGTCAATCACCTCTTGGCATCGACGTTGCATCTCAGGATTGCCACGCTGTACTGAGGCAAAATCGAGTGCTTCTGTACTCTTCCCAGAAGCCACGCTAGATGCCGCTCCGCCACCTAAACCAATCAACATGGCTGGCCCACCCAAAACTATAATATGAGCACCATCTGGAATAATATTCTTGGCAACATGTTGCTCACGAATATTACCCATCCCTCCAGCTAACATAATCGGCTTATGGTAGCCACGCACGTCTTTAGGATCACTAATAGCTTGTTCAAAGGTTCTAAAGTAACCGGCAATATTGGGACGACCAAATTCATTATTAAACGACGCACCACCAATCGGCCCTTCCAACATAATTTGCAATGGTGAAGCGATTCGCTCGGGCTTACTCTCCGATGTTTCCCATGCTCTGGGCGCGTCGGGTAGGCGCAAGTTCGAAACACTAAAACCGGTTAACCCCGCTTTGGGTTTCGAACCTCGACCGGTCGCACCCTCGTCCCGTATTTCACCACCTGAGCCAGTGGCTGCACCCGGAAACGGAGAAATAGCAGTTGGGTGATTATGAGTTTCAACTTTACAAAGAATATGAACTGGCTCTTCAACACCTTGATAACGTTTACTAGCCGGATCTGGAAAAAATCGATGTGAACTTGAACCTTCTAATACCGAAGAGTTATCTGAATATGCAACTAAAGTCCCACGTCCATTTTGCCTATGAGTTTCGCGAATCATTCTAAATAAAGAATGTGCTTGCTCTTGCCCGTCAATAATCCAATCGGCATTAAATATCTTATGACGACAATGCTCAGAGTTAACTTGAGCAAACATCATAAGCTCGACATCGGTCGGGTTCTTTTCTAATAACTTGTATTGTTCCGCTAAATACTCGACTTCGTCATCAGAAAGCGCCAGACCCAATTGTGTATTAGCTTTATCTATTGCGTCCTTACCTTGCTCAAGGAACGGCACTTCGAATAAGGCTTTAGGTGCTTCTTCGACAAATAAATCGCCCGCATCGCTTAAATCCAATACTACAGATTCGGTCATCGGGTCATGCAGTAGTTCGGCAACTTGCGCCAACTGAGCTTGGTCGAGCTCACGCTCAGCTTGAATGTAAAATGCGACTCCGCGCTCAATACGCTTTATTTTTCTTAGGCCACAATGGCGAACGATATCAGTTGCTTTCGTCGACCAAGGTGAAATAGTGCCAATCCGAGGAATAACATATAAACGTTGACCTACATGCTCCACAGCCCGCATTTTTGGGCCATACTCTAGTAATGATCGCAGTTTATTTTGTTCTGGCGCACTAAGCTCAGTGTCAGGCTTAAGATGAGCGAGATGTTGAAACTCGCTATCGATACTTTGAATTTGTGGTATCAATCGTTGAGCTTGCAAAAAGATTTTTTGCATTCTAAATGCAGAAATCGCCTGACTGCCTCGGATTCGCAGCATAATAAATTTACTATTAAAAAGTTGGATGGATAAACGAAAGTTCGAAGTTGAAAACCAATCTAACGCTAAACATCTTGGGTAAAAAAAACAGAACGCCAGATTGTCTTAGACGAACCTGGCGTTACAAGAAACACTTCTTTTAGCGGATAAGTCGCCTAGTCCTATCAGCAAATTAAATTTCTATACCTAAGCGCGCGGCGACTTGTTCGTAAGCCTCAACAACACCACCCAAGCCTTTTCGAAATCGGTCTTTATCAAGCTTCTCGCGCGTTTGAGCATCCCATATACGACACCCATCAGGGCTAAATTCATCACCTAGATATATTTGATCACCTTGACGACCAAATTCTAGTTTAAAGTCGACCAAAATCATATTGGCGTCGGCAAACAATCGGCTAAGTATTTTATTAACTTGGAAAGTTTGCTCTTTCATTACCTTGATCGCTTCTTGGTTAGCCCACCCAAACGAGACAATGTGATACTCGTTTATCATCGGATCGTGTAAAGCATCGTTTTTTAGAAAAAATTCAAACGTTGGCGGATTAAGATCGAGTCCATCTTCCAGACCTAAGCGTCGACAAAGTGAGCCTGAAGCGATATTTCTCACCACACACTCAATTGGAAACATATCTAGTTTGCGCACCAATGATTCGGTATCACTTAGCTGTTCTATTAAATGATTTGGAATTCCTTCACTTGCTAGATGCTGCATAATAAAAGCGTTGAATTTGTTATTCACCATGCCTTTACGATCGAGCAGCTCGACCTTCTCACCGTCAAACGCTGATGTATCATCGCGATAATGCATAATTACAGCATCGTCGCGCTGGCAAGCATAGATAGACTTTGCTTTGCCACTGTAAATCTCTTCACCACGCTGCATAATATGTCCTCAAAATTCGGCTAAACATAAATCGTCTAGCACCATTAGCCTTTTTTATAATAAGGTTAGTTATTACTAAGCTGCTCTAATACTTTAACACTGGCATCACCGACAATCTCGTCACCCTCGCGATCTAACAAGGTAGCCGTTGTAACACCCCGTCGTTCGGAGACTTCTAATGCACAATGATCGGATGATTTTCGACTAGCACGTCTTAAAATTGACCAACCACCAGAGTTCGAAATTTCGTCTTCTTTGTTCAGCTCAGCGCAGCCAATAGATATTCGGCCAGCGTCTTTGTTACGCGCAAACACAGTAATCTTTGTTTGCTGAAGCTGCTCGCTTAAATAAGCCCAAGCGGGCGCAAACTTAGCATTAATCTTTAATCGAGAAACACCCGGTTTTACTTCGACAGTGCTGGCTCGAACTAAAGGCTCAGCGCTGACGGCATTTGCCTCATCTAACGAAACTTGTTCGGCAGCTTGTTTCGAATCATCAAGCACAATCGCACGCGGCAGTCTCTGCGGCTTTTTTAGAGGCGGTAACGATTTCGCACTCTTATAATCGGCGCTAGTATCACTTATCTTTTTTGCCCCCCCACAGGCACTTAAAGAAAACAACAAAATAGTAAGTAAGGTGAGCCGAGGCAGCGGCTTTTTCGTTCTATGTTCTGCACTTATCATTATTTCTCTCTAACCGTTTTTACTATCGTCAATCAACATTTATCTCAACCTGTGCTTGCTTCATAGCAAGTTCAATTTTCGCTTGATTAGCTTGACTAACCGGTGTTAAAGGAAGTCTTAATACATTATCAGTATAGCCCATTTTTGCTACCGCATATTTTACAGGAATGGGATTAGATTCAACAAATAAATATTCGTGCAAACCACGCAACTGCTGATCTAAACTTTGTGCGGCATCAAAGTCACCCACTAATGCGGCCTCACATAATTGACTCATTAATGAAGGAGCGACATTAGCGGTAACAGAAATATCGCCTTTACCTCCCAGTCGCATTAACTCTAATGCCGTGGGATCATCTCCAGACAGTATTGACAAGCGATCACCACATAACTCTATTAACTGTCGACCGCGTTCGAGATCACCAGTCGCGTCTTTACAAGCAATGATATTCTCGATATCCGCCAATCTATCAATCGTCTCGTTCGACATATCTGCGACTGTTCGACCGGGCACATTATATAAGACCTGCGGTATATCAACCGCCTCAGCGATGGCTTTAAAATGTTGATAGAGTCCTTCTTGGGTCGGTTTATTGTAATATGGAACAACCAACAAAGCGGCGTCAGCACCCACATGCATAGCTCGCTCGGTAAGGTAAATCGCTTCTTTAGTTGAATTTGCGCCTGTGCCCGCGATAACCGGCAAGCGCTTATTAATCGTTTCAACCGTTTGACGAATTACTTCCAAATGCTCATCCACACCAAGGGTAGCCGATTCACCGGTCGTACCTACAGATACAATGCCATGCGTACCAGCATTGATATGAAATTCTAGTAATTGCGTGAGCGCTTTAAAATCGACTTGGCCATTGGCCTTCATTGGCGTAATTAAGGCTACCAAGCTACCTTGAAGGTTTATCATTTATGTAAATGTTCCAGACTTTAAATACAAAATATTAATCAGTAGTTTTGTTTGATTTTTTGAGTAAATAGGCAACGACGCCACTAAGCATATAAGTACTTCCGATGACTAAAAAAGCGACGGGTGGGTCTAAATAAACGATCGCAAAAATAAGCACTGCAACGATCAGGCCCACAAAAGGAATCTTATCGCGCAACTCAAAATCTTTAAAAGAACGATATTTAATATTGCAAACCATAGCCAGAGCCATCAACCCCATAAGAATGGCAAATACCAACTTCAGCTCAAGTGGTTCAAATCCGTAATCAACACAGACCCATATACTGGTAGCAATCATACCAGCAGCACCAGGACTTGGAACCCCAGTAAAGTAAGTTTTATCACTGCTCTTAGCAACATTAAAGCGCGCCAGCCTAAGCGCAGCACAGGCTATGTACACAAACGCAACCAGACTGCCAATTCGCCCAAAGCTGCCTAAGTCCTTTAATACGAACTCAAACATAACCAACGCAGGTGCGACGCCAAAAGAAACCATATCTGCAAGGCTGTCGAATTGCGAACCAAACTCACTCTGGGTATTAGTTAAACGAGCAAGTCTGCCATCTATAATATCCATAATCATCGCCACATAAATTGCTAAACATGCCGCTTCATAATTACCTAAGCGGCTTTGCATAATGGCGTAAAAACCAGCAAACAAACCGGCGGTGGTAAACAAGTTCGGAAGCACATAAAAGCCTTTGGCGGGCTTATTAACAACTTCGGTTTGGCTTTGTAGAGCTTCTTCTTTAGAAGACACATCTACCGATTGAAGCCTAGTTCTATCTTTACTCATAGGTGAGAGTATAACTCTCTATAAGAATGGATTCATACAATGATTAGTATTATGCGCCAGATCAACCATAACCATCACGATAAGCTATCAAAGGATTATCAATATAAGAAATACATATAGTATCAGCTATGCCGTACAGAGCGCCTCTTCGCTCGCACTCAAACCAATAACACCCGAGCGCGCGACTTCGGTAATCTCTGCGGTCTCCAAGCTATGAAGAAGTTCATCAATTTTTCCACTACTACCGCTTAATTGCACCACGTAAGTGGTATCCGATATTTGATTAAGCTGGGCGTTAAACGCCTTACTAATTTTCTCTAAATTGAGCTTCTGCTCCGAAGTGACTTTAACTTTGACGAGTACGACTTCACTCTCGAGATGTGAGCCTTGCGTAACATCAATCAAAGCAGCTACATCGACGAGTTTATTCAACTGTTTTTGAATCTGATCGATCTTACGATCATCGCCTCGAGTCACAATTGTCATGCGTGACAATGTTGGATCATTTGTTGGAGCAACAGTTAACGATTCGATATTATAGCCACGAGCAGAAAATAATCCCGACACCCGCGATAGTGCACCGGATTCGTTTTCAAGAAGGATTGAAATAATGTGTCTCATACCATAAACCTCATGACTCGCGGCCAGGTCGTAAACGCATTTCGTGGTGCCCTTTTCCTGACTCAATCATTGGATAGACATTTTCCGTTCGGTCTGTAATAAAGTCCATAAAAACCAAACGATCTTTCATAGCAAAGGCTTCTTTAAGGGCACCTTCAACATCCGAAGGTTTTTCAATCAACATACCTACGTGACCATAAGCTTGCGCTAAGGCAATAAAATCAGGCAAGGAGTCCATATACGAATTCGAATAGCGCTTGTCATAACTAAACTCTTGCCACTGACGCACCATGCCCAGGTAACGATTATTTAGGTTGATAATTTTTATCGGCAGATCGTATTGCTTACAGGTTGCTAGTTCTTGAATACACATTTGAATACTGCCTTCGCCAGTTACACAGGCCACATCAGAATCTCTGTGCGCGAATTTAACTCCCATAGCTGCTGGCAGTCCAAAACCCATAGTGCCAAGCCCGCCAGAGTTGATCCATTTATGAGTATCTGAAAACCCATAGAACTGCGCTGCATACATTTGATGTTGACCAACGTCGGACGTAACATAAGCCTCGCCACCGGTAACTTCATGCAATTTCTGCACGACCATTTGCGGCTTGATCACCGACTCATCTTGTTCGTACCAAAGGCTATCTAGGCTTTGCCACTGCTTTATTTGCTGCCACCAATCGCTGATCAAATCTGGATTAATCTGATTGCGGCGTTGTTCAAGCTCAGCATTGATCAATGAGAGTACTTGTTTAACGTCGGCGACTATTGCAATGTCGGCCTTAATGTTTTTATCAATCACGGAAGCGTCAATATCAACATGCAACACTTTTGCGTTCGGAGCGAAATTATCTAAAGTTCCAGTGATACGATCATCGAAACGGGCACCCAGCGCAACAATCAAGTCGGCCTCATGCATAGCCATATTGGCTTCGTAGGTACCGTGCATGCCAAGCATGCCTAAAAACAATGAATCATCATAAGGGTATGCGCCGAGCCCCATTAGAGTATTGGTACACGGAAATCCCAGCTTAGTCACTAAAGTTCTTAATTCTTCCTGGGCATGCGCTAAGACAATGCCACCGCCAGAATAAATAATAGGTCTTTTTGCATTCAGCAACGCTTCTACAGCCGTCGTAATGTCATTGCTCTGTGCTTTTGCAGGCTCAGGATAAGAACGCATTTTCAGCGACTCAGGATACAAAAATTCAGCTACTTGCGCAGTAATGTCTTTAGGTATATCAACTAGCACCGGCCCTGGCCTGCCGCTCGTCGCGATATGGAATGCTTTCTTTATTGTGTCAGCGATATCTTCGACATTCTGAATCAAAAAGTTATGCTTTACACAAGGCCTGCTAATGCCGACTGCATCGATCTCTTGAAAAGCATCATAGCCAATTAAGGGAGCCATCACCTGACCCGATAAAACGACCATCGGGATCGAATCCATATAGGCCGTCGCGATACCTGTAATCGCATTCGTAATACCCGGCCCAGAGGTGACTAGCACCACGCCAGGTTGACCAGTGGAGCGTGCATAACCGTCGGCAGCATGCGTCGCGCCTTGTTCATGGCGAACTAAAATGTGTTTTACATCCTCTTGTCGATGAAAAGCATCATAAATATGTAATGCGGCACCGCCAGGGTAGCCAAAAACATATTCAACCCCTTCTTCTTTAAGGCTTTTAACGACAATTTCTGCACCAGTAAGTTGCACGGCAACCTCCGTTTGGTTAGTTTCTGGTAACTGTTATCTCACACGCCCAATACTTTGATGATTTAAAACTGATCAGCAACCATTAACTAGTCAACTCTCGAGCATAGACAAAAAAATGCCCATAAGCGGGCATTTTTGCTAACTACAAATTATAAACATCAAACACCAAAACACAAACAAGTTAAACGGTTAATTTTAAAATCAAGATGTAACACTAAAATCTCACAAGTCGCTGATTTTAATAAATACCTTAGAACTATTTCGTACGCTTATAATGAGAATCATCTCATCGTTTAAATAGAAACTTAATTGCAAACAAAATTCGCCGTTAGATAGCAATGAAAATTACTACTCGGTTTTGCTCTGACGTACAATATCAATATGCATAGCTATTTTCTCTCTGATCTGCACCTGACTCCAGATCAGCCACATGTCAGCGCTGCGTTTTCAGAATTTCTGAACACACAGGCAGCCACGGCGCAAAGCATCTACATCCTAGGTGATCTCTTTGAGTACTGGGTGGGCGATGATGCGATAAACGACATCGGCGCCTCAGACATACTTTCAGCAATGCGCACTGTGAGTAAAAAAGTACCTTGTTATTTCATCGCTGGAAATCGAGATTTTCTAGTTGGAGATGATTTTAGCGAACTTAGCGGCTTTAAAGTTCTGCCAGATGAAACAGTAATCGATCTCTATGGCGAACCCACCTTGATTTTGCATGGTGACAGCCTCTGCTCGGATGACCTCAAACATCAACAGTTTAGACAAAATTTCGTATTAAACAGTATGGTTTGTAATCTGGTTTTATCTCAGCCAATAGCTGAAAGGCTAGCCTTAGCCCAACAAGCACGATCCAAAAGCCAGGCAAACAACGGCTCTATGAACAACAACATTATGGATGTGACCGAAACCGCGGTTATCGATGCCTTTAAAAATCATAAGGTGCGCTGCATGATACATGGCCACACTCATCGCCAAAATAAACATACCTACCGCATCAATGAAGAATCCGCGACGCGTTATGTTCTAGGCGATTGGCATAAGACCAGTAGCATTCTTAAAGCCGATAAATACGGTATAACAATGGAGAATATAGATATTATCTAAGCAGGATCAAGAACTAAGTGGCAGCGATAACAAAGCTCACTAAAAGCTCACTATAAAAACCGTAGTAATAAGCACTGATTTTTATTGCTTACGCGGAATCACTCGATAAAAGGTTTCTCCCTCTTTAATAAAGCCTAACTGACTCCGTGCTCTATCTTCTAGCGCTTCCTTTCCATCTTTCAACTCCTGCACTTGCGCATGCAAAGCTTCATTGCGTTCACGTAACTCATTGTTTCTTTGCTCGCTTTGATCCACCACTTTTTTCATTGACCACAATTGAAACAATCCATGTGTACCAAACCATAACTGACCTTGGAGCAGCAAAAGTAGAGCGAATAAAATACTAGCAAAGACACGCATAATGTAAGTTTAACACCGATCAGCAATACCTTCCTCCTAATCAACGAAACGAAAGGTGAATTTTTAATCAACAAATCACCCGAGGATTAAGTGTCAAACCATTGAAATTCCGAATTTTTTGCGGTATTTTGGTAGGCCGAGTTCTAGATGGACTGCAAAAATGCTATCAACAATATTATCAAAAACTAAAAAAATTAAGCTGACCTCGTCTGTATTGGCACTAGTAGCGCTTATGTTTGCAACCACAACGTATGCACAAGACGATAACAGCGGTCCTATTTTTGGAAAAAACGCGCCTGGGAAATGGACGATCGGCGTTAAAGCCGCTCAAATAGATCCAAACATTGAAGGGATTTCGGATGCCGACGCTTTAGGTGTAGTGCTTGGCTATGAATTTGCCAATCCGATCCCGCGCTTTGGCGGCACGGCGTCAGTAGAATTAGACTTTATCCAAAGCGATACAACTCAATTCTCTCTTGGAAGCGGAACAAGCTATGATGCAGAAGTGCTCAGCGTGTTTTTCAATTATCGATCACCCGGAACCGTGTTCTATAAACTTAAAGCAGGTATATCGGTCACCACTCTGGAAGTTAACAGCATAGACCCGAATCTAATCGTTGATGACGAAGATGCCTCTCTCGCATTAGGCCTTGGTATTGGCGTTCGAGTGTCAGAAAGAGGCCTTATTGAACTAGAATATTCTCAGCAAAGCAGCAATGTTGACTTAGGTGTAATAAGCCTAAACGGTTTACTACAGTTCTAAACTGCAGCTAAGACAAGGTAAACAAAAAAGCCTGCTTAATGCAGGCTTTTTTGTTTACCTATAAGCTTAAAAAATCTGTCAACCTGATGTGTTTTTTAAACCATTAAAAGTTTAAGTCTTCGACTATATCCTGCGGATCTTCCAAACCCACTGCAATTCGAATTAAACTGGGCGTTATACCCACTAATGCCTTTTCTTGATCAGACCAACGCGCGTGAGTTGTCGTATAAGGATGCGTAATCGTAGTTCGCGTATCGCCTAAATTTGAAGTCCTAGAAATCAATTCAACCGAATCTATTAACGCCCATGCACCCACCTGGCCTCCTTGTACTTCAAACGAAACAACCGCTCCGGCTTTACTTTGTTGTCGCAAACATAGCGCGTGCTGAGGGTGCGCGCTTAAACCTGGATAAAACACATTATTAACTTGCGCTACCGTTTGCAACTCCTCAGCCAACCATAGAGCATTATCACTCGCTTTATTCACCCGCAAATCAAGAGTTTCAAGTGATTTAGCAAACACCCAAGCATTAAATGGACTCATAGTAGGGCCTGCGGTGCGCATAAACGACACCATAGCCTCGGTTGTCTGACGATCAGCAACAACGGCGCCACCAACACAACGGCCCTGACCATCGATAAATTTAGTAGCAGAATGCATGACAATGTCAGCACCGTGCTCTAACGGCCTCTGCAGGACGGGCGTACAAAAGCAGTTATCAACAACGACCTTTATATCAAAGCCTGAGTTATGCGCAATCGACGATATGCCTGCAATATCCGCGACTTCCATCATAGGATTGCTCGGCGTCTCTAAGAAAAACAGCTTGGTGTTTTTTTTGACTGCATCAGACCATGCTTGATTATTAGTCAAATCAACAAAGGTAGTTTGAATACCAAATTTAGCCAAGAGCTGATTTAGCAAAGTATAACTTGCTCCAAAGATCGAACGCGACGCCACTACATGATCACCTGCCTGCAATAAGCTCATACATAGGCAGAGAATTGCTGACATTCCTGAGGCAGTCGCAACGCAGGACTCCCCGCCCTCCATCAACGCTAATCGTTGTTCAAAAGTCTTTACCGTAGGATTGGTAAAACGCGAGTAGATATTGCCGTCTTGCTGATTTGAAAAAAGACGTTGCGCATGCGCTGCATTGTCAAAAACAAAGCTCGAAGTCGCAAAGATTGCTTCACTGTGCTCACCTTCACTAGTGCGCGTTTGACCACCGCGAACAGCTAGCGTCTGTGGTCGATAAGTTTTGGTCGGCTTCACCGTTATATTTCCTTAAATTCGATATTTCGCTAAAACACTCAAATTAACTACTGATCTGGCTTACATCTCGCAATTCAGAAGGCTGGTATTCGTTCGCTCGCTTTGCACCATCATTGCGTACTGCTTCTAATTCGTCGAAGTAACTTTGTCCAACATCACCGGTCACATACTCTTTGCTAAAACACGAAGTATCAAACTTTGTAATCTGTGGATTACCCTCAGAAGCAGCGTCGATTAGGTCGTTAAGGTCTTGATAAATCAAGCCGTCAGCACCTATTTGCTCTTGAATCTGCTCAATGGTTCTATTATTGGCAATTAATTCTGAAGCCGAAGGCATATCAATACCATAGACATTCGGATAACGAACTGGCGGTGCGGCGGAAGCAAAATAGACCTTCTTCGCGCCGGCTTCACGTGCCATTTGAACGATTTGCTTTGAAGTCGTACCGCGCACAATCGAATCATCAACAAGCAATACATTTTTACCTCGGAACTCCAATTCAATCGCATTCAGCTTTTGGCGCACCGACTTCTTGCGCATTTCTTGCCCAGGCATAATAAACGTGCGACCAATGTAGCGATTTTTTATAAACCCTTCTCGGTAACCAACGCCCAATATCTGCGACATCTCTAACGCCGATGTTCGACTTGTGTCCGGTATTGGTATCACCACATCGATGTCGACGTCGCTCCATTCTCGGGCAATTTTATGCGCGAGTTTTTCCCCCATGCGCATACGAGTTCGATACACAGAGATTCCATCGATCATTGAGTCTGGGCGAGCTAAATAAACTTGCTCAAATATACATGGCGCATAACTTGGGTCCGCGACGCACTGATGATTTTCAATATCGCCCTCAATAGGCAAAATGATGGCTTCACCAGGTCGAACATCCGCTATAACGGTAAAACCTTGACTATCAAGCGCCACACTCTCAGAGGCAACCATATATTCGCGCCCTTTATCGGTGTCACGATAACCATAAATAAGCGGCCGAATTCCATGTTTGTCTCTAAACGCGACGATACCGATGCCCATTATAAACGCGACCACGGCATAACCACCCCGACAACGCCCAAAGACCTTCTCAATCGCAGAAAAAATTTGCGGGTGGCTTAGGTTATAGTCATCATCATCTAGCACCGTATATAGCTCGTGTGCTAGCACATTTAATAAAATTTCTGAGTCGGACGTGGTATTTACATGCCGGCGATCATCTCTAAAAATACGTTTTCGCAAATTTGCCGCATTAGTGAGATTACCGTTATGGGCTAAGGCAATACCAAACGGTGAGTTTACATAGAATGGTTGGGCTTCTGCCGGCGAATTGGAACCCGCCGTAGGGTAACGGCAATGTCCAATACCGATATTTCCGGTTAAACGATGCATGTGACGGGTAAAAAATACGTCTTTTACCAAACCATTGTCCTTACGCAGATTAACAAAACCGTTTTCACCACAGGTTAAAATTCCAGCAGCATCTTGTCCTCGATGCTGGAGAACTGTCAAACCATCGTATAAATTGGTACCTACCGGCGATTTGCCGACAATGCCTAAAACACCACACATAGCTGTATTTACTGCTTAGATAAACGCGTTATACACTGACCTATGTTTAATCTAAACACGGGCGCTTGGTAGAAAATCGAATCATACCTCATTTAAGGCTGCCTAGTGTCAGGCAACCGTTAAATTAGTCGAGATTAATTCTCATCGTCTTGGCTATCATCGACAGGAACCACTTCAACATCATTCGAAGTCGGCACGCTATCGATAATATTCTCAATTATTTTTTGTTGTACTTTCTGCTCTAATCCATCGGCTTGCTCACTATCTCGCTGCAAACTATTAGGCAACATCTTTTCGACCACATTCATAATTGGTTCGAAGTGTGTAATATGTTTGGAGTTTTGCCACCATTGAGAATTTTCCATCCCCAACGCTCGAACCACCATAAGCAATGCAACCACAACCGCCACGCCACGAAGAAAACCAAAACCAACGCCTAGTGCTCGATCGACGCCTTTAACAGGGCCTTTCACTAAGAACTTAGATACCAAATATGACAACAATGAAAACAAAAATAGAGTACCGATAAAAATCGCAGCAAAACCAGCCCATTCGCGAAATTTAGGCGTCGGTATCTCAATATATTGATGAATTAAATCACCAACGTCGACACAAAATGTAATTCCAAGCCAGATCGCAAGTAGCCAAGAAATTAACGACAATGCCTCCTTAATAAAACCCCGAAAAACACTGATTATTATAGAAACAAGGATTACCGCTGCGATAACCCAATCAAATCCAGCCATGACTACCCTCTATTTATTATGGATAAACACGGACAAAGCCGTCTTTACCTGTTACGCCTTTTAAGCGTTCTACTTCTCTACTAGCTTCAGCACGTTTTGCAAAAGGCCCTAACCATACTCTTAGCCCTTCACCTTTATTTGTTTCAACCACAGTGCTTCCCGCCTTAAATCCATCATTGACCAAATCACTTACCATCTTTTCCGCTCTAAGTTGATATCCTTCTCTGGAAAACAAGCCGACCTGGACTACCCATCCAACTTCAATAGAAGAACTTGATGTCGCCGCGCTCGGCTCTTTAGTGTCAGTCTGAGGTGGGCTCGATTTAGGTGCTTCTTGGGCTGCAACTTCAGTTTTATTTTCTGCGCCCGAGCGTTGTTCGGATTCTGGCTTCACTTCCGACTTTATCGCACTCGAAATGGTTACTTTTTCTACTTCGTCAGCAACAGCCTTTGTTTCCTTTTCTACCTTCTCTACGCGCTCGTCTGCTTTCACTGAAGCTGTAGTAACTTTGGTAGAAGGATTAGTTGGGTTTTGACCATCAAGTGGCGTTATTTTTGAAATATATACCGTTTCTTCGGTATCGCTCTCAGCGCCAAAATCATCGTCTGACTCAACATCAATCAATTCTGCTGCTTCTACTAATTCAGAGTCTCGTGCAGCATTCGCAGTTTGCCCACCAACACGATCACCGGGAGGGCCGAGCATCCACGGCAAAATAAGTACACCAAAGAAGATCAAAACACCAGCCCCGGCTAGGCGATGTTTAATATTGAAATCCACCGATGAATCAGCACTAGTAACTTGTTCTTTGTCCATAGATTTACGTACTTATGGTTTACCTAACTATTAATCATTTTGGAACGACGAAAATCAAACTAATGCTGCGATTTCACGACGATGTTTGATTATATCACCAACAATATGAAACGAGCCAAATACCACTAAACAGTCACATTTATTTGCTATTGCGTACGCCCCGTCATAAGCGTTTTGAACATGATCAAAACAATTTACTTGCGCGTTCTTAGGCAAAACGTTCTGTAACTCCTCAGCTGACGACCCGCGTTCATGATGAATTGTCGCCAAACACCAAGAATCCACCAAACCAACAATGTGTTTTAGACTTTCGGCGATTTTCTTATCTTTAAGCATGCCACACACCGCTATACACTTAGAATCTGCGGCCGCATTTTTGTTTTCGCGGATAAATTCAGCCAATCGCTCAAGCGAAGCTTCATTGTGAGAAACGTCCAATATAATACTAGGCTGGTTTTCTATCAGCTGACAGCGCCCACGTAAACGTGCCTTACTAAGACCGTCGAGAATTGCTTTAGCATCGACCGGCATAATTGATTTCATAAGTTCGACGACCATCAACACCCCGGCCGCGTTATCTAATTGAACGCCAGATTGTGAAAACGGCAAAGGCAAATGCCCTATTTCAAGATGTTCACTTGACCAATTCCACGTTTTTGATTGCTCGTCATTGCTTATAAAAAAATCAACATCTCGAGTATAAACATGTGCCCCAAGAGTCGTTAAATGCTCCAATAAGTTGATCGGCGGCGACTCTGACGCCACCACCACGTCTCGATTAGCGCGCGCTATACCAGCCTTTTCTAAGGCAATTTTTTCAACCGTATTGCCCAACCATGAAACATGGTCGATCGAAATATTGGTAATTAAAGCGATATCAGCATCGAGAATATTAACAGCGTCTAAACGTCCACCGAGCCCGACCTCCATAATGACGACATCAAGCTTAGCCTTAGCAAATAAGTCAATTGCAATCAGGGTTCCATATTCAAAGAACGTAAGTGCCACATCATTACGTGCATTCTCGACTCTTTGAAATGCCTCTATCAAAGACTTGTCATCAACTTGTTTTCTGTTGATTTGGTAGCGTTCATTAAAATCACACAAGTGAGGTGATGTATATTTTCCTACAGTGTATCCAGCCTCAGCGAAAATTGAAGTGAGTAATTCAGCCGAACTTCCTTTGCCATTGGTGCCAGCTAAACTAATAATTTTCGAATCTATGCCTTGTGGATAAAGTAAGGAATAAACTTTCCCAACGCGGTCTAGCGACAAATCAATGGAACGCAGATGCAGGCCTTGTATGTAATCAACCCACCAGTCTAAATCGTTAAATTTCATTTGACACATCTAAGCTGAGCAACAGCCCGAACAACTTTTTCCAAATTTTTTCGTCCAGGGCTATTTTCAACGCCACTATTCAAATCTACACCCCATGGCTTTAGTAAGCTAACCCGCTCAATCACATTGTCGGCACTTAGGCCACCCGCAAGAATAAGAGGTTTACTCGATTTAACAGGCCAAACACTCGAATCGAGAATATGGCCGGTACCGCCATATTGACCTTCAGTAAACGGATCCAAGAGCATGGCCTGCGCCGACGGGTACGCCCGTACGTCGGCCAACGCTTGACCTTGCGAACGTGGGCGAATGGCTTTGATATAAGGCACTGATAATTGTCGCGCGAAATCACTATCTTCGTCGCCATGCAGTTGGACTATGTCCAAACCAATTTGATCGACGAGACTTTGGATACGCTGATGACTTGCATTAACCACTACGCCAACAAGCTTTGTGCTTGGTGGCACTACTTTTCGAATTGCTTGAGCATCTTCAACCGTGATCACACGCGGACTGTCTGCATGTAAGATAACACCCAGCGCGTCAACTTCGAGCGCCGCTATCGACTCTGCTTCGTCAGCACGTGTTAACCCACAAATTTTTATAAACAAATTCGACATAAATTTAAATATTAAGGCTCACTCCAATAGCGAACCTCATTCAATAAAAAAATAAGATACGAGTTGGCATTGAATGCCATTTTAAGGCACATTGGTCGCACCCCAAAAAGATAATTTATACTGATCGCTGGGTAGGCAAAACTCTTTTGGATAAGACACACCTGTTAAATATAGACCACTAGCAGGTGCAGTAACATCGCCCTTTGTGCGATCTTTATACTGCAACACTTGATCAAGCCATTCAGGCGCATATTTACCAGAACCAACAGCCATCAAACAGCCGGCAATGTTCCTTACCATGTGTTGTAAAAAAGCATTCGCGGTTACGTCGAACCATAACCAAGGACCGTATTGAAACAATTCTAGTTGGCTTATGGTTCTTATTGGTGAATGCGCTTGGCAACCTGCTGCGCGAAATGAACTAAAATCGTGTTGCCCGATCAAATATCCAGCAGCGTCTCGCATTGCATTTATATCCAAGGTCATGTGCGTGTGGGTGACCTGGCGTCTAAAGATCGCACTAGCAATTCGTTGATGATAAATAATATAGCGATAACTGCGCGATACCGCAGAGAAGCGCGCGTGAAAAGAATCGGGAACTTGTTGTAACCAGCGAATACGAACGTCGTGGTCGAGAAAACGATTGCCGCCTCTGAGCCATGCGTCAAGGCTGCGTTCGGACGTTGTATCAAAGTGGATAACCTGATGACTTGCGTGCACATGACGATCTGTGCGTCCCGCCGTAATGATATCGACCTGCGTATCCGCGACCTTACTTAAGGCACGTTCTAGAGTTTCTTGAACGGTACGAACATCATGCTTTTGCGCCTGCCATCCACTGAAGCCAGAGCCATCATATTCTATGCATGCAGCGAATCTATTCATAAAAATAGAGTTGATTGGATATTGCCCAACAAACTAATTACCGACAAAGTAGTATTCAAAATAAAAAGAGCCCGTGACATAAAGCCACGGGCTCGCCTAATTGTACTTAAAATCAAGAACAGTTTTTAGCTTATAGAATCTAGCAATTCTCGTGCATCACTTAAAACAGACTGATCATTATGATCGTTTGCAACCAGCTCATTTAAGATTCTCTTAGCGCCATCCTCATCACCAAGATCAACGAATACCCTAGCTAGCTCGTATTGAGTGCGTGATTCATCATAGTCTTGATCAATTTCTAGATCGCTAACCTCTTGCACCTCTCGCAAAGATCGCTCACCCTCGTCGTCTTCCTCGCTATCATTTTCGGAGTATTGGTCTTGAGAAACAGTCTCGAACTCTAAAGAACTTTTTTCATCAATATCTAACTCAATCTCGCCATCATTACCATCTTCGGCAAGTAACTGAACAACATTTGAATCTGCTTCTAGGGACCCTAAATTGTCACTTATATCCAACTCTTCAAGTGAGTTGCTGCTATTCGCATCAACTTCAAGGGCAGAAATTTCTTCATCACCAAGCTCACTGGTTTCGCTGCCACCGTCTTCAAAATTAAAAGACTGAAGCGTATCTTCGTTGTCTAGAGCATCGGTCATTGGAGATACATCATCTGCGGATGCGTCAAGCGCAATAGAACCGTCCGAGTTCTCAAGATTCGGAGTTTCATCTAGAGAGTCATCGGCCGGTAGAGAGTCATCGGCCTGCTCATCAGACATATCGGCCGTGCTTGGGCTTTCATCGGCAACAGGCTCAGAGTCATTTGACTTGTCGGCGCTCGTATCATCTGACACTTCAATATCGGTAACAGACAAACTGAACAATGGGTTCGATGGCGAAATTTCTTGTCCCATCTCAACCACTTCTTTCCACATTTCACTATTCGCATTTCCGCTTGAATACAATTCTTCGGCGATACGTTCGAAACCCTCGGTGTTAGTGCTTTTATGGTATAGCGTTAAAAGCTTGAATTTAATGTCGGCTCTATCAGGTTGGTTTGCAACACCATCACGCAACACTTCTTCAGCTTGCTCATCACGCCCATACGCAATATATACATCCGCTTCCGCCACCGGATCGACTTCATCGGCTTGGACAACCGCATCGGAATCACTATAGACCGTTAGAAATGAAGTCTCTTTGTCAGCGCCTTCAGTAACACTCGAAACTCGCGCACTTTGTGTGGCAGACATAGACGCCGCACTGAGTGACTGACCCGCAGCATCAACCGTTTGAGAGTTGCTTTCTATTGATAGCATACTTACTTCAAACTCTTCGTCTGCTCGACGACGGCGAAAAAACAATAAAGCAAGTGCAGCGGCTAAGAGTCCGCCAACGCCGGCAATAATCTTCCACAAGCCATTTGACAAAATAGAGCCAAGAAAGCCTTTCGATTCTTCGGGCTTAGTCGCAGTCACGTCAGCAATCGGCGCTATAGTTTCCTCGACGATTGGCTCATCTAATGGCGCCTCATCTAATGGCGCCTCATCGATGCCCAACTCTGTGTCTATTAACGCATCATCGTTGACCGCTAAAGGATCATCTGTGGATTCGTCATCGCTTAAGAACTCAGAAATAGAAGAGTTCGAGTCATCAAACGTTTGCTCTACGCCATCTGTTACGTCTCCGGTAACATCAGCAAGTAAACTATCGATATCATCTTCAGCCGCATCAGTTGAAAGTGACTGTGTATCATTTAAAAACTCATCAATAGAGTCATCTACGTCAGTTAATTCATCGTTATTTTGCGCTGCCAAACTTGATTCAACTTGAGCTAGGTCAGCATTTTCAACACCTAAATCCAATAAACGATTCATGTCCGCTAATTGGCCTTCGAGAAGCGAAATACGTTCGGTTAATTCTTGATTCTCAAGATTACTTGACGCTAACGACGCTTCGAGCGTTGTAATTTCATCGCGTAACGCTAAAACTTCGCCGTCTTGACTGCCCGATTGATCAGCACTTACAAAATCACTTGCTTCAGATGAAGAGCCAACCTGGAAGTTCTCTTGCCCACTCGCTAGGCTGTCGTCCGTTGAAGAATCCGAACCAGAGCTAAAGTCAGAATCGAAGTTGTAATTATCATCATCGACACTAATGGCATCGGACGATGTAGAAGGGTTAGAAAAGTCCGACGCATTCCACGCTATCACTTGTTCTCGGAAAAACTCTCGACTTTGATCAATATCGACGGACTTAATCGCTTGTAGATCCGCGACTCGGAGTAATGACCCCTGAATCAGTCCGTTAATGTTACCATCAATGAATGCGTTGGAATTGTCTTCGAACAGCACTTGCATGATTTGATAAATACTCAAATCTGGAAACTGTTGCTGAAGTTCCTGTGCAATAACACTTAGGGATTCACCTCGTAAAACAGGTCCATATTGTGCGTCGGTAGGAATAGTATTTGCTTGTTCAGATGCAGTCGTTTCCAGTGTTCCGACAATATCTGTAGAATCAGTATTATCCAACAAGGGCTCATCAACAACCTCATCAACAACCTCATCAACAACCTCATCAACAACCTCATCGACAG
>CAYSUU010000010.1:0-12721 GCA_964434375.1 uncultured Gammaproteobacteria bacterium | reverse complement strand
CAACAACCTCATCAACAACCTCATCAACAACCTCATCGACAGTCTCATCCACAACCTCATCGACAGTCTCATCCACAACTTCATCAACAATGTCATTGTCGAGATCTTGCACCGTTGCGGCCGGTTCCGTGAAACCAGGAACGTCCTCGGTAAAAGTTTGATCAGTGCCAATTAATTTTGGTTCGGAGATTAACTGAGGTGTCTCGGCCGCGTAGACAGGAGGGTCAATTAAAGCGGTGTATTCCCGCAAGAAACTTCCACCCGGCCACTCTACTCGAACCAACAAGTTGATAAAGGGTTCCTTGATAACCACATTGTTACTCGTAATCACCAATGCTGGCGTAGCCCCTAAGCTATCAACTACGATACCTATATCTTTCAGGTAATCGGGATAATCTAGACCTAAGCTATCAAAGTCTGAGCGAGGCGCTATCACCGCGGTAAGACCGCTTATATCGTCAGATGGCTGGACATTAAGCTCGATTCGCCCCGCTAATGGTTGATCTAGGTTGGAAGAAACCACCAGTGAACCAAGACCAAGGCCAAATGCATTGCTGCTGATGAATAGGCTGGCTGCGAGTAAACTCGATTTACCAGCAATATTTAGTGAACACCTTGTTAAAGGCTTGAAGCGAGTCTTAAAAGAAGACTTTTTAGGTTGTGCCATAATGACTCCGGGGGTTTGAGCATAATGAAATACAGTCATGCCGCTTAAGCAAGTTATTCCAAGCTATTCGCCTGTTACTTGGTCTTGCAAAGAGGCTCTAGATCAACAGGGTTGGTATAGGCGCTGATCACTTATTCAATCTACTTCGAATTCAATTTTTCTATTTATAATAGGCAGTTAGACAAATATTGTAACAACTTACATCATATTAAATCAAATAAGTAGTGCAATTCTCACAAGTTTTTTATAGAAAATGATTATTAATATCTATATTGAAGACTTATTGCCCAATAGATATGTGATAAACAGCTTATAAGCTGGGTAGTCTTAAAACGGATTAAGTTAAATAATCAGCTGCTAAACACTCAGCTATCTGTACGCTATTAGTCGCAGCACCTTTACGAACGTTATCAGCCACAATCCACAAATTTATACCATTAGCATGGCTAATATCTTCTCGGATACGCCCTACAAAGACCGGATCATTACCAGCAGATTCAGTAACCGCAGTCGGATAACCACCATCCTCATGCTCATCAACCACGATAATTCCAGGTGATTTTTCGAGCAAGTCACGAACTTGCTGAGCAGAAATTTTATCACGCGTTTCTATGTGACACGCTTCTGAGTGACCATAAAAGACAGGCACTCGAACACACGTTGGGTTCACTTCAATAGATGGATCTTCCATAATTTTTTTCGTTTCCCAAACCATCTTCATCTCTTCTTTGGTATAGCCATTATCCAGAAACTCATCGATATGCGGTATGGCATTAAACGCTATCTGCTTAGAATACACTTCAGCAACCGCTGGCTTAGCATTCAGTAAGCTGGCTGTTTGTGCCGCTAATTCTTCCATTGCCGGTTTTCCCGTACCAGAAACGGCTTGGTAAGTCGCTACATTAATTCGACTAATCCCAACGGCGTCATGGATAGGCTTTAGGGCAACCATCATTTGAATTGTCGAACAATTTGGATTAGCAATGATATTCGTGGCGACGTAATCAGCGATCGCATGCGCATTGACTTCGGGCACCACTAGCGGCTTGTCATCGTCATAGCGAAAATGAGATGTATTGTCGATAACAATACACCCAGCACTCGCGGCTTTAGGCGCGTATTCAGCCGAAATCGATCCGCCTGCAGAAAACAAACCAATTTGCACCTGGCTGAAATCAAAATCAGCGAGATTTTGAACCTTATGATTTCGCCCCTTGAATTGCAATGTTGATCCAGCCGAACGTTCACTGGCCAGTAAATACAACTGGTCAATAGGAAAGTTGCGCTCTTCAAGAACTTCGATAATAGTCTCGCCTACCGCTCCAGTTGCGCCTACTACGGCAACATTAAAAGTAGCTCTATTTGATTCAATCATTATTTAATAGGGAAAGATAAAATTTAATTTTAAAAAATTACTGCTTGAGAAAATGGTTTGACAAGCCCGTATTGCGCCTTTAGCGTAAACAATCGAGAACAAACATTAAAAGCAAGGCTTATAATTACGATTTGGACGCCCAGCATAAGTCAATCTTTGAATTAATTAATGGGCGTTAAGGCGCGATTTTAACACTGCAATCATCATGAACAAAGCGAATGAACAAGCAAAGTAGAAAAAACCCACAAGCCAGAGTAACTCACACCGTGAGCTTTCTCGACTTCTGGAAGCTTGTCGCTAAAAATCTAGGGAATAGTCGCTTACGCATTAAAGATCACGCCAATTCTATCGAAACATTGTTAGCTCCTAATAGTGACCATCGTGAGTTTTTAAGAGACGTTATTATTAACTCTTATTTCGAATCTGACTGCTGCTCAATTGAAGATGCGGTTAATATAAACATCATTCTTGATGTTATGGGTGAAGCCGCCTACGAGCTTCAAGGGCGCAATAAAGACGATCTAATGGATATAGAACTCCTAGAAGAGATTGCCTATCTAATTAAAGAACACTACTCCGCGCTCATCGAATTAGAGCACGACCGAAATTGCCCACAAGCGGATGAAACTGGTGCGACAATCGTTAACTTTTCGAATACAAAAATTCGTAGAGCGAATGCGAAACTCTAAATATCAGCTAATATGTATAGCGAACTAAAAAAAGGAAGGCCTTAAGCTTTGTCAAATAGACTAAGCAAAGCCGTTTCGTCTAATATTTCTATCTCTAACTGTGCTGCCTTTTTAGCTTTACTTCCGGCACCACTGCCGGCCACAACAAAATCCGTTTTCTTGGAAACCGACGTAGTCACTTTCGCTCCTAAGTCCTGCAACCTTTGTTCGGCCTGAGCACGCGTCATAGACTCCAAGCTTCCGGTTAAAACAAACACTTTGTTACTTAGCGGCCCCGATTTCTCTATAGATACATCAATAATTGGATAATTGACCCCTCGAGCAATAAGCTGTCTGATCACCTCGAGATTATTTATATCTTGGAAAAATTGCATAATCGATTGTGCAACGATCGGACCAATATCGGGAACGTTTTCTAATTCCTCCTGCCTAAGGTCTTTAATAACATCAAGACTACCAAAAGCATCGGCCAATTGCTGCGCCGTTGTCTCTCCTACCTGCGGGATACCAAGAGCAAATAATAGGCGGGGCAACACCGCAGCTTTACTTTTATCTATATTCTCAAGCAACTTTTTGCTAGATTTTTCAGCGAAACCCTCTAAGCCGACCACATCTGCGTAATTCAAGGCATACAGATCGGCAACTGAACTAATTAGTTTTTCATCCACAAGCGCTTTCACGATTTTATCGCCAAGCCCATCGATATCCATTGCCTTACGTGACACAAAGTGCTTAATTCCTTCTCGTAATTGCGCACCACAAGCTAAACCACCAGAACAGTAGGAAACTATACCACTGTCATTTATTACAAGCTCAGAATTGCATTCTGGGCATACACCCGGAAACTCAAATTCGCGAGAGTGATCCGGTCTCTGACGCAGATCTACCGAAACAATTTGTGGTATCACATCGCCAGCACGACGAACAACAACACTGTCGCCCACGCGTATCCCGAGTCGCTCTATTTCTGATTTATTGTGCAGCGTAACATTGGAAACTGTGACGCCTCCAACAAATACAGGTTCAAGCCTAGCGACAGGCGTAATCGCGCCCGTACGTCCAACTTGGACTTCTATTGCTATAACCTTAGCGGTTTTCTCCTGTGCAGGAAATTTATGCGCTATTGCCCAGCGCGGTGCTTTTGCAATAAAGCCAGCATCTTGCTGCCAATCCAAACGGTTCAATTTATAAACAATGCCGTCGATCTCATACGCAAGCGTGTCTCGCATAGTCGACAAGTCCGCGAAATAGTCGAGGCACCCTTGCGCCCCCTCAACCAAGCTGTGAATGGGACAAATCGGAAATCCTAAGGCACCAAGTTTTGCGAGCGTTTCAAATTGCGATACAGAAAACTTAGAGTCGCTAATAGCACCTAAAGAATAAATAAACAAATCCAGCGGGCGTCGAGCCGTGATTCTACTATCTAACTGACGAAGACTGCCTGCAGCAGCATTTCTAGGGTTAACAAATACTTTTTTACCGGCCGCTCGCTGCGATGCATTTAATGCCTTAAAGCCAGCATGAGGCATAAAGATTTCACCACGAACTTCTAATACTTCTGGCACATCACCGCTAAGACGAAGTGGAACACCATTAATCGTTTTTACATTTTGAGTAATGTCTTCACCCGTTTTACCATCACCTCTTGTTGCCGCATATAGAAGCTCACCACGCTGGTACATAATACTAACGGCCAAGCCATCAAGCTTGGGCTCAGCCACATATTCAAGAATTCGCGCATCTGAAATATCTAATTGCTTACGCAAACGCGCATCAAAATCTTGAATATCTTGTTCACTAAAACCATTACTTAAAGAGAGCATTGCCTGTTTATGTTGTATTTGCACAAACGCATCTAATGGTGCAGAACCAACACGCTGACTAGGCGAGTTCGGTGTTATTAACTCTGGATAGAGCTTTTCCAGTTCAAGCAAGTCGCTCATCAGTCGATCATAATCATGATCACTAACGACGGGACTATCATCACGGTAATAACGTAAATTGTGGTTTTCTATTTCGTCACAAAGTTGTTGATACCGAAGGCTGTGTTTATTGGATTCAAGCACGACTTAAAAACTAAGAGTTAATAGATACATTTATTACTAAAACAATTTTTTCGCAGTAGCGTCGCCAGGCTTTAAACCATCTTGTTGCATACTAAAGGCTATATCTGACACTTGCTGCATTAAAATCGAATACGAACGTTGTGACATTACCCTCCCATTTTTGTCGACCACTTTTCCATCCAACCATGTCGCTAGATTAGTCGCATCCTTAACCATATCTTGAAAGACATTTTCTGGATCTGGAGTTGCTGGCACATTCATATACACAACTAAATCGTGCACTGCTGTCGATGACCCACTGGAAACCCCAAACTGACCTGTGCCGTCAGTGCAAGCGAGGCGATACAACACTGATATATTGTTTTTCTGCCCAATTGTTTTCATGAAAATGTCATTTTTATCAGTCGACATCATTAAATCTCTTGCACAGCTCTCTATATCTGCCATTTTAAAGCCGGAGCGCGCCTTAGGGACCACATTCAGAACAGCCATAGCATCGTAACGTCGACCTATATTATCAAGTAAATTTGCTTGCTCAAAAGCTTCGTCAAGGTCCATAGAGAAATCAAAAGGCGCATCAAACTCATTCGAATAAGCTAACACCATCTGCTGAAAATCGTGCAATTCCTTTTGTGTCATGGAACCTTCTCGATCGGCCAACTGAATTGAAATTCCGAGTTCAACAAATCGCGCAGACGGCAATTCGAATTCGACATCTCTCCACATATCGGTGAGTTCATTTAAGCCATAAATATGAACTTTTCGACTAAATTTAAAATCATAATTACGAAACAAAACAAGTACGTCTTGTTGCTCAACTGGCGCTGTAGTTTTAACTCTAGCAACTAATTCAGTTATTAACTTCGAAGATTTTTTATCAAATTGCAATCCCGCTGACACAAGCTCTGCTTTAGATGTCGATTTAGTTTCTTTATTCGTCGGTAAACTAATCTCTTGATGCGCATTTAGCGTTGGTGCAACTTTCTCTTGCTGTTCACTACTAACTGTTTTTGGTTCCGAAGTTGTACCTTTAACGGCTATCGGAGTTGGCTTTAGGAGGCCATCTCCTAGGCTTCGTTCTTCTTCCTTATCTGGCTTACTACTAATAGATTCAACATTATTACTAGGCCGATCTGCAATAGTCGACTCAACATTTACTGGCACTGCGTTAATAGTTTCATCGAGTGTGGGAACAATTTCAACTTTCGAATCTAACGCGTGATCTGCAGAACTCTCATCCGTAACTAACACCTCACTTTCGCCCTGCCCTTCTTCCGATAATAAGGGGTCAACATTTTGTTGTCGGCGCTGTTTTGATCTCGCCACTTGCATATACGAATGAAAAGCAATTCCGCCGAATAGCAATAGACCAACTATGAAAAAAACTAAATAAAGTTGATTCACCACTACAAACCTATTGCAAAGCCATCGCCGAAGCCTCAGCTACGTCAACCGCCACTAAACGCGAGACACCAGCTTCAGCCATTGTCACACCAACTAAAATATCGGCCACTTCCATGGTGATTTTATTATGCGTAATAAAAAGTAATTGAGTCTTCTCACCGAGCTGTTTGAGCACGCCGGCGTAGCGTTCAACATTCGCATCATCCATTGGTGCATCAACCTCATCTAATACGCAAAATGGCGCAGGATTTAACTCAAAAAACGCAAATAATAAAGACACCGCAGTCAGCGCTTTCTCTCCGCCAGAAAGAAGTGCGATCGTACTATTTCGCTTACCTGGAGGGCGCGCCATAACACCCACACCGGTATCCAGAAGGTCATTCCCCGTTAACTCGAGATAGGCACTACCACCGCCAAATAACTTGGGGAAAAACTGTTTAAAACCTTCGTTTAAACTATCAAACGTTTCTTTAAAACGAGAACGCGTCTCTTTATCAATTTTATTAATGGCCGACTCGAGGGTTGCCATTGCCTCAGTGAGATCAGCATGCTGTTTATCCAAATATATTTTGCGTTCTGCACATTCTTCATATTCTTCGATCGCAACAAGATTAACCGCGCCAATACGTTCGAGCTTTCGCGATAGATCACTCAATTTTTGCTCTATCTCAGTGGCATTCGCGTCTTCTGGTAATTGTTGCTGCGCGGTAAGCATTTGTTCTTCATCTTGATCTAGCTCTTCAGCAATTGTATTGCGCCGGACTAACAATTCTTGACGACTCATCTTAACCGTTTCTAAACTATCCCGAACTGTTTGCGATTTGCGGTCAAAGCCAAGGCGTTGTTGATCAGCGTTTTGCATACGACTTTCAAAATCAGCTAAGTCGTTACGCGCCGCCGACAGGTTTTTCTCAACCGTTAAACGATTTTCCAATAGGCCTTGTAATTGATCACGCAAATTCGCTGTAGGATCTTCATCAAGATCAATAATCGACGCCAACTCAGAACGACGTACAATCTGTCCCTCCAATTGTTGTGATAAGCGAGCAATGCTCTCAACTAACGCGGCCGAGCTACTTTGACTACGCTCCAATTCAATTTGTTTAGCTTGACGCTCATCTCGGGCTTTTCGTTCTTGGCTTCGCTCTCTTTCCAATGATTCAACTAGGGCTGCTTTTTGCTCACTTAGTTGAGAGCGGCGCTGTTCAAAATTACTCGCTAAATCACGCGCCTCTTCCATTCTTTTTTGCGCTGTATCAACTTCTTCACGTGCTTTGGCAAGTTGATCATTCAATTCCTGTTGTTCAATAAGCAATTGATCTCGTTGTGCTAAAAGCTCAGCACTTCGAGCTTCAACACCACTAAGCTGATTATGTAATTCAGTTCGCTTATGAGATTTATTTCTAAATTCATTGCGAGCATGTTCGCGCTGCTCATCACTTTCTTGGATCTGTGCACTGAGCTTATCGCTTAGCGTTTGAATTTTCTGCAAATCGTGGCCGGCAAGATCTACCTTAGCCGACAAGCTCTCTATTAGAGCTTCGCGCTGTAACACGCCTCCTTCAGTTTGATCACTTCCAAAAGATGCCCAGTTAGTACCAATCCATGCGCCTTCTCGCGTGACAATCGACTCATGCGCGGACAGACGATGTCGATGCTCAAGCGCTTCGACAACCGTATCTACCGCATAAACACCATGAAACCAACCGTCTACTTTGACGCCATCGGACGATACTTTTTCACTTAAATTTTGTAGCGACTGACTTGGAGCCGCCAATGGCGCCGAAGTCTGATCAACCAACCATATACGACCATCTTTAAACTCCGAAAGCTCATTCGCATAAGCTTCTAATTTATCGACTGAGACCGCATTCAGCTGGCCACTAAGGACGGTATCAACAGCCAACTCCCAACCGCGCTTAACTGACAACTGAGACGCTAGACGTGCATTATCTTTAATGCCTCGCATCTGCATCCATTCATTTACGGCTTGATTGTCTTCACCCAATGCGGCTGCTTGCAGAGCTTTCAAAGAGTTTAGTTGCGCCGAGTCATCTTGTAGTTTATGGCGAACTAAAGAGTGGCGTTCACGACATTGTTCCTGCTCAGCTCGACATTTTGCTAAATTATGATCGTGTTCAAGCAGACTCGCCTCGAGCTCTGAACATCGTTTATCAATCTCTTCCACCGAGACCTTTAACTGTTGAATTTCTTCGATATTAATCTTGCCGTCAATGCCCGACAGAGTTGTCGCTAACTGTTGCAATCGCTGATCAAAATGATGGATTTGGCGCTCGTGCTGCTCTTTACGTTCAGATTGAACATCTCTTTCTTTTTCTGGATCGGCAGCATCACGATTGAGTTTTTCCCACTCTTGTTGCCAATTTTGAAACTCCATATCGGCCTGCTGAAAACTCGCGTTAGCACCTTCATATGCGAGCTCTAGACTACTCACTAAAGGCGTCAATTCCAGTTGAGAAGCTTGCGCTTCGCTTAAACGCAACTGATCCATCTCCAAATGCTGAGAAGCCTCGCGCTCCGACTCAACTAAACGATCAAACTCTTCACGTTGTTGTTGTCGAGTGATGCGTGCGTGCTCGATTGATTGCTCCAAAGCTGCGATTTCACCGCCAATACCATAATACTCGGCCTGCACCGTATTCAATGATTCACTTAAGGCGTGTTGTTCTTGACGCATCGCTTCAATCTGAGACTCTACATCACGCTGCTCAGACACTTGCGATTCGAATTCAGTTTGAAGACGTTCTAATTCAACATCTTTGGACCTAACTTGAGTATGCAGCTTAAACCATCTCAGGGTTTTTAACTGGCCATCATAATCCCGTTGTTCTTGTTTAAAGGTTTTGTAGCGCTCCGCTTCATTAGCTTGACGTTTTAAACGACGTAATTGAGTTTCGAGCTCACCTATAATATCTTCTACGCGACTTAGGTTATCACGCGTATGACGAATACGGTTCTCAGTTTCGCGGCGACGTTCTTTGTATCTTGAAATTCCGGCAGCTTCTTCAATTAAAACACGCAAGTCTTCTGGCTTAGATTCGACAATTTTGCCGACCATTCCCTGTTCAATAATCGAATATGAACGAGGTCCAAGCCCAGTACCCAGAAAAATATCTTGAATATCTTTGCGGCGGCAGCGGTTTTTATTAATAAAATACTTTGAGCCGCCGTCACGGGTCAGTTCGCGTTTTATAGCAATCTCAGCGAATTTGGCGTAAGAACCTGGCGCTGAACCATCTGAATTATCAAAAACCAATTCGACATAGGCCCGGTTAACAGGTTTTCGCACCGAGGAACCATTAAAAATAACGTCCTCCATACTCGAACCGCGCAAAGTTTTGGCCGACGATTCACCCATTACCCAACGAATTGCATCGATCACATTGGACTTACCGCAGCCGTTTGGGCCAACAATACCAATTAGATTATTAGGGACCGCTACTTTAGTAGCGTCCACAAACGACTTAAAGCCGGAGAGTTTTATGTGTTTTAAGCGCATTAATGGTCCTTAACCATCATAGTTATGGCTTTTAAGCCATTGATTATAAAGCTACCTTAGAGTCAGAACAACAAAAACCATAGTAGCCAAGCAATAACAAATTATCGCATTCTTTTGACCCTATTTCGCTTCCAGAAGTTTCCCATAAAAGCCAGCTTAGCTTTTTTAGTCTAATACCTAAGATTAAGTTAAAATCGCGGTAGTTGAAACCATTGATTCGAGCATTCGAACATATTTCGATAATCAAACAGTCTGAATCGCCAAGAAGCTGACAAATTCATATAAAAACTGATTTGCCAAGCTAAATACAGCTTTCGTCAATACACAAAATTTTCACTCAGAAATTTATTATGGAACGCCCAAACCAACCGTCAAAAGAACTTGTTACTTTCCCCAACCCTTCGCCTGAGCGCGACTACACAATTCGAATCACCGTGCCGGAATTTACATGCTTATGCCCGCTCACGGGGCAGCCTGATTTTGCTAATTTTGTGATTGAATACGTGCCGGAAGAGAAAAATGTAGAACTAAAAGCACTGAAAATGTATTTCTGGTCTTTTCGTGAAGAAGGTGGTTTTCATGAAAAGCTCACCAACGAAATTTTATCTAAACTGGTTGAGGCTACCGAACCACGTTTCATGAGGCTCACCGCCAATTGGAATGTGCGTGGTGGAATTTTTACTACAGTCGTCGCCGAGCACAAAGCGCCAAATTGGCAGACACCGGAACTGGTTAAGTTGCCTTAGCTCACCATTCAAAAACTCAAACTAAACAATGACCTTAAGCCCAGCTCAATTACAGCAATTTAAAATTGATGGCTACTTAGTTTTGCCAAAACTATTAAAGCCTGCGGAAACGAAGGCGCTGCGCACCCTAGCCTTAAGCCAATTGGAGCAACGTCTTAAACCTTTTGAGTTAGAGACAGAACTAAATTATCCCGGTGCGCCAGCAAGCCAAAACAGCGAGGGTGGCACAACCATACGACGCCTAAAAAGTGCTTACTCACGTGACGATTCGTATAAAAAGTATGCAAAACAAATTGAGGTAATAAAAGCTATTCAACAAATTTTAGATGAGCAAGAAATTTGGTTGAATCCTAATCATCATAACTGCGTGATGACAAAACACCCAAGATACAGCTCAGAAACACTCTGGCACCGAGATACTCGATATTGGAGTTTTTCGAATAAGTACCTCATCAATGCTTGGTTCGCGCTAGGCGATGAACTGCATACCAATGGAGCCATGAAAATACTACCAGGCTCACATAGATGGGAAGTCCGAGACGAGGCTTTAGATGATGCTCAGTTTCTAAAACTCGATCATCCGGACAATGAATATCGGCTAAAGACAGCTCGCACGGTTTTATTAGAACGTGGTGATGTTCTATTATTTAGCGCGCATTGCTTCCATGCGGCAGGCAAGAACACGACCAAGCATACTAAATTCTCAATGGTATTCACTTATCACGGCAAAAACACTAGAGCTCTAAAAAATACAACTTCATCTCAATTGAAGCCGATCAAGATCGACTAAAGCGCTAGTAGATAAACCCAGCAAATAAACAAAGTGCTTAGCGACTCTATCAAGAAGTCCTTCTGTCTTTGAATGCCGCCGCTAACGTTCCCTGATCCATATATTCTAATTCACCACCGACGGGCACGCCGCGCGCCAAACGACTGATTTTAATTTTATGTTGAGACAATAATTGATACGTATAGTCAGCCGTAGCCTCGCCCTCAGGTGTGATATTAGTGGCAATAATGACCTCATCGATGACATCATTGTAAACGCGATCAGCCAAACGGCTAAATGCGAGTTTTTCAGGTCCTATCCCCTCCAACGGAGACAAGCGCCCCATCAATACAAAGTACAAACCTTGATAAGCACCTACTTGCTCCAAGGCTTGTAAGTCAGCCGGAGTCTCTACCACGCACAACTGCGTTTTATCTCGTTTATCAGATAAGCAAATTGAGCACTCTTCACTTTCACAAAAATTATTGCAACGTTTACAAGTTTTAACGGTCTCTAAGGCATTATTTAGTGCCACGGCAATCGCGCGCGCGCCGTCGCGATCGCGCTCGAGTAAATGAAAAGCCATACGTTGCGCGTTCTTTGGCCCGACGCCGGGTAAGGCTCGCAAGGCTTCCTTTAGTGCTTCAATTGCCAGTGAAGATGCCATAACTCAAATTTCAAACACGTTCTTAAAGAGTCTAGAATGGCATTTTCATGCCTGCAGGCAGGTCTATGCCACCGGTCAAACCCGACATTTTTTCCTGCTGAGTCTTCTCAGCCTTACGCACTGCATCATTCACTGCGGCAGCGATAAGATCCTCTAAGACTTCTTTGTCTTCGACATCGCCCAGAAGTTCAGGGTCAATATTCACGCTTTTAACATCATGACGACAGGTCATTACCAAAGACACCATGCCACCGCCCGCCTCACCTACTACTTCTAGGTCAGCTAATTCTGCCTGGGCTTTTTGCATATTCTCTTGCATGGCTTGCGCCTGCTTCATTAAATTTCCAAGTCCACCTTTCATAAATCACCTCATTGATTAGGCTTGATTGAATTTTCGTCCAGCGTTGCGCCAAACTCCGACATAATCGCTTTCACACCAGGATCATTTTCAAACTGCTGCTTTGTTTGTTCAAACTGCTCATTACCTAAACGGTCCAAACACTCGGCCGGCGTTTCTTTATCCGACTCTTCAAATTCAATATTCAACGTCACTGACTTACCGCTAACTGCACCGAGCGCTGTCTGAATCTTCACTAAACGATCTTCTTTAAATAAATGTTTGAGCTTAGGCGCCAAAACCAAATCGATTTTATCTTCCTGCAGCCTCTCACAAGCGCAATTCATTGCCAGTTCTTTAGGCAAACCAATTAAATCAGTTTGTTCCAATAACTCACCCCACTCATTGTTGCCTAACAGAGTGACGGCAGACGAACTAGGCTGAACTGGAGTACTTTGAACTGGAGTACTTTGAACTGGAG
>CAYSUU010000009.1:90824-106668 GCA_964434375.1 uncultured Gammaproteobacteria bacterium | reverse complement strand
TAAAGCTATATCTGTTCGTCACCCAGATGCAGTGTGCTCAAATAATGTTGGAACTTCGAATGTTATTTATGTATTGCAGAATTTTTAGCCACTACTTTTATATGGATACACTAAACGCCGAGTAGGGATAGCGGGTTTCTAAATTTAGTATGCCGCCATCACTCATTATTTCAAAGATATGGATAAAATATTGTCATCGGCATTGTTTTTAACAGAATTAATAGGTAAAAATTATTAAAATAGACTATTTACTTTGTTGGATTACTACGATTTAATATGACCGGGAATAAGCAACGCCACTAACCACGAATATCCGCGGCGTTCCTTGTTATTAAGTCATAGGAGACTATTATTCATTGCTGTTTATATGTTTTGGATCGCGTAACTATGCGTTCTTGAATGAGGCATAGATAAAGATGTATAAAATGGAATGGATTTTATAATTAAGGTTGTTTCTTAGGCTCATCAAATAGAATTGGTTGGGATTATCAGGGTGCAGACAAGCTTCTTGAAAATCATATAAATTAATGTGCTGTATAAAATATAAAGACTGCGTGCAAGTAGGAGTAAGGATAGCGCACAAAAGTCTGGGGAGAAATAAATGCATAATAATGCTTTATCAATTACGGAACCGGTAGAGATGCCGGTTGCTTCAGGTAAGTTAGCGGCTTGCCAGCATTTACCGATGCCGTTTTTCTTAATTACTGGCGATTTGAAGTTGTTAGAAACGAATCTACAGGGAGAAAGGGCACTTGATAATCACTGGCTTGGAATATCAAACAACAAGCTTAATTTTAATAGTCGTGCGAATGACTTGCATGTAAAACTGATCATAGAGCGCTTACAAAGTAAGTGTGCCTCGGAGCATATTTCAGTGATGTACTCTGAGTGTTTTATTTTGAGATGTTTAGACACTGTATGTCGTTCCTATACACTTGCTAGAGAGTCACAACATACAAGTAATATGGTGTTGACCATTCATGGAGAGATATCGAAGTCGCAAGCTAAGATTGAAACCGTATCCCGAGCTTTTTCTTTATCATGCAGCGAGAGTCGAATAATAACGATGATGGTAGAAGGGCTAAAGCCAAAGGAAATGGCCTTTGAAGCTGGAATTTCGTTGAATACGGTGCGCTCACACTTACGTACCTTGTACGCGAAAATGCAAGTGCGTGACTACAATGCCGCGCTTAGCTTAGCGGTTCGCTTATTGGTATGAGTTAAGTTATGCCGGGCTAAGCTCGATTGGCCGTAAATCCAAGTATTGGTTTACAAAAAAGTAGTTTGTGTGCCTGCCATAATTGAATGGATGCGGTGGACACTTCATTTTAGATTTAGCCGAAATTTAAATTAACTCGCGCTCATGTTTTGTGCGTTTAACCTATCTATTTTCGTAATGCTTTTTCGCGAGTTGACATTCTTGTTTCCGGATGACAATAACTGTCAGTATTTATGCACAATATATTGGCCTTGTTTTAGTATTGGCTAGGCAAATTTTCTCGCCCTAATTAAAAAACCTAGTGTAATGGAATGTCTCTAAAGGTAGATGGAATATAGGTTTTAACCGACTATCATTACATTTAATCATCAAGTTTGATGAGTAAATGTAATGATTTAAATTGTGCATCAGGTTTAATCATTAATCTCGATAAGGAAAGTTGATTATTAGAAATGACTGACAATATTGGCGTTAAATAAAATTAACTTATCCAATACATTAGCGGCGCGATCAAATGAGTGATCGCACACGGGTATTGGTTTGAATGAGTTTCATTTAAATGCTTATTTCAAATAAATTCTGTTTTATAGAAGCTTATTTAAATAGGGAATGGGACTTTTAAGGACGATCAATATCTAAACAGAAATTGTAAATCCCTACAGATTTACACTAATCACACAACTTCGAGGAGATTTAAATGAAAAACCTTACAAAAGTAACTCTATTAGCTGGGTCTTTAATGCTTGCTGGCAACGCGGTCGCGATGGACCCAGTTCCTAGTGATGATGACAAAGATGTCAACGGTAACGATGTGAGTTTTGAGATACGCGGTCACGTTCCTGTATTTTGCCAAATTGGGCTTGATGGAGATGAGCTTGATTTTGAACATGTAGTTGAGGCAGGTAGATCGTTGGAATTAGGTGTTGACTTAACTTGTAACACGAAAGCGGGCGCCGATGTGACCGTAACTCCAGGTGCTGGTTTAGGCTTCGACGGTCTTACCGAAGACCACTTAGTAGGCTACACGGCTAACTTAGTAGTAGCCGGTCACCTAGTAGAGTCTACATCAGGTGGCGGTACTGGTAGTCACCAAATTGGAGGTACTAAAGACTTAGCGGCTGGTGAGTCAGGCACTCTTACCGTAACACTTAGCGATAATGCTTTGTTTGCTGGTAATTACACAGACACCATTGAAGTCGCTGTTACTGCACGATAAAGACGTCGGTGTTCGTTACAGGGGTGGTTTTTGCCATTCCTGTAACATCCGATTTTTCATACAAGAATAAAATGGGGCAAGAAATTGAAAACACTAATTAAGAGTATAGCAATAGGGAGCGCTGTCTTGTTGTCTACTAATAGCATCGCAATGGAGCCTAGCTCTAGTGACGAGTCTAAAGACGTAACAGGAAACGACGCAAGCATAGAGTTAAACGGTCATTTGCCTGTCGTTTGTGCTATCACGGATCAGGAGCATACGGATATAGACTTTGAGCATCGTGTTGCAAACCGCGAGATGTTTTTCACTACGGTCGGTCTGAAATGCAATAACAAAGCGGGAGCTACTGCGACCGTAATCACCGGTGATGGCTTACAGATTGCCGGCGATCCCGATGGCGATCACGCGCTTGAGTACAATGTTTGGTGGACTATCCCTGGCGCAGACAGAGATGCGGATGCAAGAGCGGGAAGACGTAATGTACATTCTGCTACGGTGGCGTCGTCTAAGGAGCTAGCCGAAGGTGTAACCACAAATATCAAAATACAGATTCGAGAAGACCCTATATTTGCAGGAGACTATGTAGATTCTTTTCAACTCGTGATCTCGGCTATTTGATATTAGGTTCGCGTTCAAAGAGGCAGTGATTGTGCTGCCTCTTTTTCTTAGATACTGAGCATTTAATTTCTAACACAAACAACACTTGTAAATTATGAATACTAATCTAGAGTTCAAAGCGCGCAAGCCGCTTGGTTTTTCGTTATTTTTCGTTTTGGCGCTGTTCTATCTTGGCAACGGGATTAACTTAGCCCAGGCACAAAGCGTTCAGCCAATGGTTTACGAGTTGACGCCGGCGGGCAGTCAGTCCGGTATTGATTTAAGGATCGAAAATACTAAGAGCGTTGATGCAACCTACGAGATGCTGGCAAAGAAAATTACCTATGACGAATTCGGCGACGAAACTTTATCCTCGGCCGAAGACGATTTTTTGATTTATCCTCCACAAACTCTTGTTCCCGCGGGTAAGGTTCAAATAGTAAAGGTCAAGTATATCGGTGACCCGAGTATCGAAGTTTCTCAAGGTTATCGTATTCAAGTTAATGAACTGCCGGTGGATCTTAGTGGTGCTGATTTCAGTGGCGTTGCCGTAGCTTTCTCGTTTAGCACTCTGTGCAATGTTGCGCCACAGAGATCGGCTCCTAAAATTAATGTTACTGATATCTCTATAGATGATGAAGGTATGTGGGCTGTAAAAATAGAGAACACGGGTGACCGATTTCTACGACTATCAGATAGCGTCATAGAAGTGAGTAGCACGACAGAGCCGGCCAACAAAAAAGTGTTTAGTGCTGAAACTGTATCCCAACTTTTTGGGAAAAATACGGTGCCTCCTAGATCTACCGTTATTTTTAACACGCCAGCGCTCGAAGGGTTTAAACCAGAGTCGACCGTCATCAAAATCTCGAGTTAATCGTGCAATTTACTGAGAAGCAGGATTGATTCTCTTTTGTAGACCATGGATATTGAAATGAAGACTAAGCAACTCAAATACAGGTGCTTTTATTCTGGTTTGTGCCGCTATTGTTTAGCGGCGCTTGTGTTGTGTTTAATTTCAACACCGGTTAGTGCGCGCGATTATATTCAATTAGATGTACCGGTATTGATAAATGGTGCTTTTAGAGGAGATATCAGCGCGTCCATCGAACCGGGTAGTGCTGATCGGCAAGGCCCTCCAAAAGTAATGGTGTCGCTCGAACGTTTGCATAATTTATTGGGATACTTTGCGGTGCAAGAGCAGCTTTCACAGTGGTTCATAAATGAGCAAGAAAAAGAGCTATCACTGGGTCAATTGCGTCAAAGAGGCCTGGAAATTGAATTTGATGAGAGTTTACTTAATATTTCAGTCAGGATGAAACTCTTAGGTCTTAATAGCATTTCTTTGCGTGGCAATCGCGAGCCGGTTCCAGAAGATGGTCATGCTCAAGCTAAAATAGCGGGTGGCGCTAACTTTTTTGCACGAAACACGTTTTCTCATCGCTCGAGCATTGGCAATGAATCAGGTTTTGATGAGACGGCAATCGACGTCGCTGGCTTCTTCACTATTGGTGGGTTTGGCGGCTGGTCGCTTTTTTATGAAGCCGATTATTTAGAAAATGATGAAAGGGAATTCGCACGTCAAGATATCACCGTAGTTCGAGATAACTTTAAAAAAGGTGTTCGTTATTCGTTCGGTGATATTTCGCCTCAGACTAGTGGTTTACAAAATTCACCTGAACTATTGGGGTTTGGTATAGAGCGCGATTATCGAGAAATTAACCCATTTCGTAATATTAATCCGCGCGGGCGTAGTGATTTTACTTTGGATCGAGCTGCGGAAGTTTCCTTTGAGGTAAATGGGGTTATTGTTGATATCCAAACTCTCGAACCTGGGCGCTATTCGATTGAGGACTTTCCATTAACTAATGGTGCGAATAATGTAAAGGTAATTGTTGATGATGGTACTTCAAGAGTTGAGGTCGCGAACTTTTCGCCGTTTGTTGATCTTAGTTTGTTGGATGCGGGTTTAAGTAATTTTGGATTAAACGTAGGCGTGCGACGTGAGGCAGGGACAGGTAGGAGTGTTCGTTACGAAAGCGATCCCGTTTTGGTTGGTTTTTACGAGCGAGGTATTAATCAGAAATTAACTCTGGGAGCACAAGTCGAAGCGCGGCAAAATCATGCCTTGATTGGTTCAACAGCAGTTTATGGCAGTCGAGTCGGCTTAATTGGGCTAGAAACAGCGGTTTCTGATCGTAGTGAATTAGGAACTGGGTATCGTGCGCGGCTACGTCATGAATTTAGTCATCAAACCAAATCTAATTGGCTAATAGAAAGCGATTTTCAATTTGATTACACCTCTGATCGTTTTGTTAATCTTGATCAAGACGACGCTACTGGTGCGGGCTGGATAGGGAATGCATCATTGACTGTAGGCAAAGGTAGTTTGAGTCTGACTTTGGGCGGTTTTATTAGTGATGTAGGCGATCAAACCAATAAGGCGATTACGGCATCTCTGTTTAAGTCCTTTAATAGGTTTACGCTGTCGCTCGATTATCAAATTTCTGAGTTCGATAACGAGACTGATTCGCGTTTTGGTGTTTCGGTACGCGCGCCTTTTGGTGGTTCTTCTTTAAGAACAAGTTTCCGTTCAGACGACGATGAGTATGAATTGGATTGGACACGACCTAGAGCTCGCTCTGCCGGCAGTGCAACTTTCAGTGGCGCTACTGTGCGCACTAACAATCTTTTGTCTGAGCTCGAATTAGATGCTGAATACATCGGTTCGCGTTTTGAAATAAATGCTCAACACAGAAGTGCGACCTTTGTTAATCCTTTTACTGAGTCGGTTGCAGACACCGACATCTCTGTTGGTGGGTCAATCGGATTTGCTGATGGGAAGTTTGCTTACGGACGCCCCTTTACGAGCGGCTTTGTTATTGTTGATCAACATAAAACTTTACGCGGTAGTAGGATCGCTGTTCGTGGAAGCGGTGGTAGTCGAGCGGTTACTTCGACTAAGCGTCTTAGCTCGACATTGGTGCCGATTAACCGAAGTTATATTGAGCAGAGTTTTGTGTTTGATGTAGACGATCTTCCGATAGGTTACGATATTGGAGCAGGGAGCGTTAATTTATTTCCTGGAAATTTAGCCGGTTATCGATACACCATAGGGTCGGACGCTTCTAATACGGTCTTAGGAACGGTAGCCTGGCCCGATAATGAACCACTAGAATTGAAGTCGGGCAAGTTAATCCCTTTGGATGGTGGTGAAGATATTGTGGTTTTTACTAATAGGACAGGCCGCTTTGTCGCGGAGAAAGTGGCTTTCGGTAAATATCGGATGGAGTTTACTCGTAAGGGCGTACTTCATGCCGTTAATATCGAATTAAAGGAAACGGATAAACCTGGTTTGGTGAAAATCGGTGCTCTAGTGTTAGAGCAAGTAGTAGAGATATGAGCTCTAGAAACATCATTAAGTTTCTAATTTTGCTAATGCTGCTTGGGTTTAATAGTGTTTTTGGTATTTATACGCACGCACAAGAATTTGCTATTACGGTTAACAATTCACCGCAATTTGAATATCAACCGTTTTCTGGTTTGGCCGCCAGTGAAAGTTTACGATTAACACTGGATCCACTCAGTCGCGCTACCGGTGATGACGATGCGCCAAGAGCATCTCGCCCAGTACAAGTCAGAATAAGGGAAGTAGGAGGTCGAGCCTTGCAAGCGATGAGTAGTGAGCAAGGGGTGTTGCCCATTACACTTGCGTTAAACTCTCGTGGTGCTCGCTTACGTCTAATCAATAACGAGTACCAGCATACCTTTAACCTTAATGAGAACTTGCAAGAGCCAATATCATTAGATTATTTAGTGAATATACCGGCTTCTATTTTTGCTGCGGCGGGCACTTACAAGCTGGGCTTAGAGGTTGAACTAATTGATTTCTCTTCGAGACTGCCGATAGCGGCTGTGCAAGCTATTGAGCTGCTCGTGCAAGTCGAGCCTAGACTTCAAGTTAATATCGCCGGCACAAATAAATCATCAGGTTCGGCGAATTTATCGACCGTTGATTTTGGCGTCTTGAAAACATCACAGACCAGGCAACTTTTTGTTCAAGTTCGAGGTAATGCGCCGGCCATCATAGGCGTGAGTTCTGAGAATAACGGACGTCTAATTTTGCAAGATGAAACAAATAGAAATTTCATCAATTATTCAATTTCTATCGACGGAGTTAGCTCTACCTTGAAATCTCCGTTGGTGCTTCGAAGGCCTGCTGCGCTGAATCTTAGAGGATCATCTTATCCGATGACGATTAAAGTTGGTGACGTTGATGGAGCATTTGCAGGGCAATACAAGGATGTAGTAACGGTCGAGGTGCGCCCGCAATAATTTCAATATTCTTTAGAGTCTAGCGCTATAAAACAGTCTTTCAAGTCTGGCGATTAAGCAATAATGCTTAGCGGTTTTATATCGAATGCATATATTGAACGCCGACATTACAGATGCTTGGCAAACAGTTTGAACTCTAAGGTCTAGGAAGTGGAATAGCGCTTATCCTATCTATTATCCCTATTCTTTATATGAACGTAATCATGTTAATGTGGATCAATATATTTGTTAATTTGATTGTTTAGATTATGAGTACCGAACGTGTCGTTATTATTGGTGCAAGCCATGCCGCTGCAGAATTAATACCGAGCTTGAAAAAGTTTGGCTGGCAGGGCGAAGTGGCACTGATAGGTCAAGAGGCTCTATTGCCGTATCAACGCCCGCCCTTGTCCAAAGCTTATTTTCAAGGACAGCTAGAAAAGTCTAAATTGTTAATAAAACCTGAGTCTGCGTATGAGCACGTTGATACGTATCTAAACACTCGGGCGACTAAAATTAATGCTGAGGCTAAGACACTGGAATTATCATCGGGTGAAGTACTTTCGTTTACTAAACTTGTACTTGCAACCGGCACAAGTGCACGTAAGTTACCCCTTGATGGCGCTAAGGCTGAGCATATTCACACGCTTAGAACCTTTGATGATGTTGAGCGTATACGCGATTCAATACCTGACAATGGAAGACTGCTGATTGTGGGCGCGGGTTACATTGGGCTAGAAGTGGCCGCGTCTGCAGTCAAACAGGGCACGTCGGTGGTGGTTTTAGAGGCGCAAGACAGGGTTTTACAGCGTGTTACTAGTGCTAAAGTGTCTGAGTTTTACTCTCAACAACATAGAGCGCACGGTGTGGACATTAGACTTGGTGCACAGCTTAAGTGTTTTACCGATATCGATGGTGTTCGCTCTGCAGTCCTACAAGATGGCACTAATATTGAGTTTGATAGCGCACTGATTGGTATTGGTGTTATACCTAATGTTGAGCTTGCCAAAGATATCGGTCTGACTTGCGATAACGGTATTGTGGTTGACCACCAATGCCGTACTGACAATCCCGATATATATGCAATAGGGGATGTTAGTAATCAGTATAGCGATCTTTATAAAAGAAGAATGCGGCTTGAGTCGGTGCCGAATGCACTTGAGCAGGCAAAGAAAACAGCAGCGTCGATATGTCAGCGCGATTTTCTCGATAACTTTGTGCCTTGGTTTTGGTCGGATCAATACGACTTGAAATTGCAGACAGCCGGAGTGTTTAATGACTATGATCAGCTGGTTATGCGCAGTGGTGACGGGGATAAAAAAATGTCAGTGTTTTACTTAAAAGAACAGCACTTGTTAGCCTGTGATGCGATTAACTCCGCGGTCGAATTTATGGTGGCGAAAAAACTCATTCTGCAAAATAAGAAACTGGACGCGTCCTTACTTGCCGACCCTATGGTGCCGATAAAAACTCTGCTGGTTTAACATTTTTAGAAGTGTATTAGGTATTTTAGAGAACTATTACTAATCGCAAAGATGAAAAAAGGCGGCTTACATAAATGCAAGCCGCCTTTTCTATATGGTTAAAGTTGTTAAAAACAGGGGGGGCAACTCTCACCCATATACCTTGCTAATTAAAATCCATAATTCACTGTTAAACCGACCTCACGTTTGCCACGAAAACCAGTAGCAAAATCGTTGATCCCAGCGGCAATAAACGGACTGAAGTTAGTAATATCAGTGTCTTCACGTAGGTTTTTACCCCATAAAGTGACGCTTAGATTACCTTCTGCATTAGTCCATCTGGCTTGTGCGCCAAAGTCCGTAATGGTCGGTCGCAATAGCTGATCGGTGCTTTGTAGAACGCCATTAACAATCTCGAAACGATCCCTTGTTTGAAAGAAAACATCGTCTCGGCCACGGACGTCAGCGCGTAAATCTATTCTAGAACCGCCCGCCAGTGGGATCGAATAATCCACTGCCACGTTGAACGTCCAATCAGGCGCGCCACCAGGTCTGAGACCGTCAAAACTTACGGTTTGTCCTGTTGCCGGGTCAATCAAGCCACCGGGGTCAGTCGTATTGCCGCCAATCTCCGAGTCTTGCAAGGCAAAACCAGCTGTTATTGTTACGCTATTTGATACTGCAAACGCACCGTCAAATTCAATACCAGTAGTACTTACTTCACCGACGTTAGTAATCAAACCGGCAAATAGTCCGTCTGTACCAATCGAAACTTGGTTTACAGTTTGAACATCATCCAAAGTGATGTCGAATAAGGTAAACGCGTACCGGAAAAAACTGCCTTCACCTTTTAAACCAATCTCAAAGTTGGTTGACTCTTCTGGTTCGGTAATAATCGAAGCTTGATCGGCATTAAGCGCATCAGGCTGAAACGCACCGCTCTTAAAGCCTTCGGAAAATAGTGCGTAGAAGTTTAATGTATCCGATATTTCATAGTCGAAAGAGAGCTTACTAATATAGCTGTCCCATTCGTCGCTGATTGGGAAATCATTAAATGTCAGTAGTGGGCATATATCATCGGCGGGATCTGGAGGCCCCGGGATCACTCCGCAGACTTGTCCAACGCCTGGAATGCCAGCAATTTGACCACTAAAGCCTTCACCAGATGCACGAGATACATAGTCTTTTTGGTCCTCTAAATAACGACCGCCATAGGTAATTGTGGCTCGGTCTGAGATGTCGTAGCTTATTTCACCAAAAACCGAGAAGCTATCAGTTTCATTGTCGCCACCTCTAAATAGCGTGGTTGAAACAAATGCACCTGGTCGTTGATCGCGCGCCGCAAAGTTCAATGTCTCGGTACGCGTTTCTTCGTCGGTAAGAAAATAAGCGCCAGCCAACCATCTCAGTGATGAATTTGTGGCCGTGTTGTCGATGCGAATCTCAGTGCTTAGAGAATCGCCATCGTTGGTAACCGCTTGGAAGTTGATATCAGAGGCCGTTCCAACAATGTCTGACAGATTATCTGTGTCACCATCCGCAAAACCAGTCACCGACGTGATCGTAAGACCGCTTGGCAAAGACCAAACTAGTTCGGCTGAGGCGGTAAAAATATCACGATCTAATTTGAAGTCGAGATTGTCAGCCAATCCCAGACCCGTATCTGGGTTTTGTTGAACCGTGTCGTTGCCTTCAGAGATAAAGGCGAGAAACGGACTATCACACGCATTAACCGTGGTTGCTGTTAGTTCTGGCGTAGCGAATAAACCGAAGGCAGCAAGAGCGCCGCCTGGGTCACAAAGCTCGCGAATAGGAGACTCATCTCTATCTGCGCTATATTCAAGTTTAAAATTGGCGCTAAAGGTGTCACTTGGTCTAAGTCCTAATTGAACACGTAAAGACGTATTTTCTTCACCGTCAATGCCGCCTATGTTTTGAATCTCTTGGGCGCCTTCATTAAAGACAAACCCGGTTGTTTGTCCATCTTCTTGCTCGTGATTAAATGACACGCGAAGCGCTGCAGTATCACTTAATATCGCATTATAGTGGCCGTCAACCTCAAAGCGTTCATCAGAACCGACAGTCGCATTGACAGACCCTGATGCTTCATCAAACTCTGGGCGGTTAGTAACAAAGTGGATGAGGCCGGCTGAGGCATTGCGACCAAACGCGGTGCCCTGAGGGCCACGCAATACTTCCACTCGAGCGAGGTCATAAAGTGGAGTACCTTTCATGAAGTCTTTAGTGACCACAACGCTATCGATCACAGTTTGAATCGAAGATTCGCTTGAAGGATTGCCTGGTGTCGGAGCGGTCAAGCCTCGCAACGAAGCGGTTGGTTGTAGCTTGCTGAACGACTCGTATGTGGCGCCCGGCGTGTAATTAAAAATATCGTCCTGTCGATCGATGCGATTATTTTCAAGGAACCCTTGACTCAATACGTTTACTGCTACGGGCGCGTCGCTGACAGATTCTTCATAGCGCCTAGAGGTTACGACTACCTCTTCAAGAACTGGGCCACTCTCCTCGGCTTGAGCCATTGCTTTATTTGGTACAACGCTAATCCCAGAAACTGTCGTGAAAACAGCTGCGGGCAATATAACTGAACGGAAAAATTTTGTCCGAAAATGATTGTTCTGCATAGTCTTGTTCTCCTCCTAAACTAGTATTGAGCAACGTTAATTTTACTTAAAGGAACGTCACACTAGCCTGTATTGTTATTTGTTACATTGAAATAAAATCGATGTACAAGCTAGGCTATCATAAATATCGACAAAATTTAAAATAAATGCTGATAAAATATATTTCATTTCCAGTGTTTGTTATTCACTGTAATGAAGCTTTAATAAAAATCTGATCAAAACGATTCGATAAAGAGGTGCTTATGTCTATAAAGCTCTATAACTTTCCACAATCAACGTGCAGTCAAAAAGTACGTTTAGTACTGTGGGAAAAGGGGATCGATTTTTTCGATCGACCGATTAACTCGAAAGCACAAGAGCATTTGTCCTCTTGGTATTTAAAGTTAAATCCGAATGGCGTAGTTCCAACCTTGGATCATGACGGGGCGATCATTACGGATTCCTCGGTAATTATTGAGTATCTTGATGAGGTATTTGCTCCAACCTTACTAACGCCACAAGACACGGTGGAGCGGGCTCATATGAGGAAATGGTTGCGTTATTTTGAAGAGGTTCCTACGCCTGCTATCCGAGTGCCTTCCTTTAATCAATACCTAAGCAAACGCTTTGACAAATTGAGCAACGATCAGTTCGAAGATTTCGTTAATAATCACCCAATTCGAAAACATTTTTTTAAAAAGATGCGCAAAGAGCAGGGCTTTGACGATTTTGAGACTAATAACGCGGTGGATCGTTTGCGGCAAACGCTAAGAGTAATGGATAAAGGATTGCTTAAGGATGGTGGCCCATGGCTAATGGGCAAGAAGCTAACCTTGGCTGATTATTGTATTGTGCCAACGATAGACCGCATGCAGGATTTAGGTTTAGAGCTTGTATGGGAAGAGCTTCCTCGAGTGGCAGAGTGGTTTGCAAATATCCAAAGTCGAGATGCGTATGTGAAGACCTTTTATAAAGGCACGCGCCTACGGGAAATTTACGATGGTGTCGACCTTGGCACGAATAAAAATACTGCGAAAATTGTTAATTATTAAAATAAATACAATAACTTAAAGAGTAAAGTTAAACTAAAACGTTATACGCGTATGCAAGTGATCGTGCAGTCAGAAAGAGCCGATTGTGCTTTTATATTAGTTCTCTGGCTCTTTTAGTATTTGGCGATAAGTCGCGCTAAGCCGACTTCGTTATTTGCTAGTATCGCCGCCTAGGCTCATTCGCCCTGGGCCTGTAAGCCAGAGTGCAACACAGCATAAAAACAAAAAGATTCCGTATTCCCAACCGCCATCAGGCTTGCTAGTGTAGTTCCAGCCGTTCTCAAAATGTACGGCGCCAGCGCCAAACGCTACGCCGGCCAAACATGGCAAAGCAAGGCGAGTTTTTATACCCAAAACAAGCATGATTCCACCTACCCATTCAATAAAAGCGGCAGGGTAAATGAACCAGCCTGGAATCATATTAATATGCCATACAGTATGAGCTTCAAAAACTTGGTAGCCTCGATCTAAGCCGAAAGTGAATACCTTTAACCATCCATGCGCTAGAAAGGCTATGCCGAGCGAAACTCTTAAAACTAGAAGTCCTAAGTCTAAATTTTTACCTTCGTTCATTGTCCACCTTGTTTGTTCTGTTAGTCGACGACCATTTAGTCTGCGGTTATGCTTTTGTGTGCCGATTAAGTGAGCGACAACGCGTGTATTACTAACTTAAATACATCTGGTTTATATCGGCAAAAGTAGATATTATCATAAATTATCGATAATGTAATTGACTTGATTAAGCCTCAATACAATTCCATTACCAGTTAAACCTAACAATAGTGATCTAATCACTCTATCTATCAATCATGCATTCATTTCCACATAATTATAAAGTAAAGGCTCACGCCTCTAGCGAAGGTGATGTTGTACTCAGCGCCGACTCTCTTCCTAATATTGCTTCACAGCCGCCCATTGAGTTTGATGGCCCTGGCGATCGATGGTCGCCTGAATCTTTGTTTATCGCAGCCATAGCTGACTGTTTTACACTGTCTTTTCGAGCTATTGCCGCCGCCTCTAAGGTTCCGTTTACTGCGTTGGATGTTGATGTTGACGGAGAGTTAAGTATGGTCGAGCGAAAAATGCGATTCACCGATGTGCAAATCATGGCGAAGCTTGTTGTACCGGCGGAGGTAGATGCAGGGCGCGCCGAACGCTTACTCAATATGGCTGAGCAAGCGTGTTTAGTGACAAATTCTTTGAATGTAGACTGTCATTTGCAAGCAAGTGTTTCGCAAGCGTAAAAGAGCTGTTAGTGTTTTCTCTATTTATGGTTCTGCAAGCGTTTTAAGCCGCTTTGTTTGCAATGGGCGTGGGATTTGCTTTTGTAAATTGCGATACCGTATAACAACATATCAAGGATAGCAGACCACCGATAGTGGCTGCCGAGTATGGACTTGCCGCGTAGTAGTCGAAACTGCGCGCCAATGTATCGACAGAGCTTCCATAGGCCCATTGCGCGCTTAGCCAACCCGAGTGAATTACCACAAAGCTTATAGCGCCGACCCAAAAACCACTTAGGGCTGCTGCTGGTGTTAATCCCTTCCAAAGTGAGCCAAGTACTAAGGGGCCCATGAGCGCGGCAGTAAAACCACCCACCCCAGCCCAAATTAGAAGGGTGATGTTCAAGTGCATTATCGACCATCCCAAGGCGATTGCGCCGAGCAACGTTAATACCGTTACCACGCGACTAACTTGCAACACAATCTTGTCTAGATCGGCCTCCGATATATGCGCTTGCCAACGCGGAGCGATGCTTCGTCGATAAATGTCATTGGCAAAAACTTGCGAAGTAGAAATGAGTAAGCCGTCTGCTGTTGACATAATTGCGGCGAGTACACCGATACCCAGGAGTGCGGCTAACCAAGAGGGAAAAAGTTGCAAGAACAAAGCAGGCAATGCGGTGTTTGCGCCGTTGCCAATTAAGTCGTCGCCTAATAGTGCACGCGCGAGTAAACCGCCCAAAGCCATCATGGGCAAGATCATTCCAAAGATGAACGCTAAAATTAAAAACCGTGATCGAAGAGATTGATTTTTTAGTGCCCAAAGCTTGTTACCTATGTGTGGTAAAAGACCTAAAGGTATGTGCGCAATTACGACTGTAATATACGACCACGTTGATGAGGTGATGGGCGTTGCTTGATTAAAATTATTGAGTAACGTAGGGTCTTGCTGTTCTAGTGAAGCAAGCAAATTATCAAAGCCACCCACGCCAAAGCCGGTGAAGAATAGAACCGCTATCGCGATTGCCAGAACGATCATCAAAAAGCTCTGTGCACCGTCGGTCAGAATGTCTGCGTGTGCGCCGCCTAAGGTAACGTAGCCCAGCAACACCACTGCAGTGATGGTTAGAGCCACACCTTTTGATAAGCCAAGCATCATCTCAAACATGACCAAACCAGCCACTAATTGGCCGGCAAGGTAGAACAATAATAATAAAGATAAAATCGCAGCAGAGATCCGAAGTGCTTCAGATTGATAGCGTTCGCCAAGGTATTCAGGAATGGATCGCGCGCCAGATTGGTTGCCAAATTGAGCGACATTTTTTTGACATATAAGAACACCCAAATAAATACCGATTGGATATAAGAAGGCGATCCATAGGATCGAAACACCGTGTGTATACGCTAAACCTGGTACGCCGAGAAAAGTAGCCCCACTTGCTGCGGTAGATGCAAAAGCCAGCGCTAAGAGCAGTGGCCCGTAGCTTCCTCTGGCTGTGGCGTAGTCATCTGCACTTTTTATTTGACGGCTAGCATAGATACCAAAACCGACCATGGCGGCAATGTAAGCCGCCATAAAGATCCAAGACCAAGTATATAAGTGCATGCCGTTTTAAGGACGAGTGACCGACCATTCGGTAATGACTTTACTGCCTGACTGTGAGAAAACTTTGGCGACTGGGCAATATTTATCTAAATCTGTTTTGAGAACGTTGAGCTGCTCTTGGTCGGCGCTTGTGGTGAGTCTTATATGTAATAGAATTTCAGGGAAGGGTACCATGACTTCTTCTTGTAGAGTAACTCCAAGCCGGTTGAACTGCGCATCTAAATCAACATTCATGTCACTGATGTGAATGCCATTTTTTGCCGCAATCTTATGCGTAATAACGTTTGTGCACGCGATTAAGGCGCCTAAGGCCATCTCAGTTGGTGCAAGGCCTTCGTTGGTTCCGCCGCGCACTTCAGGTTCGTCAGCAATATCAATTAAATCACGGCATTTGAGTAAGGTGCGGCTATGACTTTCGGCGCGCCCCGATAATTTGGTGCGTACGTTTACCTTTTGTTTGTTTAGTGCTTGGTTTGACATTGTCTTGTTACCTCTTAGTTCGCTTTTGCTTTTTAACTGAGGGCTCTTTAAGCTGA
>CAYSUU010000009.1:67656-90724 GCA_964434375.1 uncultured Gammaproteobacteria bacterium | reverse complement strand
CTGAGGGCTCTTTAAGCTGAGGGCTCTTTAAGCTGAGGGCTCTAAACCGCTGGCACGTGCTTGTTCTTTGGCAACAACAGCCCAATCTAAAGCTGCATCGCCATGCGCGATTGCACCCAGTAGACGGTCTCGCATAATACTGGCGCTCGGCAATGGCACCTGTGCAGATTCCGCCGCTTGGAGTGCTAAGTTTATGTCTTTTAAGCCAATCGTGGCAGTTGCGCCCATGCTGTCATAGGCTTCATCGACAATCATTTTTCCATAGACCTCATAGGCCGGTGCGCTAAATAATCCTTCAGTTAGAACCTTGTGAAACATGGCTGGATCGACCCCAAGTTTTCTTACAAGTGACATCGCTTCACCCATGGTTTCTATTGCGCAACCTAACACAAAATTGTTTGCAATTTTGACCGCCGAAGCTGATTGTGGGTCTGTGCCAGCCACCATTGTTTTCTTGCCTAATACATCGAATATTGCTTGTAGGCTTTGTAGTGTGTCGCTAGGTCCAGCAGGCACAATAGTTAATAGGCCTTGGGCCGCTAAATCGGGCCGCCCTAGAACGTGTGCGGTCACAAATATTTGCTCTGCATTGGCGTGAAGCGTAGTGAGCTTTCGAACTGTTTCGATGCCGTGTGTTCCCATTACAACGTGCGTTGTGCCTTTACGCATTGAGCTCAGTAAGCCGCCTTTATCACTCACTAGATGTTCTAACGCCGGATCGCTAGGCAGCATGCTAATACAAATATCCCGGTCGACAACCGCTTGTTCAACCGTGCTACACAGGGTCGCGCCGGCCTCCACCAGGCTTGCCGCTTGTTCTGGGTAGAGATCGTAAACGTTAAGTTGATAACCGGCTTTGATTAGCAGGTGTGCCATGCCCTGTCCCATGCGGCCAAGGCCCAGAAATGCTATTTTCATTGAGTACGGTCTCTTGATGTAAAGGTAAATAAGGAAACGCTATTTAACTGAGATTGCCGCTGTTAATCACAATGTCTGCGGTAATTTGATAATGTGAACACAAAAGGTCAGTCGCTTTATCAGCATTTCTGTCTAAGATGGCATCGCGAATTTCTTGATGTTCTTGGTCTTCGTGGCGAACCCGATATTGCACAACTTCAGCAAGGTTTCGATATCGAAAAGACTGGTCTTGTAGTTGGGAACAATATCTTAGTAATAGGCTGGAATCGCATGCGCTCAAGATAGCCTGGTGGAATTCGCGATGTAAGTCTTGATGTTCGGGCGTAGAATAGCGGTGGTCTTCTTTGATACTTGCGCGCGACAGCCTGTGTACCGCGAGCACAATGCGTTCGTCATAGTCGTCGTTGCCATTCTTAATAGACTCTCGTAACGCGATTTCTTCGAGCCAACACCGAGTTCGAACAAGTTCTTTAAGCTCTTTTACGCTGGCAGTCGAAACTTTGAAGCCTTTGTTTTCTTCACGCATGACTAAACCATTTGCCGATAAACGATTGAGAGCTTCTCGTAAAGGGCTGTTGCCGACACTGTAGTCTTCTTTTAATACCTGCAAGCGCAGTTTATGACCGGGCTTTAGTTTGCCGGTGATAATGTCGCCTTTGAGAGTCGAATATACAGAAGAGGCAAGCGTTTCGTTGCCGAGTTTGTTTTCCTGAATAGTACTAGATTGTTCTGCTGTCATATATAAACCAGTTTTTTTCAATCTTCGTCAGTCCTTAGCAGGATGATTCGAGAGACTGCAGGTTGTTATTAAATTATCAATATATTCTCGTATTATATGATGGATTGCCTAGTTGTTGATTAGTTTGAGCCATTATTGGGCGATCCAGAGTACGATAAAAAATAATTCTAGGATTGTAAACATATTTTCGTTAATATTGCTCTATGGGTACAAAATATCGAAATTTTTTAAGATTGATTTCAAATAAAATACATAGATGGCGCAGATCTGGTTTCACTGTATTAGTTGTCTTGTGTTTGAGTTTTAGTAGTTCGGTCTACTCAAAAGAGACGATTAGGATGATCGCGCTAGACTCTTATTCGTCCTCTGCCTTATGGGTGAAGGTGTTTATTGAGTATTTTATTCCTGAGGTGGATAGGCGATTAGCAAAGGAAGGCGATTATGTTATCGATTGGAATCCCGCATTTGGTGGCACAATCGCAAAAACCAAGGGTGTTTTAGATTCTCTGCAACATGATTTAGGCGACATCGGTATTATCACGACGCCTTACCACGCTGATAAATTGCCTTTTTACAATTTACCCTACGCGACACCCTTAGTGAGTAATGATGTAGGTTTAATAGCGAGAACAATGAGTGACCTTGCGGTACGTTATCCTGAGCTTTCTGAGGCATGGAAGGATTATGGGATTCACTATTTAACCACCGCGGGATCAATTGATACTTACAATATTTTGATGACTCGTTCGCTTGAGTCATTAGATGATTTAGATGGACAAAAAATTGGAGGAGTCGGATCTAACTTATTGTTTTTAAAAGGTTCTGGAGCGGCCGGGGTTACCAGTGGTTTGAGTGATTGGTACAATAATATGGCCACTGGTTTGATGAGTGGGATTATTGCATGGCCTGAAGCAATTGTGGCCTACCGACTGTACGAGGTGGCACCTTATTTACTCGATATTCAATTTGGTGGTGCAACCTCCAAAGCCATCGTGGTTAATCAAAAAACGTGGAATCGTTTACCGCAAGAAGTCAAAACCGTGTTGTCTGAGGTGGCCAATGATTATCGCGACGAGCTGGCTAAAACCACCGACGAGATAGCGGCTCGATCTAGGGTTGAGTTCGTTGAAGCAGGGGGCACAATTATTCCTGTTAGCCAAGCCGATCGTCGAGCTTGGGCGCAAAGACTGCCAGACCTTGCAGGGGCATGGGTCGAATCAATGAATAAGAAAGGTTTGCCAGGCAAACAAATACTTGATGATTACATGCGGACCATGCGCAATAACCAACAGCCTATTATGCGTGATTGGGAGCGAACGGGGACTGGGCAATGACAAATCAGGATGTGCAAGGGCCAAACATTTTTGATCGCTGGGTGTTTGGTCTTAATGGTATTGGTACTTTGTGGATATTCCTAATTATGTTGCTTATCAATACCGATGTGTTGTTGCGATTTTTGTTCAATTCGCCCATTGATGGCGTAACTGAGATAGTAGAGGTTTCTATTGCTGGGATCGTATTTCTGCAACTGGCTGACGCGATACGAGCTGGCCGACTTACTCGTTCAGACGGGCTTTTTAACAAAATTCGAGAAAGTAAACCGCGAGTAGGTCAGTGGATGAGTATATTTTTCGACATCTGCGGAGCCTTGTTCTTCGTAGCCATTATGTTTGGTGCAGTGCCAACTTTTATCGAAGCCTATGAGCGTAATTATTTCGCCGGTAGCGAAGGTGTATTCACGGTCGCTATTTGGCCGATTCGACTAATTCTATGCATAAGTTGTTTGACAGTGGTCGGTGTCTTTGTTGTGCGAATTATGAAACAAATTAAAGAACCGAAGTTTCTATCGCAAGCTTCTTCTGTAAAAGGATAGTAGCTGTGACTGGTTTAGAAATCGGCTTACTGTCTGTGGTACTAATTCTGATCTTGATCTACTCAGGCATGTATGTGCCTGTGGCTTTGGGTTTGGTCTCTTTTGTTAGCGTGTGGTATTTGCGTGGTAGTCTGGAAGCGCCTGTGTACTTGTTGACCATAGCTGCTTCGTCTGGTTTGGAAGACTATATTTATGGCGTAATACCCTTGTTTGTATTGATGGGCTTGTTAGTCAGTCAATGCGAATTGGGACGAGATATATATCAAGTTTCTAACTATGTGTTGCGTAAAGTAAAAGGTGGGTTAGGCGTCGCAACGGTGGCCGCGAATACGGCGTTTGCGGCTATTACTGGCGTGAGTATTGCGTCGGCATCGGTTTTTGCACGCGTTTCTGTTCCTGAAATGGTTCGATTTGGCTACAACTCAAGATTTGCGGTGGGCGTTGTCGCTGGAAGTTCGGTATTGGGTATGTTGATCCCGCCAAGTGTGATGCTGATTATTTATGCCATCATTACAGAATTATCCGTCGCTGATATGTTTAAAGCGGGTATTGTTCCTGGATTAATCTTAGCCGCAATCTACATTATCGCGATTGTCTCTACCGCCGTATTTTTCCCTAAATATATTGGTGGTCAAGGTTCCGATAGTTTAACTATTGCAGATGCTCAAGACGCAATGAGTGGGCGTGAAATCGCCACAAAAATTGCGCCGTTTGTGGTGCTGATTCTATTGGTTTTGGGTGGCATATACGGTGGCCTTTTTACGCCAACCGAAGCGGGAGCGGTCGGTGCCATGGGAGCGCTGATTATTTCACTAATTAAACGTAAATTAACACGCCCTGTTTTATGGAGTGTGTTGAGCGAAACTGGGCATATCGTTGCCTCACTTTTACTTCTGATTATAGCGGCCACGATGTACAGCAGAATGCTCGCGATTTCAGGGTTGCCGAATGAGTTGGGTGCATGGATAGCTACCACCGATCTTAGTTTCGTTGGTATCTTAACAATCTACGTTATCTTGCTGGTAATAATGGGTACTATCCTCGATACCACTTCAATCATTTTGATCATGGTGCCGTTATTTCTGCCGGTCATGGCTCCGTATGATATCAGTTTGATTTGGTTTGGAATTATTACCATTTTTGGCGCTGAGATAGGCTTGCTAACGCCGCCTCTGGGAATATCGTGTTACGTAATTAAAACAACGCTTGATGATGACTCTATCTCCCTATTTGATATCTTCGCTGGCGCGTTTCCCTTTGCTGTTCTTATGTTATTAGTGTTGATTTTGTTAATTGCATTTCCAAGTATCAGCCTCGTTTTTATCTAAAAAAAAACAAGCCAGCCCAAAGAAATTTTAATACTAGATAAACAGTGATTGAAATGTGTGGATTTATATGAAATTATCCATATTTATGCCTTTATGGTAAAAATATCGATAATTTGAGCCACATGAGCCTGTTGCTTCTTAAATTACAGATAAAAAGAGATTAAATGAAATGATTAATACTGCGATTGTGGGACTCGGATGGTGGGGGAAAACCCAAGTAGAAGCCGTTCAAGATAGCGACAAAATTAAATTTGTTGCGGGAACGACAAGATCACTGTCAGAGGATGTGGTTGCTTTTATGCAGCAGTACAATATGGAAGTCAAGCAAAGCTACGACGATGTGTTGGCGGACCCTAATATTGACGCAGTGGTTTTGGTCACACCGAATTCTCAACACGTCGAGCAAACACTTGCTGCGGTTAAAGCCGGTAAGCACGTATTCTGTGAAAAGCCTTTTTCGCTCGATGGTGCAGGTGCTCAAGCCTCGGTTGATGCCGCGCAGGCGGCCGGTTTAACTTTGGGCGTTGGCTATAGCCGGCGGTTTCACCCAGAAATGACAGCTTTAAAACAGAAGATCGATAGTGGTGAGCTTGGAACGATCATGCACATCGAAGCGACCATGACCTTTCCAAATGCCTTGTACTTGAAACCAGGCGCGTGGCGCGCAGATACATCGGAAACGCCGTGCGGCGGTTTGACCCCAATGGGCGTGCATGCAATAGATGGCATGATTGATATGGTCGGTGAAATTGACGAAGTCTATTGTCAGAGTTTTCGGCGCGCTATCGAAGTTGAGGCTGACGATACCACGTCTATTTTGTTTCGTATGAAAGACGGTTGTTCGGGTTATTTGGGTACCATGACGGCGACCGGCGGTGGCTTTAATTTTCAAGTATATGGATCTAAGGGTTTTGTAAAACTTGAAGGCATGACTCACATTGCGGGTGCCCCATCGGAAGAGCGCCGCATGAAACTTTTTAGTACCTGTACATTTAAGCCGGTTAAAGGTCCGGCTGAAGTATGGTCGGCCGCAGAGTTTGATGTTGTTAAGGCAGCGCTAGAAAGTTTCGCAGACGCAGCGCAAGGCGGCGATCCTTATCTGGTATCACCACAAGAAATGGTGCATGGCGCGGCCGTCACTGAAGCAATCGTGAAGTCCGCTAATTCTCATCAAGTAGTGAAAGTGTAATAAGCGCAGTTTAAAACTGTAAATACGCACGATTAAATAAACATGAAAAATGTCTGAGGACACAGAATATGACCACCGAATTTAGACGCGGCACTCAAGGAATGATGCAAGTTGATTATGAGCAGCGGATCGATATGGATCGTATGCGTGAGTATCGCGCTGCTCGAATTAAAAAATATATGGAGAAGTTTGAAGTCGATTGCTTACTTTTGTTTGATGTGAACAATAAACGATACTCAACTTCAACTGCGGTTTGCTCTCCTGAAATCGATAATATGGGGCGTTACGCGATCATTCCACATAATGGGCCTGCGCATATATTTGGTTTTGGCTCTGAAGTAGCTGCGGAAAAGCTAAACTCGCCGTGGGTTGCCGATTATACCTTTCCTGCACATGGCACTATGTATGGTGCCTTGCCCAAAGAATGGGAGCCAACTAAAGGGTTTATGAAAGACCTGGATATGGTTTTGGAAAATTTTGGTTTGGATAAAACTAAAATCCGTATTGGTGTTGATGTTGTTGAAGCGCAAACCATGATGGCCTTGCAATCTCATGGTTATACATTGGTGGATGGCATGGAAGTTATGCAATATGCGCGTGCGGTCAAAAATGAAGACGAAGTTGCTTTATTGAAGCACGCTTGCGCAATCGTTGACGCTGCCTTTCATAGGATTGCTATGGAGATTCGCCCGGGGGCTAAAGAGAATGACTTACAGGCGGTTGCATCACATGAGATGCATCGTTTGGGTGCGCAATGGGTTCATAATGTGCAGGTGACGTCGGGCAATCGAACCAATCCACATCCGCATCTGAGTTCAGATCGCTTATTACAACCTGGTGATGTGATTTTTATGGATGTGGTCTGTCTTTATAACGGTTACCACACCTGTGTGTACCGTTGTTTTGTGGTTGGCGAACCGTCACAAAACCAGAAAGATTGCCATGCTCGCTGTTATGAAATTCAGATGGGTGGTATCGACGCAGTGAAACCTGGCGCTACGACCGCTGACATTGTCACGCGCTGGCCTGATTATCGTCAAATGGGAGCCAATAATGAGCATGAAATTTTTGGTCTTCAATACGGGCATGGCGTTGGTGTTGGGCTCTGGGAGTTCCCAATTATTTCGCGTGCTTTTAGTATTGAACATCCTGTTGAGTTAGAGCCCGGCATGTGTCTCGCGCTCGAGACTTATGCTGGCTCTGAAGATGGTCGAGACGGTATTCGACTAGAGGATATGTTAATTGTCACCAACACTGGCATTGAGGTCATTACTAAGTTCCCGAACGAATTGGTTATTGGCTGTGGCATGCCTTATTTAGGCTAAGTTGATGAGTTCTAAACTAAAGATTGCGCTGATACCGGGCGATGGCATAGGTATGGAAGTTATGCCTGAAGGAGTGCGTGTTTTAGAGGCTGCGGCTTCTAAGCACAACTTAAGTCTAGACTGGCAAGAATTTGATTGGTCGTGCGAGACATACCTGAAAACCGGGTCAATGATGCCCGAAGATGGTATTGATCAACTGCGTCCTTTTGATGCTGTTTACTTGGGAGCGGTTGGTTTTCCAACAGTAGAAGATCATGTGTCTTTATGGGGCTTGTTAATTCCAATTCGCCGCGAGTTTGATCAATACGTAAACCTAAGGCCAGTGCGTTTATTTGAAGGCATTCCATGTCCCTTAGCTAACAAAAAGCCTGGCGATATTGATTTTTACGTTGTACGTGAAAATGTAGAAGGCGAGTACTCGGCTATCGGTGGTATTCAATATGAAGGCACCGAAAATGAAATTGTTTCTCAACAGAGTATTTTTACGCGCCGCGGTACTGACCGGATACTTAAATATGCGTTTGAACTGGCGCAATCGCGTAAAGCGAAGCATTTGTCGTCAGCCACTAAGTCGAATGGAATCATTCATTCTATGCCTTTTTGGGATAGACGTGTTGCTGAGATGGCGAAAGCTTATCCACAAGTAAACGTTGACCAATACCATATTGATATTCTAACGGCTAATTTTGTCAGAATGCCTGAGCATTTTGATGTGGTTGTCGGCAGTAATTTATTTGGTGATATATTGTCTGACCTTGGACCTGCGTGTACTGGGACTATCGCCATAGCGCCGTCCGCGAACATTAATCCTACACACGAATTTCCGTCTATGTTTGAACCGGTACATGGTTCAGCGCCCGACATATATGGGCAAAATATAGCCAATCCGATTGGCGCGATTTGGGCCGGTGCAATGATGCTTGATCATATCGGCCATCGCCAAGCGCATGACTCCATAATGAAGGCGGTTGAGAATGTCTTACGGGATAAGCAAAGCTTAACCTCAGACATGGGCGGTACGGCCAGTACACAAGAGTTAGGAGAGGCTATCGCTAAAGCTATTTAAGCTTGGCGGTGTTTGAATGGATCTTATTTTACTTGTCGCTCGCTTATCACTAAGTGTGGTGTTTTTGCTTAGTGCTTTTGATAAAACTACGCGATTTTCCGCTGCGCAGCAAGAATTTCGCGATGCCAAGGTGCCGCTCCCTGATGTCTCAGCCATTGCCGTTATTGTGTTGCACTGGATTTGTTCCCTAGCGCTAATTAGCGGTGTCTACGCATCTCAAGCGGCCATGGTGCTAGCGGTGTTTATCTTATTAGCAACGCTATGGGTGCACAATTTTTGGACGCGCGAAGGTCAGGAACGAATCAATGTAAGTCGAATAGCGATGGCAAATTTAGCGATTTTTGGTGGTTTATTACTAGCGGCGGCGACAGGGCCGGGACAGTATGTGATTGGATAAGGTTTTTATTTCATTTTTATCGATATTTAAGGACTGGTTCAATAATTTGCGATATTATTGGCTGATTATAAATATTGACGTATGATGCTTTTTCTAACGATCAAGCGCATTAACTTGTTAGGGAACCTAGACTATGAGTAAAGCAAAAAAGTCAGCTGCTAAAACCTACCCATTAAAAGATCAAGGTAAGCTAGACCTATATCAAAGTATGGCCGAGTGCAGAGCCTTACAGCAGCGCGCTTACGATCTATTTATGCAGAACTTGGTGAAGGGAACTACGCACCTCGGGCAAGGTCAAGAAGCGATTGCCGCTGCATTTGGTCAGGCAATGCGCAAAGACGATTACACTTTTTGTACTTATCGTGGGCATAACCACAATTACGTGCGTGGCGTTTCCATGACTTCTATTCTAGGCGAATTGATGGGACGAGATGTTGGCCTCTTGCGCGGAAAAGGTGGCTCGATGCATTTAACCGATGTGGAAAAAGGTGCTATGGGCTCCTACGCCATTATTGGTGCACATATGCCTATCGCGGCTGGTGCTGCTTGGTCAGCTCAATATCGCGGCACAGAACAGGCGGCCGTTTGCTTTTTTGGCGACGGTACAACCAATATTGGTGCTTTCCACGAGGCTCTAAACTTCGCAGTAATTTGGAATCTGCCAGTGGTTTATGTATGTGAAAACAATCAATACATGGAGTACACCGCAATAGGCGACGTAACCGCGGTTGATAATCCTGCGGCTGATCGTGCTTGTGCTTATAACTTAGACCCTATTTTGGTTGACGGTAACGATGCCGAACTAATGTATCAAACTGCAATGGCTGCCTTGGAAAAAGCTCGAAGCGGCGGCGGCCCAAGCTTAATTGAAGCCCAAACGTATCGCCATCATGGTCACTCGCGAGCTGATCCGGCTAAGTATCGACCTCAAGAAGAAGTTGACGAGTGGATGAAGCGCGATCCCTTGCCTGCGTATAGAAATAAATTATTGGCCGCTGGGATTGATGAAAAGACTCTAGCCAGTATCGATCAAAAGGTTGAAGCTATGATAGATGAAGCAACTGAACAAGCGTCGAATAGCCCGCCACCACCGGATGAAATAGCCTTTACTGATGTATGGGCCGACGGAGGTGCAGCATGGCGCAATTAACTTATCGCGATGCGGTTGCGGCTGCTATTGCGCAAGAAATGAGACTTGACGACAACGTTGTCATTCTTGGTGAAGACATTGCCGATGCTGGCGGCGTCTTTAAAACAACTGTTGGTTTATTAGACGAATTTGGTGGCTTGCGAGTGCGCGATACGCCAATTTCTGAACAGGCTATCCTTGGTGCTGCCATGGGTGCGGCAATGACAGGCCTAAAACCGATCGCGGAGATTATGTTTTCCGATTTTTTCGCAGTTTGTTGGGATATCGTTGTTAACCAAGTTGCCAAATCACGATATATGACCAATGGCCAAGTGGATGTTCCGCTAGTATTTCGTTGTGCTAATGGTGGTGGTGCTCGATTTGGTGCACAACACTCTCAGAGTATTGAAAATTGGGCGATGGCCATACCTGGTTTGAAAGTGGTAGCTCCGTCGAATGCTGCTGACGTTAAAGGTTTACTCGCGGCGGCCATAAGAGACCCAGACCCCGTTATGTTTTTCGAACAAAAGTCTATGTACGGCACAAAGTGTGAGGTGCCAGAGGGCGAACATGTTATTGCGCTTGGTGAAGCCAATATTGCCAGAACTGGTGATGACGTAACTATTGTTGCGCTCGCTGCGATGGTTCCAAAAGCACTAAAAGCGGCTGAAATTCTGCAAGATAAACATGGTGTTTCCTGTGAAGTCATAGACCCTCGTTGTTTAGTGCCGTTAGATACTAAATCGATTTTGTCGTCGGTTGCAAAAACTGGCCGCTTGGTCACCGTTGAGGAAAACCCTCGTTTATGTGGTTGGGGAGCCGAAGTTGCGTCGATTGTGTCGGAAGAAATGTTTTGGGAACTCGATGCGCCGATAGTGCGAATCACGACTCCTCATATTCCGTTGGCGTCAGCCGATAAACTTGAAGATCTAATGATTCCAAGTACTGAGAAGATCGTCGATATTGTCAGTAAACTCGATTAGAGGAATAGTCTATGAAAATTCTAATGCCTCAATTAGGTGAGACCGTTAATGAGGGCACCATTGGTGTTTGGCATAAAAAGGTAGGCGATAAAGTTAAAAAGAATGAGGCATTGCTCGACGTCGAGACGGATAAAGCGGCGGTTGAAGTGCCGGTTCCTGAAGACGGTGTTATTACGTCTATCGTTGTCGAAGCTGGAGAGACGGTTGATGTGGGCACGGTGCTGGCTATTATCGAGGCTGAAGGTGAAGATTTGGATAACGGCTCCAAGTCACAAGTTACTCAAAAAAAGTCATATAACTCATTGGTTAAAAAAAATATTTTAATGCCGCAGTTAGGTGAAACGGTTAATGAAGGCACTATTAGTGTTTGGCATAAGAAGGTAGGCGATCAAGTTGCTAAGGACGATGCATTGCTCGATGTTGAAACAGATAAAGCAGCAGTAGAAGTACCTGCACCTAAAGATGGCGTGCTCGTTTCAATTAGCGTGGAAGCTGGAGCGACGGTTGATGTAGGTACAGTTTTAGCAGTACTTGAAGTCGAAGACGATGGTTCGGGTGGTGATAGCGCAGCTATAGAAAATCCCAAAGAAGAACAAACGCCAGTGCCTCAAACGGCTTTATCAACGATTCCGAAAACGGCAAAGTATGCTAGTGGATCTGCTGTCGGTGGTGCACATACTGGCAATAAAAAGCTATCGCCAGCGGTGCGCAGGCTTGTGACAGAAAACCAGATTGACCTTAGCAAAGTCGCCGCTACCGGAAAACAAGGTCGTGTGACTAAAAAAGATGTGTTGGCTTATGTAGCAGGAAGTGGCGCCGCATCAGCACTTTCGCCGCCTTGTCTGACAGATGATTTATTGCCATTTGATCGTATCCGAAAACTCACGGCTGAACATATGGTCATGTCAAAAGCGACCAGCCCACATGTTTTACAGGCGGTTGAAGTGAATTACGGTGCGGTCGACGAAGTACGTAAGCGGGTAGGGCCAAACTGGAAAGCTAACAAAGGCTATTCCTTAACGTATTTGCCGTTTATCGCTAAAGCATTGGTTTATGCAATCGGTGAATTCCCACGGGTAAACGCTAGTATTGATGGTGATGCCTTGCAACTACATTCACAAATCAACCTAGCCATAGCGGTTGATCTTAATTTTGAAGGTTTGGTTGCGCCTGTGGTAAAAGACTGCGCCAATAAATCGATTGCAGAAATAGCGGCCTCGATCAAAGATTTAAGTACTAAAGCGCATAGCGGCAGTTTAGCGCCGGATGATTTTGCTGGTGGTACCTATACAATTTCAAATTCAGGTCCGTTTGGGACTCTAATGACCGCGCCTATTATTAATCAACCTCAGGTCGCGATTGTCTCAACGGATGGCATACGTAAGCGACCGGTGGTTATTGAGAGTGAGCAAGGTGATTCTATTGCTATTAGACCGGTTGGTATTCTAGCGCAGTCGTTTGATCATCGGGCATTTGATGGTGCTTACTCGGCGGCATTTCTGAATCGTGTTCGCGAAATCTTGGAGACTCATGATTGGACTTCTGAAATTTAGTTTATTGGGTAAAATAGGTATAGCTTAGTATAAAAAGTAAAATTTAAGCGTAAGGCTTTTCGATATAGTTAGGTGATAATTTATGCATGTGAGTAAACGAGTAACAATAATATTAGCTGCGATTAGCTCTCTATTAATCAGTGCTTGTTCGCAAGCGCAAAGTGAAACCTGTGTTGAAGTAAGCCTTACCGGTACTATGGGCGGACCATCTATTTTTAACGGGCTGGCTGGAAGTGGAACCTTGGTTAAGTACGGGCTGGTTGAAAACGATTGTAACGATGTGCAGCTACAGTTTGATGCAGGCCGTGGTACAAGCCTGAGATTGTCCGAATTAGGCGTTGGCGTAAATCAACTTGATGCTTTATTTCTTACCCATCTACATTCAGACCACACGGTTGGTTTGGTTGATATAGTACAAACTCGTTGGCATTTTTTCGGTAAGCCGCTTGACCTAGTGTGTAGTGCAGATAAACACGCTGAAAAACCGAGTCCTCGCACCTTAAGTTGCGCTAATTTTGCTGAGCATATTGCTGATGCGGCACTTGAAGCTGGAGAAATCGCGCAACGTAGTATAGAAAGTAGTAAGCGTGACGCAGATGGTCCCTCGTCTGCGGTAAATGTTATTGCGGTTGAATTTGAAGCGACCGATCAAGCTAATACCCCAACGGAGGTTTGGCGGTCTGGCGATGTTAGTGTAAAGGCGATTGAGTCTAAGCACATTCCAGGGCATTTATCTTACCGTGTTGACACTCCCAGTGGATCTATTGTGATTGGTGGCGATGCAGGTAACGACTTAGCTAAGCCGCCACGACCGAATTCAACTTCAGCCGCGGTAGAAGTACTAGCACAAGATGCCGATGTGTTGGTTCATTCGACTATGCACCCAATTTTTGGTCCGAACCAAGGTAGCGATTTTCCGGCAGCGATTTTTTATCGTCAAAGTACCGCTGGTGACCTCGGTGCCTTGGCCAAGCGAGCTAATGTGGCAAACTTAATGTTAACCCATTTGATTCCGCCGCTAGGAGCGGCTTCTGTTGGGCCGTATAAGGTTCCAGGTGGCGCCTTGGAAGAGTCCGATTACACAGACGCGGTAGACCAAAGTAAGTACGATGGCCGCGTCTACGTGGGACGAGATAAGCTTACGTTGCGATTACCAGCAAGCGAATAAAGGCGTGCGCGGTAGTGAAATTTTTGACGTTTAAAACCCATGGCAGCGCTGTGGTTCGTTTAGGCTGGCTTTTAGAAGATGAGACAACGCTTGTTAGTGTGGACCCTAGCGATGAAAATCTACCGCATTCGATTAATGAGCTTATCGAACGTGGAGACCTTGGGTTACGACAACTTGATCAGGCCCAAGAGCTAGACGCTCTTGATCGTTACACTATTGACGAAATAGAATTTCTTGAGCCCTTAGTTCCTAACTCTATTGTCTGCGTTGGCTTAAATTATTCAGATCATGCAAAAGAAGTGGGCAAAGAGCTTACTGAGCACCCGACGATTTTTTTTCGACTAGCGCGTAGTCACGTGCCTCATAAACAGCCGATTGTTGTTCCAAGTTGCAGTGACACACTCGATTGGGAAGGTGAACTTGCGGTTATTATTGGTAAAGGCGGACGCCATATTCAAATCGAACATGCACAGCAACATATATTCGGTTACTCCATTTATAATGAAGGTAGCGTGCGTAAATTTCAAAGTCACTCAAGCCAGTTTGGCTTAGGAAAAAACTTCCAAGCATCTGGCGCCTTTGGTCCGGTGGTGGTCACCGCTGATCAATTTGGAGATCCTTACCAGCACCAAATAGAAACGCGTATTGACGGAGAAGTAGTACAATCGGCTTCGATTAGCAATATGATGCATTCAATCGAAAAAGTGATTGTTTATTTATCGACTGCGATGGACTTGCAAGCGGGGGATGTGATTTGCACTGGCACTCCGAGTGGCGTAGGCGTTGCGCGAAATCCGCGCAGATTTTTAAAGCATGGTGAGACTGTAGAGGTTAAAATTTCCGGTATCGGAACGCTAGTTAATCCTGTTATTGATGAGCTGCATAACAATTGATTTTCGTTTGTGATGCTGCGCTCCATAGTTAGAAAACCTATCACTAAAAAATTAAGAGAATTTAAGAGAATGATTGTGTTCCTTTTAAGACATGGCATGACTTCACGTGCTGAAACTGATATGGATCGGTCACTTACGCAAGACGGAATTGCGGCTTTACAAGAAGTCGTTGGTCGGCGTGTTGATGATCTTGCTAATCTCAATAAAGTATTTACGGGCCCATTGGGACGTATTCGCCAGACAGCTGAAATTGCCGCCGAAGTTGCCGGTTATAAAGGCGAGGTATCTGATCTGCAAAGTCTAAACAAGCTATCACGTGGGCAAGAAATTACCGCATCTTTGCAAGACATTGACATGAATGCAGGTGACCTTTTGTTGGTAAGCCATGAGTCTAGTTTGTGCAACCTAATGATGTGGCTGGCTGGCGAAGATATTCTAATGCCTAATAGTAGTTTATCCGCCATTGAGACTCAGGCCTGGGGCAGGAGTGATGGCAAATTACTTTGGCAAGAAAGCCCTAATAGTCGAGAAATTAAACGCGCGATTAACTTTGCTGATCAATTTTAAGTCACTTATTAGAGTTATAAAATTATGAAATTAAACGTTTATCTATCAGGCGAGATTCACACTGATTGGCGTGAGCAAATTATCTCGGGATGTGACAAGCTAGGCTTGGATATTAGTTTTAGCTCGGCGGTCACTGACCATACGGCGAGTGATGCAGCGGGTGATGTCTTGGGTGCAGAGGACAATAATTTTTGGCGTGACCATAAATCCGCTAAAGTAAATTCGATGCGCACCAAAACTGCCATCGCGCGAAGCGATGTTGCCATTATTCGCTTCGGTGAAAAATACAAACAATGGAATGCGGCCTTTGATGCGGGCCAATGCGCAGCATTAGGCAAACCGTATATCACGTTGCATAACGATGACATTATTCATCCTCTCAAAGAGGTCGACGCCATGGCAATGGCATGGGCTAGCGAAGTAGAGCAGGTGATTGAAATACTCGACTACCTTGTTGCGCAAAAATAAGGTAGTTTCAATGAACTTTGGCGTGATTGTGGCCTGCTCATAACGATGATTAATTTTGATTTAATTCAAGCTCGAGTCTTTGTCGGCAGCGGCCCCAATTCTAAAGAGGATATTGCGCGCTTAAAGCAACTCAAAGTCTCCGCTGTGATTTCATTGCAAACTGATGAAGATTTAAGGGCGCGGGATGTCGATTGGCGAGCGATTCAAACTCTTTATCAAGAGAACGAAATTAATCTACAAAATTTCCCTATCAATGATTTCGATGAAGCTGACCTTGAAACAAAAATAGGCGAACCTATACAGGCGCTTGAACAATTACTTAAGGACGGGCACAAAGTGTACATTCATTGCAATACCGGTGTTTGTAGAGCACCTGCTGTGGTATTGGGGTATCTTTGTCACTATGAAGGCATGACTTTAGAAGCAGCCTTAAGGCAAATCCAGATAGCGAGACCTATAGCTAGTCCTTATAGAACCGCAGTAAGAAATGCAGTAACTAATTTAGCTTAATTGGCTTTTACTTAAGGAAATGCCTTGCTGGTATCCACTTATATGCACTTGTTGACTGTTTGTGGTGTTTGTTTAATGGTGCGAAGCTAACAAAGTTCGAATGGAATTTAATAATGTCTAATACTTCTTCGTGTGTGATTCTTTTGCACGGTTTGGTGCGCTCGGCTAAAGCCATGGAACCTTTATCTAGGGCACTTGATCAACAAGGCTTCTATAGCGTCAATGAAGACTATCCATCGAGGCATCATTCGATTGAAGTGTTAGCTGATAAAGCGATAAATTCGGCACTCGAAAAGTGTCCGAAAGGCCTCGATATTAATTTTGTAACCCATTCTTTAGGTGGAATTTTAGTACGTCAATATTTAAGTAAACGTTCAATTGAAAGGTTGAATCGTGTTGTCATGCTAGGGCCACCGAATCAAGGTAGCGAGGTGGTTGATAAGCTAAAGCATGTGCTAGGGTTTAGGTTTATGAATGGCCCAGCTGGCATGCAATTGGGCACTGATGAGGCGAGTGTGCCTAAAACGCTTCGAGGTGCAAATTTTGAGCTTGGTGTGATCGCCGGAACTAGAAGCATCAATTGGGGCCTATCATCATTGATACCAAGCACGGACGATGGGAAAGTATCGGTCGAGAGTACTAAAATAGAAGGGATGGCCGATCATATTGAGATGTCAGTCACGCACCCTTTTATGATGAAGAATAAACAAGTGATCGAGCAGGTAATTTTCTTTTTACGCAATGGAAGCTTTAATCATTGAATCAGTCTATAAACAAAGCAGCCTTATTTAAAGCGTGTATTGAAGCCCGAGACTAATGTAGAACAGGCTTAGCATGGAGGTTAGAGAGTTTCGTTTGATGACTGAAAAGTTTCGCTTTCCATAGGTTTTGTAATTTGGCTATCACCATTCTTTGGTTTGGGAAGAGATCGATATGCGGGTGGTTGGATAATTGCGCAAACCGCTCAACGATGGTTGCAAGCGTTTCGGTACTCTTGTCCAGACTATGATGTGTAATCAAGACAACTAAACTGGCCATGAGGTCGTCGTAATCGTCTTCGAGTAGTGTCTTTTTAACGTTCATTTTGGTTTTATGAATAGTGGATAAATGCGCACGTCGCGTTTTTATTGGACGAGAGGATTTGTTTGTATCGATGGTGTTGAGTGATTAGGCATACCTTGTTCGAGCAATTTGCGTCCTAATAGAGCGAGCGGCGAGCTGCTTTTACTGTACTGCTCATCTTCAAAGGATAATAGGAACAAATCGTGAATGAAATCGTGACGCGCTTGTTCTGATTTGAATATCAGTTTTTTAGCACTTAAGTTTTTACGCTGAACTAAAACTCGCATGAGAAGAAAGTCTCTGGGCATAACCCAACGTTCCGTTCTAGTTTGGACAACCAAGCTCTGTTCGGCTTTTTTATTTGAAATGGTTCTTTCTGGCATCTCAAGCATTTCTTAAATGCAAATAGTAATCATTCGCATATACTAGATAAATCTCAGACGAATAACAAGGGAAACAAAAAACTTTTTTGCTTATGTCTGTTTTTGAGTTGCTGCTGCGGTAAACACGACATCCGTTGAACTATTGAGTGCCGTTTCTGCAGAATCTTGCACAACGCCAATGATGAAACCAACGGCAACCACTTGCATGGCGACTTCGTTCTCAATATTGAATAAACTGCAGGCCAAGGGAATTAAAAGAAGTGATCCACCGGCCACACCCGACGAGCCACAGGCTGCCACCGCTGCTACAAACGACAAAAGCACGGCCGACGCGTAATCAACTTGTATCCCAAGTGTGTGAACTGTCGCGAGCGTCATTATCGTAATGGTGGTCGCAGCGCCCGCCATATTGATGGTGGCTCCAAGTGGAATTGATACGGAATAGGTGTCTTTATCTAGACCCAATTTTTCGCATAGACGTAAATTCACAGGAATGTTAGCCGCTGAGCTGCGCGTAAAGAAGGCAGTAATCCCACTTTCGCGCAAACAACGAAGCACTAAAGGGTATGGGTTGCTGCGGATCTTAAACCAGACGATTGCAGGATTTACCACTAGCGCCACTAATAACATACTGCCAACCAATACCATCAGTAGGCGTGCATAGGAATACAGGGATTCAAAGCCCGTGCTAGCGATTGTGCTACTTACTAGACCGAATATGCCTATAGGTGCAAGACGAATAACCCAGCGAACGATGCCTGTAACGGCATCGCTGCTGTCTTGTAGAAAATGTTTCGTTGTTTGGTTAGCGCTACGAAATAATATCCCCAGTCCGACTCCCCAAGCTAAGATGCCAATGTAATTGCCATTTAATAGTGCGTTGATTGGATTGTCGGTGACTTTTAAAACGAGCGTTGTCATTACCTCTGCAATGCCTTGGGGACCACTATTATTGAGTTCGTTGGTGACCAGTGAGAGTGTCGTTGGAAACAAAAAGCTTAAACTCACGGCAATAATGGCCGCGCTTAATGTGCCGATCAAATACAACACTAGAATCGGGCGCATTTTGCTGTTGTTGTTTTGTGCTTGATTGGCGATCGAAGCAATTACTAATACAAAAATTAATATAGGTGCTACGGCCTTTAGTGCACTGACAAAAAGCTGCCCAAGTATGGAAACCGTATTCGCGGCACTGGGAGATATTAAAGCTAATAAAACGCCAGCTAAAATGCCAATGGCAATTTGAAAAACTAAATTATCTCGATTGACAAACTTATGTAGAGCGCTAGTGTGGCTCATATCAAAACTCTCTTTTTATATAATTTGTTGGTTAATCGGTTATCGCTATACGCCCTAACTGCCGTTAATTGACGACTGGCCAAAAAGCGTAAATCTTGTGTGCTAGGCTAGTTCTTTTTTCCACAATACATCGGCTTGGCCTAAACGTAAATTGATGATGCGCGCCATAGCGAATAATAAATCAGATAGGCGATTTAGGTATTGTCGAGTAGTCTCGTTCACCGGGTCTTGATCGTGCAGGCTTATTACATCGCGTTCAGAACGACGAGTGATTGCTCGCGCTATATGGCATACCGCCGCGGGCTCGCTGCCGCCAGGTAAGATGAAATCTTTTAATGGCTCTACGGCTTCGTTGAAATGATCAATTAAATGCTCTAGGCGTGTGATTTTTTCAGCTTTTATAAAGCTATGGCCGGGCATACTTATTTCTCCGCCGATATTAAATAAGTCATGCTGAATGCCAATAAGAATTTCTATCAGCTCATGATCATTTAGTTTGCTTGCGAGCAAGCCAATAACGCTATTAAGCTCATCAACCGAGCCCATGGCGTGCATGCGAGCATGGTTTTTTTTAACGCGTTCACCACCGCTAAGGCCTGAGGTGCCATCGTCGCCGGTGCGGGTATAGAGTTTACTGAGGCGGTTGCCCATTAGGTTCTCCGAATTCGATTTAGTTGGGTACTTAGGAATTATTTTTTACGAGCTGTCGGATGGGTTGGCGTTATGAACCGGTAATGAAAGTGAAAATATCACACCGTCCGAGCTTAATAAATTCCGAGCGATGACGTCACCACCGTGAAAGCTAGTAATTAGTTTAACGATATATAAACCCATGCCAAGGCTTATTTTTTGTGCGTCTTTGCGGCCAAGAGAAACGAGTGGTTCAAAAATACGTTCCGCCATAGACTCCGGCAGTGACGAGCCTAAATTGATGACATCAATCTGGGCAAAATTATCTAAGCGCCTAAGTTTTAGTACAATCGTCGAATTCGGCGCCGCGAAGTCGATTGCGTTGTCTATCAATTTATCGAGTGCTTGAGCGATATAGTCAGCCGCGACTTCCACGTGCAAAGGACGATTGTGGATGATCAATTCAAAGGATTGACCAGGGTTTGAGAATGAATAGCCATCTACGTAGCTCTCAATCATTTGCGCAAGGTCGAGCCTTTCTCGAGTCTCGTTTTGCATAGCTTGTTCAAGATTGGCCGCCTCTGTTAGGTTGCGCAAAATAGCACCTATTCGATTAACACCATTCTTGGCTCGCTCCATGTACTTGCTTTCAGCTAAATTTGGCGCTTCCTCAGAAAGGTTATGTAATGAAGAATTAACCACATTAAGCGGATTGCTTACCTCATGTGCTAAAGTGTCTGGTAGCCCGCGCAAATACGAGGTGTATTGAGCTAGGCGTCCAAGCATATTGCTAACCGAACGAGACAGGTCACCAATTTCATCGCCAGCCTTGGCTTCGGCATTGAGTCTTTGACTGACAATTCTCCCATCACGATCGATTGCAACTTCGGTCGCGTTGCGTAATCGTCTAATTCTCATTGTTAGGCGACTGGCAAATAACAACAAAGCGCTGGCCACAGTAATGAATACTAAGAGGGTGATGCTGATCACGTTTTCGAGTATGTCTTGTTGACGTTTAAGGACTTGATTGGTGCTTTGTTCTACCACCACCGCGCCTGGTATTTCATCACCTAAGTAGATAGGGTGTGCAGACATCAAAATGCTGCCTTGGCCATCTTCAACTTCTCTTCTATCGGAGACCAGCTCACCACTCAGAGCTCGTTGAATGATGGCGTCATTTCGCTCTTCAAGAGTTTGCGACCGATCTGAAAGTGGTTCCGCTGGTCGCTCGATAATGTAGTCGAAAATACCTTGAAGTAGAGCTTTGTAATAATAGTCGATGGTGCCAGTGAGATAGTCCCATGCGTTTACATCGGAATTAGGTTTTGAGACCTTAATGGTGCTTTCAGCTGTGAGTAAGTCACCAACTACAGTGCGCACACGTTTTTCGTTATCTAGCACCCATATCCTTGTGTCTGACCGGTCTAGACCTTTAAGAATCTTAGCAATTTCAGGCCCTTGCACTAACAATCTCGAAAAATCATCATCCTCGGTTTCAGGTGTGGTGGGTACTAAAGCCTCGATCTCTAATGTGTCGGGATCATCGACATCGACCACTGCCATGCGAATTCGAGTGTCGGATGAGAGCATAAAACGTGGTATTCGAAGTTCGACGTTATAACCTTCAAGTGATGTGTCTAAGTCGGCAGCAAGGTCATAATTTGGCTTTCCAGTAATCGGGTATTGCCAATTTTTATCCATGCGATAGATGCTCATGCGGCCCGTTTGACCCGCAATTAAGGTGAATCGTTGCTCGCTGCGTCCGGGGTCTTGCAAAGTCAGGCGTATATGGTCGGCCGCGTTTACACGTAAAAAGCTAGATCTTCGAAAGACAACGTTGTCATCTTTAACCTGAAATAAAGCGAAAATATAATTTCCGCGATAACCCAGAAGATGATTAACTGAAATAATATTATTTTCTCTTTGTGGGCCTCGTTGATTTTGTTGTTGGGCTTCATCTTGGTCCTCTGTTGATGCTACAAAGGTAGTGGCTTGGTTGATTTGATCGCCCCAATCGCTTAGATCACCGTTAAGATTAATGTAGTTAGGTAAGGGTGCGGCATATATTTCATTCTGTTCATTGTCCGGGTTAGGTATGTCGTCATCACGTGTAAATAACTCGGGGCGGTCATGAAGTACTTGTGCTACGGCGCGCGATGTTAAGCTCAAGGCATCTTCTTGACCACTTAGTAAAAACGATTTCATGTCACGCACGTAAACATACGACATCCAAGGCACTAGCAATAACAGCATGGCAACTAATAATAGTTTAGTTCGTATGGAAAGAGCGGCTCTCATTTTGCGATCTCAGAGGTCAGTTAGTGTTGCTCGTCTTTGTTCCATTTATAGCCAACACCAAACACGGTTTGTATGTTTTTAAAATCGGCGTCTATCTCTTTGAATTTGTTTCGTATTCGGCGAATATAACCATTTATGGTATTGCGCTCGACATAGCTTTGGCGCGTGATTTGCATCATGTTTTCATATGTCTTTACATGACCCGGGTGCCGAGCCATTGACTCAATTAACCAAAATTCGGTTAGGGTCAAACTCAATTCTTGGTTTTTCCATCTAATAGACATGCTGTCTTCATTGATTTCGAGGTCGTCAATCGTAAGGGTGTTGGAAGTTGTGTCTTCGTCTATATTTGCCAAACTATCAACAATTCGAAACATCGAATTAATCCTAACACTCAGAAACTGCATATTCAGCGGTTTGGTTAGATAATCCCACGCGTCAAGACGTAAGCCTGAAACTCGATCAATATCGGAGTCCCGCGCGGTCAAAAATATAATTGGAAGTGTGGGCGACAAGGCGCGTAAGTCTCGGCATAAATCGAATCCACCATCCATTTCATTCTCTAACATAATGTCTAGAATTGCTAAATCCGGGATGTTGTTGCGCATTCCGGCCAGCGCTTCAGGCCGATTCTTATAGGTGGCGACGTCGTAGCCAGATTTCTGCAGTGCGTCACGGTAGTTTTCTCGCTGATCAAAATCGTCTTCAACGATAGCCACTTTTCTGGGCATAGTTTCTTATCCGGGGTGTTTAGCTTCAGGCAGCTTGTATTTTGCCTGAAAACAGTAATTTCGGCACTAAAACCATTCTATTACCATAAGTTTAGCCGTAATTAGACAGGCATTGCCTGTTTAATATAAACATCGAAGTTTGTTTTGACGAAGTTTTAGCCAAAAAGACCAGATAAACTGAACTTAACTGGTTGATTAATAAATAGTTAATGAGAACAGATAGATGAAAAGCGAGTGTTTAGTAAGTCAGGTGTTCGTGCCTATCACGGACGAAATGATCTACGATCATCCTGAGCAAATCGAAGGGCCGCTAGTCCCTTATGCCGCGGGCATGGAATGTCACGAGTGGATAGCTATTGAGATTAATCCTGACGATTCACTCGCCAAGGTTAATAGTAAGCGATCAGCTCAGAAGGCTAATCAAGGGCCACGTTTAGCGTATAGCGCTAGTTAGAAGATAGACTGTCATTCGTTTGATTTACGTATTTCGGATTGAAATTCAAGAGCATCAAGGACAGTTGGTTGCTCGGCAGTTATAGCCTTAAGCCAGTAATAGATA
>CAYSUU010000009.1:62623-67556 GCA_964434375.1 uncultured Gammaproteobacteria bacterium | reverse complement strand
ATAGCCTTAAGCCAGTAATAGATAGCCCTTATCCATTCCATACCCGATTAATTGTTAGTATTAGTAGGCCATAATTCGCCTATTAGGCAGATTTAATTCTCATTAAACAGCTCGTCGCGCCAATCAATTTCAAAGCTCTTATGTATAAAACAGCCATTACTTTGCATTTGATAGTGCTGGCGATATTCATCAATATTTTTTTCGATCGTTGATAGGGCGCTAATAAGTGCATCTATCTGCGCTTTGTTAGAGTAGGCACTCAAACTAGCGCGCACCATTCCTCTTTTACTATCTACTACTGCTTGGTGCTCACTTTCGGGTATTTCGCTTAAATCAATTTCCCACAATTCTTCTTTTAAAAGATCGCTAACATAGGGGTTCGCGCAAAAGCAGCCATTACGTACTGCAATACAAAAGTAGTCATTTAGAATAGCCGCCAGTAAGCCATGCTCGATGTCTTTGTGATTAAAAGCAATGGCCGCCGTGCGCGGTAGAGCTGGATCACCATATATACAATAACCTTGAAGGCGGTTGATTCCGGCAATTAAACGCTGAGTTAAATCAATTTCGCGTTTTAAGATGTCATCTTGTCCAACTGTCTTGATTTCATTCATGGTGGCCGCTAGTGAAACTGCACCTATGATGTTAGGGGTGCCCGACTCTTCTTTGATACTGCTGTCGTCGCTTAGCGTGTAATCAAAAAAGCTAACATCAACCACAGAGCCGCCACCGAGATCTTGCTCAGTCATCGCATCCAATATCTCGCGTTTAGCAACCATAACCCCAGGTGCCGTTGGCGTGTAAAGTTTGTGCCCCGAAAAAACCCAAAAATCGGCATTTTGCTGGTCTAGCTTGCTTTCAATATGGGCAACACTTTGCGCGGCATCTACCAGCACAAATATGTTGTGTTGATGAGCAATTTCGCAAACCTGTTTTATTGAATTACGAATGCCCGTTACATTGCTCACACTAGAAATAGCTATGTAGTTAATGCGTTCTGCGTCCTGTGCGCAAACTCTTTCTAATTGTTCCAAATCAACGGCGCCTGCGCGCTTACCATCCCCATTTAGTGGCAGGTACACACAATTGTTGTCGAATTGGCGGTGAGGTAAGTCGTTGGCGTGATGTTCCATTGATGAGATCAACACGGTGTTTCGGTTTGGGCGCAAGGCATGCAAGCCGCGCGCTATTCGATTAATTGCCGCGGTGCTTCCAGAACCACAAAAAATAGCCGCATAGTCGCTTTTACTCGCGCCTACGAAGTCGAGAACGGTGTCATGTGCCCAAGCAAACGCTTTAGACGATATATGAGCCGAATTATGGATATAGCTATGAGTATTGGAATAGTGCGGTAAAAGCTTTGTGCGTATATCATCGCCAGCGCGTGCGGCCAATGGCGAAGCCGCGCCATCTAAATGAATACGTGTACGTTTAATTTCGTCAGCACATATATACTGAGTTTCTAGACCAATGAATTCAATTGTTGCTTCGTTAATCGTCATCCCTGCGATTATACGAGGCTTAGAGCATGGGGTCGATTTTTATCTGTTTCAAAAAAGTAATTGTCAGCACCATTTTTGTATCAGGTAAGGTATGATTCTAGAAAATTACAATTTGACGACTTCGTTTATGAAATTAACCACCCCTATATTAATCCTTGCGTTTGGGTTTCTAAGCGCCTGCAATCAATCAGAGCCACAAGTCTCCAGTGAGCCTCAAGCTTCAGGTGAGGCTAAGTCTCAGGAGAGTAAGGTGCAAAGCCAAACGTCTAGTACAGAATCTAATCCGTTCTATCAGGACAGTACGCTGCAATTCAAGTATCCGGCCTTCGACAAGATCCGTAATGAACACTATAAACCGGCGTTTGAACGTGGTATGGAAGAGGGTTTGGCAGAGATAGAACAGATTGCCAATAACCCTGAGCCAGCGACCTTTGATAATACGATGTTAGCAATGGAGCGCAGTGGTCAAATACTGTCTCGTGTTTCTCGCGTATTTTTCGCTTTGTCATCGGCAGATACTAATGACGATATTAAAGTTTTGCGTGCTGAAATGGCGCCTAAGCTGTCAGCTTATCGCGATACTATTTTTCTAAATGCTAAATTGTTTGCTCGAGTTAAATCGCTAAAAGACGGTTTGGCCGAGTCGACTTTAGATGCGCAAGCTAAACGCTTGGTTGAGGAAACCTATAAAGACTTTATTGGTGCTGGTGCCGAATTGTCAGATGACGATAAGGAAATTCTAAAAGGCATTAATGCAACGCTCGCCAAATTAGGAAATCAATTTAGCCAAAACGTGCTTGAAGAAGTAAATAACAATGCCATTGTCGTCGATTCCAAAGACGAATTAGCGGGCTTGTCCGATGGGCAAATTGCGGCCGCTGAAGTGGCTGCAAAAGCTCGAGATATGGAAGGCAAGTACGTTCTTCCTTTGTTGAATACAACTCAGCAACCGAGCATGTCATCACTAGATAATCGTGAGTTAAGAGAACGTATTCTAAAGATATCTATGGGTCGTGGCAGCTCTGGTGGTGACTACGACAATACCGACATCATCTCACAAGTAATGAAGCTAAGAGCCGAGAAAGCCCAGTTACTAGGCTATGCCAATCATGCAGCTTATCAGCTTGTCAGCCAAACAGCGCAGACAGCCGAAGCGGTTAATGAGCGTTTAGCTACATTGGCACCTGCCTCGGTTGCGAATGCTAAAAAAGAAGCCGCCGCTCTACAGGCTGTGGTCGACAAAGAAGGCGGTGACTTTGAAGTTGCTGCTTGGGATTGGGATTATTATTCAGAAAAGGTAAGAGCTGAACAGTTCAACTTTGATGAATCTCAACTAAAGCCTTACCTAGAAATGGAAAATGTACTGGTTAACGGCGTTTTCTATGCTGCGGAAAAAGTGTTTGGTTTAACATTTAAAGCGCGCCCAGATTTGCCAACTTATCACCCAGATGTAAAAGCTTGGGAAGTAATAGATGCTAATGGCGAGACGCTTGCTTTGTTTATCGAAGACTTTTATGCACGAGAAACAAAACGAGGTGGCGCTTGGATGAACGCGTATGTGCCTCAGTCAAACTTAATGGGCACTAAACCAGTGGTAGCGAATCACTTAAACGTGCCTAAGCCACCTGCTGGCGAGCCTACTTTGTTAACGTGGGATGAAGTAACAACTATGTTTCATGAGTTCGGTCACGCTTTGCACGGCATGTTCTCCGATGTTGAATATCCATCATTTTCTGGTACCAGTGTGCCACGTGACTTTGTTGAATATCCTTCGCAAGTTAATGAAATGTGGGCAGATTGGCCAGAGATACTAAGTAACTATGCAAAGCACCACAAAACCGGTGAGGCTATGCCACGAGAGTTGCTCGATAAAGTAATTGCTAGCTCGAAATTTAATCAGGGTTATGCCACTACTGAGTATTTGGCAGCCTCTATTCTTGACCAAGCTTGGCACCAATTGAATCCAGATGAAGTCCCGGATGCCGAAGGCGTTGTGGCCTTTGAATCAGCCGCTTTAACTAAGGCTGGTATTAATGTGGCTACGGTACCAACACGTTATCGCACAACCTATTTCTCACATATTTTGGGTGGCTACTCGGCTGGTTATTATTCATATATATGGAGTGAAGTATTAGATGCAGATTCTGTTGAGTGGTTCAAAGAAAATGGTGGCATGACGCGTGCCAACGGAGATCATTTCCGCAAAACATTATTGTCCAAAGGTGGTTCTGAAGATGCGATGAGTTTGTTCCGTTCTTTTCGCGGAGCTGAGCCTAATATTCAACCATTGCTTGAACGCAAAGGTCTAACGACGAAGTAGCGTAAATATGAGCCCTAAATTTCTAGTCGTCGTTCTTATTGCGGTAACTACAGGTTTAGGGGTCAGTTTTGCCGGTGGCCAAGGCGGTGCAAGCCTTGGCAACCTGCAAGTCATGGTTTGGTGTGCGATCCTGGCGTTTGTCATTAATTGGATCGCTTACATCCCAGCTAATGCCAAACAAACAGAACGGTTCTATGATCTAACTGGTAGCATAACGTACGTCAGCGTTATCGGATTCGCGCTCGTTTTTTCAGATAAGGTGGACACGCGAGGGGTGCTTGCAGCCATCATGGTGGTGGTTTGGGCGGTTCGCTTAGGCTCATTTTTGGTGATACGCATTGTTCAAGATGGTAAAGATGATCGTTTTGACGAAATTAAGATCAAACCGCTGCGCTTTTTGTCTGCTTGGACTTTGCAAGCACTTTGGGTTGTATTAACCGCTGCATGTGCGCTGGTAATCATTACATCAGACTATAGTAAACCGATTGGTGTATTGGGTGCTGTTGGTCTGATTGTTTGGATAATTGGTTTCATTATTGAAGTAATTGCAGATGCGCAAAAGAGGGCTTTTCGCAAAAACGAAGATAATACGGGAAAGTTTATTAATACCGGTTTGTGGGCATGGTCACGTCACCCCAATTATTTTGGTGAAATTACCTTATGGATTGGTATGGCTTTATTTGCTCTGCCGATTTTGTCCGGCTGGCAATATCTTACTTTAGTTTCGCCGTTGTTCGTTATCCTTCTACTCACTAAAGTTAGCGGTATTCCAACGCTTAAGGGCAAGGCTGATGCCCGCTGGGGCGATAATCCTGAATATCAGGCATACATAAAAAATACCTCTTTGCTGTTGCCTTTACCGCCGCGTACGACAAAAGAAGGGAGTTAAACTTGGTCGGTGAGGTACATCTCGATTGAGTGTAGTATCAAGGTAATTGCTTATTAGCAAAGAACTATCATGTTAAGTATACGCTTTTGAGAAACGTAACCAGAGGCAAGTAAATGCGTATTTGGATCGTCAAATTCAATGCCCGGCGTTTCAAAAATGCCTAAGTTTAAGCAACTTAGGCAATCCCTTTGATAGTTGATACGGCGAGCGCCGAGGTAAAAA
>CAYSUU010000009.1:0-62523 GCA_964434375.1 uncultured Gammaproteobacteria bacterium | reverse complement strand
CGAGCGCCGAGGTAAAAAACCTAGCCAAATTGGTTCATCGTATTATCTTCTCCCGCGGCTTTTAAGGCAGCGTCACCAGAGAAGTATTCTTTATGATCATCACCCATGTTTGAACCTGCCATGTCTTGGTGTTTAACACAGGCTAGGCCTTGGCGAATCTCTTTACGTTGCACGCCTTTAACGTATGCCAGCATGCCTTCTTCACCAAAGTAACCCTGAGCTAAATTATCGGTCGATAGAGCGGCCGTGTGATAAGTTGGCAAGGTGATAAGGTGATGAAATATGCCTGCATCACGTGCACCATCACGTTGGAAGCTCTGGATCATTTGATCGGCACGTAATGCTAATGGGGTAGTGTCGTATTTTTCATCCATTAATTGCTCACGGTTATAGTCACTTACGTCTTCTTTTTCCTCAACCATTAGGTCGTAAGCCTGCGTGCGGAAACTCAGGGTCCAGTTAAACGATGGCGAGTTGTTGTAGACTAATTTTGCATTTGGTACTACTTCGCGAATTCGATTAACCATGCCGCCAATTTGGCCCACGTGTGGTTTTTCGGTTTCAATCCAAATGAGGTCGGCACCATTTTGTAAGCTGGTTATACAATCCAGCACGCAACGATCTTCACCAGTGTCTGGTTTAAATTGAAATAAACCACTTGCTAGACGTTTTGGGCGAACTAATTGACCGTCTCGGTGCATGACCACATCGCCGTTTTGCATTTGCCCAGGAGTCAGATCTTCACAGTCGATAAAAGCATTGTATTGATCTCCTAAATCGCCTGGTTCATTGGTAACAGCAATTTGCTTAGTCAAACCCGCGCCAAGCGAATCTGTGCGAGCCACAATAACGCCGTTATCAACTCCTAATTCCATGAAGGCATAACGTACGGCGTTAATTTTTGCTAGAAAATCTGAATGTGGCACGGTTACCTTGCCGTCTTGGTGTCCACATTGTTTTTCATCTGACACTTGGTTTTCAATTTGGATAGCGCAAGCACCGGCTTCTATCATTTTCTTGGCTAATAAATAGGTAGCTTCTTCGTTGCCAAAGCCTGCATCAATATCGGCGATAATCGGCACGACATGCGTTTCGAAGTTATCTATGTTGCTTTCTATTTCGTTCGCGAGCGCGTTGTTCCCGCTGGCGCGTGCTTGATCTAGGTCTTTAAATAAATGTCGTAATTCGCGGGCATCCGCTTGGCGCAAGAAGGTGTACAATTCTTCAATCAACATCGGCACGGAGCTCTTTTCATGCATTGATTGGTCGGGCAAGGGACCGAATTCTGAACGCAGTGCCGCGATCATCCATCCAGACAGGTATAAATACCGTTTTTGCGTAGTACCGTGATGTTTTTTCACTGCGATCATTTTCTGCTGGCCAATAAAACCATGCCAACAGCCAAGCGATTGCGTATAGCGAGCGCTGTCATTGTCATATTCGTCCATGTCAGCGCGCATAATGTCAGCGGTATATTTGGCAATTTCAAGGCCGTTTTGAAAGCGGTTTTGCATGCGCATGCGAGCTGTGTACTCGGCATTAATGCTGCCCCATGCTGTGCCATTTTTGTCTATTAGTGTTTGTGCCGCTGAAATTTCGTCTCGATAGCTGCCCATTAGAGTCTCCTGACTATTTGTGCTGTTTTGTTAGGCGTCGGCTGATATATAAGCCGACGCCTTTACTCGTTGAATGGCTTTACAATACCCTTGAAGAGAGCTGGGGAAATAGGCGGGTAGACTTATCATCATCATTCGCAATTTGAATATAAGCATTAATATTCACCAAATAACTAGCTTTGTCGCTGTTAATTTCTTTTATGAATAGTGGGTATCAATATAGCAAGCCGAAAGCTTAGGTAGAATTACTTATCCAAGCGTCTTTAACTTCACTATTAATGCCGAATATAGGCAGCGGAAAATTATGTCTAACTATACCCAGCGTTCTGATTTGAGCGTGTCCAGCTTACTGGCCGACTTTATTGAAAAAGAAGTACTGACTGGTCTGTCAATTGCCGCAGACGACTTTTGGTGCTCTTTGTCGCGGGCGATTGAAGAATTAGGTCCCGAGAATCGAGCTTTATTACTTGAGCGTGAGTCGCTTCAAGTTCAAGTTGACGATTGGTGTAAAACCAATAAAGGATCATTTAATCCAAAAGAGTATAAAGAGTTTCTAAAGCAGATCGGCTATTTGGTGGAAGAAGGACAGCCGTTTAAGATTGGGACCAAGGGAGTGGATCAAGAAATTGCCTCTCAAGCGGGGCCGCAATTAGTAGTTCCCACTTCAAATGCAAGGTTTGCCTTGAATGCTACAAATGCGCGCTGGGGCAGCTTATACGATGCCTTGTACGGCACAGATGTTATTGATGAATCCGGCGGCGCTGGTAAAACTGGAGCTTATAACCAAGTGCGCGGAGAGCGCGTTATCGTATTCGCGCGAGACTTTTTAGATGAGCACTTTCCACTCGCGAATGGCAGCCATAAAAGCGCTGTCGAATACCGAACGGATAATGGCTTTGAAGCGCGTTTAGCGAATGGTGATCGCGTTGGCCTAGAAGATCCAAACCAATGCATCGCTTACCAAGGTACGGCACAATCACCAAGCTCCATCTTATTGAGCAATAACGGTTTACGCCTTGCGATTGAAATTGATTCAGACTCACCTATTGGTCAAACTGATAAAGCGGGTGTAAAAGACCTGTGCTTAGAAGCGGCACTAACCACAATCCAGGATTTTGAGGATTCTGTCGCCGCTGTTGATGCGCAAGACAAAGTCAACGTTTATCGTAATTGGTTGGGGCTTATGAAGGGTGATTTAAGCGACACCTTTGAAAAGGCGGGAAAGCGAATGACTCGCACCTTAGCTAAAGACAAAATTTACACAGCAATGGATAGTAGTGAAATGATTTTGCACGGACGTAGTTTATTGTTTTGTAGAAATGTTGGTCATTTGATGACCAATCCAGCGATCATTGATCAACATGGCAATGAGGTTCAGGAGGGCATTATGGATGCCTTTGTTACCGCTCTTATTAGCATGCATGATGTAAATCAAACGGGTGAACTATGTAATTCTCGCACCGGCAGTATTTACATTGTTAAACCCAAAATGCACGGCCCAAAGGAAGCCGCGTTTGCGAACAAATTATTTGATCGAGTAGAGGATGAGCTGGGTTATGCGCGACATACCATAAAGATTGGGCTTATGGACGAGGAACGCAGAACGACGGTGAATTTAAAAGAGTGTATTCGTCAGGTTAAAGATAGGGTGGTATTTATTAATACTGGTTTCCTTGATAGAACAGGCGACGAAATCCATACCAGTATGCATCTGGGTGTTATGGATCGAAAACAACAGATTAAACAAAAACCGTGGATAAAAGCTTATGAAGACTGGAATGTAGATATTGGTTTAGAGTGCGGGTTGGCCGGCAAGGCACAAATTGGAAAAGGTATGTGGGCCATGCCAGACGAGATGGCTCAGATGCTGATTGAAAAAATTAGCCATCCCCAATCGGGTGCGAATACGGCTTGGGTACCATCGCCGATTGGCGCGACATTGCACGCCATGCACTATCAGGAGGTTGATGTATTCGATGTTCAATCACGATTGGCGCGGCGCCAACGAGCTTCCTTGGACGATATTTTATCTGTGCCGTTGGCTGGCAACCCTGGCGATTGGTCGGCCGACAATATACAAGCGGAGCTTGATAATAACGCCCAAGGCATATTGGGCTATGTGGTACGTTGGGTTGATCAAGGTGTTGGCTGCTCAAAAGTCCCAGACATCAATAATGTAGGCCTTATGGAAGATCGTGCAACTTTACGTATTTCTAGCCAACATATTGCTAATTGGTTGGAGCATGGAATTGTAGGCGCGGATCAAGTTAGGACTACTTTTGAAAGAATGGCCAAAGTCGTTGATCAACAAAATGCGGATGATCCTTTATATAAAAAAATGGCAGTGAACTTCGACGACAACCTCGCATTTAAGGCCGCATTAGATCTTTGTCTCCAAGGTAGGTATCAACCGAGCGGATACACGGAACCACTATTGCATGCTTATCGCTTGCGTTTAAAAGCCTCGGCATAGTACGCGTGTCTTTTATTTCTATGAAGAATACAAGTAGACAAGGGCGTATAAGGTGGCTTCTTTCTTAGACAGTATCCATCCATCTATGTTGATGAGCTGTCCAGCGGCAAAGTCGTTGCTTATCTCTTCTTGTACCTTGGTTTTAAACGCATCATCATCATTTTGATTTGCAGAAACATCAAACGATTGTTTGAAAATCTGCTCGGGATTTTGAGAATCAAATGCTTGTTCGTTTTGTTTAACAACCAACTCACCCAATGCTGAGGTGAACTCTTGTTTGCTTAATTGCAGCAACAGGCGTTCTATATGTTCAGCTGAGTTTGATGTTGAGCTTTCAGGTTTTTGAGTGCATGCAGTCAGCGAACTAAGCCCTGCAGCGGCAATAAATGTCCTTCTCGATAGGCTTTTGTTCATGATTTAATTGATTTTAAATGGTCGGCCAACCTTAAAGCCAAGGCGACTAAAGTATAGGTTGGGTTTGCGTAGCTGCTGGTGGCGAATACTGAGCTGCCGGCTAAATACAAATTAGACACACCGAACACTTGACAGTTTTTATCTACCACACCTTTGTCTGGGCTATCAGCCATTCGAGTTGTGCCCATATGGTGCCAACCGTATAACATTTTCTCTTTATGGTCACCCGCCTTATAGCTTGTGTTTAAGCGGCCTATGCGACTTCGCCCGAGTTCCATGCCTAAAACTTCCGCCAATTTTTGCAGTGTGTATTCGCTGCTCTCGTCGACACTATAAGACAGCCCCACATGTTGATTTCCGAAAGCATCTTTATCGTCAACTAGATAACATTTATTTTTAGCCAGAGGGGGCATTTCGGTTCTTACGAAGGTGGTAAAGGTTTTATAGTTTTCATTCGCTGAATCCAACTGAGCAAAGCTACTTGCCGCACTTTCCAAGGTCTTTTTACTAGCTCTGCTTGGCTTGTAGCGCCGTAGCTCAATGGCCGCATTGAGTAATTTATGCTGCCGTTGAGTACTTGCGGTTGGCATAATCGTGGGAAGCTGCCTAGTCGGGCCAAAGTGCACGAAATTTTGTGCGGCCACATCGTCTATGGCAAGCGCCATGGCGTAAGGTGAGTCGTATTCAGGGTGCTCCATAAAATATTTGCCGACATTATCTTTGTCATTGCCAATTCCCTTGCTTTGGACATCGTTGCTGTTAAGCAGCAGTTTTACGTTTTCTACCCCACCAGTCGCTAACACAAATTGTTTTGCCGTTACTTTGGCTTTTTTAGTTTTGTCGTTCAATGAAGCGATATCTAAGGAAGTTACTTGTGAGCCACCCTCCGCTAAATTAATATTGGTGACGTTGGCATCGAACACGACTGAAATATGCTCAGGCTTTTGCAGTCCGGCGCGAAAGGTCTCGTGAAACCGAGTTGGCGGGCTCAAATGATAATTTCTTATTTTAAAGCGCTCATTATCAATGACTCGGTTCTCTGGCTTAGCTCGGTCGTCACTCATAGTGAAAGGTTTAATTTGCAGTAGAGCCGACGTCATGTCGTAGTAGGGTAATAGTTCTTGCATAGTGATTGGCCAACCGCTATTCGGTACCCAATCACGCGCCTGAAAATCAAGCTCGTCAAACGGTCTACAATAGCCAGCCCAATGACCTGTGGTACCGCCAAACATTCGAATGCGACTGCTGGCTAAATAATCTTTTCGATCTTTTCCATTCTCGATCGTTTGCCCATGGTACAGCTTTTGACTTTGCTCGGTAACACCAACGACACCGCCTTCCAATAGCACTATTCGTTTGTTTGATTTAAAGAACTGCAAGGCTAAGCTGATGCCGGCCGCACCCGAGCCAACAATACAGATGTCGGCGTCTAAAATTTTGTCTGCTTCGGAAGACGTTAATTCAGGGAAGTTGTAGTACATATTGTCTTCTTGTTAAGCTCGCTGTGTGTTTAGTAAGGACCAGTATTCTATGGTCATGAAATTGGGGTAGTGCTGGATGATTTGAATTTATGTGAGTATAGACGAAGCTTCAGCGCAAGCTAAGGCTTGTCCCACTTCGGTAATTTTTTCTCTCTACCTGTGTGTGAGTAACCGATAGTATTATCTATAGGCTTGTAATATAAGACGTTGTTTAGATCTCTATCCAAGCTGAATGGTATCGCGAAGCGTTGGACAGATTCAGGCAAGTTTTTAAGATCTGTAGTCTTTGCTGCCAAGCTAGTATCACCGAAATAAACACTCACGACCTGCTTGAATTGATTTATATACCATAATTGTAGAAACTCATTATCGTCCAAAGCGATTTCCTGAGCTTGTTCTATAGCTTTAAGAAAAGACGGCACTCGTTTTTCTACTAATAATTCATAGTCTTTCTTTTGTATCTGGTCTTTAGCGTATAAAAATCCAACCACAGCGAGGCAAAAACAAACACTAAGTACCCCATTAAGCCGTTTCCCTTTGTTTAAGGAAAATAGTTTATCAGCGCTTAAGAAAAGAAATACTAACCAGCAAAATTGGGCAGTTACAGTGTGAGAGTCTAAAAGAACACCATGGTAAATCTCGTATTTAAAGCTAATAAAATAGGTCGCGATTGAGGCTAAAGAAGCGCCCAAAAAAGCAAGACTGTGCTTTACGTATGAAACATCTTTTCTGAAACAAAACAGAACCAAGCCGATTAAACAAATGATGCCAATGCCGTGCGTGTAACTGGCATTAGAATAGAGCTCTAATAAAAATATATGCTGAATAATGGCATCGAATAGCGCCACGCGGACATTGGAGTCTAGAATGTTAGACAATTGAACCATTCCTGACGCCGCACTAGCGGTATAAAGAACCGCAAGCACCATACTTAGAATTAAAATCAGATTTTTTTTGCCAGAAGAATGCAGCAATAGCAGAGCGAACGATAAAGGCAGTAATTGCGGTGTATATGGTCCAGACCAAGCTAGAATAAACACTAATACGGCAAGCAAAAACAAATGCCAGTTATTGTTTGGCGCAGGGCGCACTGCTATCGCCATTAACAACACCGTCGATGAAAATAAAACCGAGGTGATGGTGAGATACATTAGTGGTCCTGTGAAGGCGCCTAGGCAAAAAACAATGGGGGCAATTAGTAAAATCAGGCGCGATTTAAATAAGCCTGAATAACTAAATACACACAATGCGGTGCACATAGACAACAAGCCGAACCATAAGTACATACTAGGTTGCCAAGCGAGTGGAAACCAGCTGCTAAATTGAGCGATGGCTTCAGTCAAAACCACATAGTAGCCACGATAGTAAAAATAAGATTCTAAATCCAGAGGGTGCGCTACACCTGAAAGCACATCCGACATTTCCATGGCATCTTCAATCAAGATGCCCGGTTCGGCAACGAGTGGAAACCGAAAGATTACAATAACGAGTACGAATAAAAACCCGCTAACGAGCATTAAACCTTTTTGGTCTTTTCTTACTGAGGATACGCTAACTTTAAATGCCTCGTAATCCCGGGTTCGAGAAGTGATTAAGGACCATACAAAGTGATTTCCGAATAGCCAATAGAGCACAAGGACTGCAACCGAAATATAAAATAATTTGCTTAAAATGAGTTCAGTGGTCCAGCTCAGAGACTCATCATTTAAGGCTAAATCCAATACTGGCTTAGTGTTATTTCCAGAAAAGGAGATCGAATCCTCGTGTCTCACAAGCTTACTGCCTGGATAGTCTTTAGATAATTGAAGGTCTTTAAGGGACAAGCTATAAGCATCTAAATCAAAGATGAAAAAGCGAGATCTGACAGCAATCTCGTATATTGTCCAATCTGCCGCATGGCCTTGGGGTACTATGGACGCTGAGCTTGCTTCAAAATGCTTGGGTAGAGGAAAATACAAAGTTTCTCGCTCATTAACTGTTTGCGGTATTTGTTGAGTATGAAAAGGAGCATCCTGCTCACTTTTAAAAAACACATAAACAGGTTTTTTAACATCAGAGTGTTGTTCGACCGAGATTACAAGTACCGAGTACGGTAGTTGAAAATTAATGAACCACAAGGTCACAGCAAGGCCTAATGTTAGTCCGATTAACTTAAATGGCGTTGTTAAAACGTGCTTGTACATAGCGTGATTGATTGTTAAACGCTTATTAGAGTTTAACGATTTAAATAAATTAAGCGATTACGATAATCATTTAAATAAGAAAGAAGACGCAATTATGTCCAATACTATGGCTAAACGCTACGGTTAATCTTCAAGTAATAGTGGCAATATAGGGGTTATGAAGAATGGTTCTCGTGGAATAATTTCTTGTGGTAAATCAGGAATTTCAGCGATGATTAATGGTGAGATCAGTCTATGGGTGAGGGCGGATGGGTGAATGTTATCGAAGAACACACGCGAATCAAACCCAAGTAGGAGGCACTCCAATTCCACTGAAAAATCGCTAGCGTTGAAGCAACCTTCTTGACTATTACTAAAGCCCAAACTATCCGCATTGTTTAGAACGTCTTCAAGTGCTTGGAATAAGTCGAACTCGACCACCGCGAGTTCGGGTGTTTGTGCGAATTCATCAAGTAATGGTGACAAAGCGGTATTGTATTGTCTTACATATTGCTCTGCTCTAATGGCAATACTCGGATCTTGCGCACTAAGATTTAGCGTTTCAGGAATGCGTCCGATATTGGCAACGTTAGCAATTACAAAAGCGCGGGCTCCGGCGTTGCTGAGACGGCGTAGTTGTGAGTCTAACTGTGTGATCACGGTGATAATCGCGCTATTTGCAGTTACTGGATCTATGATTGAGCGAATATCGCGTAAATCATTGCCTCCGATAATTACGACATACAAAGCATTTCTATCTGCTTGCTGGTTTACGCGATTTAAAAATGCTGAAACTTGTGAGGTTAAGTCTTCAGGGTCAGAACCGACAACGTTTCCGCCTGAGACAGCGTAATTGAAGCCGCCATCTTGTTGACCTAATAAATGCCCTGATCGATCTGCGTTAGAACCAATGCTTTGAGCGATGAGATCAACCGAGACAAGCCCATTTGAAATACGATTCTCGAAAAATGGGGGTGGTAAATCAAATAGTGCAAGGTTGCCAGTATCAGAAATGCTGTCACCAAAAACCACGAGTTTTGAAAATGTTGAGGTTTGAGCCTTACTCGCGGCACTAAGTAGCAGCAATATTATGAATGTGCTCGTTAGTCTTAGAAATCGATGCATAACTTAAATCGTATCATGGACAATCGTTCTAAGGTCACAATTGCTTGTTTGTTGCCGATGAGTTTGGAATAGTTTATCTATGGTTTCGTATGTAGAGCCGTATAAGTGTTGCGAGCACGCATGGAGTCTTGTGCATCACAATGATAGCATTAGCCCTACTTGAGAACACTTCCATTAAATTCATCATGCATGAGCAACTCGTCAACGCTATAAAAGAGCAGTTGCAAGCCATTACCGATCCATTCACCTTAGATAAGCTCACGGCAGCCAAAGGGCTTAAGTCTATCGATATTAACGATACACATGTGGTCATTACCTTGCTCAAAGGATATCCGATTGAGCCTGCGGTTAAGCGTATTGAGGAATTAGTGCATGAATCACTTAGCGACTTAGCGATGGATGGACGAGCGCTTAAAGTGCTGGTAGAGCAAAATATAATTTCGCATACCGCTCAGCAAGGTGTTGACGCGGTTGTTGGGATAAAAAATATAATAGCGATTGCGTCCGGTAAAGGTGGTGTTGGTAAGTCCACCGTATCGGCTAACTTGGCCTTGGCACTAGCGGGCGCCGGTGCAAATGTGGCGGTGCTAGATGCGGATATTTACGGCCCCAGTCAGCCTCGGATGTTAGGCGTCAGTGGCAAGCCGCAAGCGCTTGAAAACAAAATGCTGTTACCAAAAAAGAACTACAATCTGAAAATTATGTCGATTGGCTTCTTAGTAGAAGAGGACACTCCGATGATATGGCGCGGGCCTATGGTGACGCAGGCGCTTGAGCAAATGCTGCGTGGTACTAGTTGGAATAATGATGGTATTGAGGTTGACTATTTACTTATTGATTTACCACCAGGTACTGGAGATATCCAATTAACGCTTTCTCAAAAAGTGCCTGTATCTGGCGCCGTTATTGTCACGACACCGCAAGATATTGCGCTGTTAGATGCCAGAAAAGCGTATAAAATGTTTGATAAGGTAGATGTGCCTGTATTCGGCGTTATCGAAAACATGAGTGCTCATGTATGTGGGAATTGTGGTCATGAAGAAGCTATTTTTGGTGCTCAAGGTGCTCAAAAAATGGCCGATGATTACGACTTAGATGTACTCGGAGAAATTCCGCTATCGATGTCTATTCGACAAGATGCCGATGATGGTAAGCCGAGCGTGATCGGTGATCCAGAGTCCTTGATCGCGCACCGTTATACGGATATTGCATTGCGCATAGCCGCTAAGCTTTCGGTTAAAAAGAAGGATTTCAGCGCAGCGTTTCCCAATATTGTGGTGGAGAATAGCTAATGAGTGACAGCAGTATTGGTAAACTGTTTAGAGTGACTACTTTTGGAGAGAGTCACGGTAGAGGCTTAGGCTGTATCGTTGATGGCTGTCCGCCCGATTTAGAACTTAGTGAAGCTGATTTGCAAGTCGATTTAGACCGTCGTAAGCCGGGTCAATCTAAGTTCACTACCCAGCGCCGAGAAGCTGACGAAGTTACTATCTTATCCGGTGTGTTTGAAGGTAAAACCACCGGCACTTCGATTGGCATGGTAATCGAGAACACCGACCAAAAATCGAAAGATTATTCCAATATTATGGACACCTTTCGCCCGGGTCATGCGGACTACACTTACTACCATAAGTATGGCAATCGCGATTATCGTGGCGGTGGTCGCTCGTCCGCACGCACCACCGCGATGTTAGTTGCCGCAGGTGGCGTGGCGAAAAAGTACTTATTCAGCAAACTTGGGGTGCAAGTGCATGCTTATTTAGCGCAAATGGGGCACATCAAGGCAGAGACCATCGATCTACAAGAAGCGCGAAACAATGCTTTTAATTGCCCAGATGCCAGCAAAGTAGAAGAATTAGAGGCGTTAATTACGCGACTAAGGCGCGACGGCGATTCCATTGGCGCAAAGCTCACTGTGATTGCATCCGATATGCCTGTCGGTTTAGGTGAGCCTGTGTTTAATGAGCTAGACGCAGATATCGCTAAAGCACTAATGAGCATCAATGCTGTTAAAGGTGTGGAGATTGGCGCAGGATTTGATTGCGTAGAGCAACGTGGTTCAGAGCATAGAGACGAGCTCTATCCAGATGGTTTTGCCTCTAATAATGCCGGCGGGATACTTGGTGGTATATCTTCAGGACAAGATGTGGTTGCGAGCTTAGCCTTGAAACCAACCTCTAGCATCACCAAGCCCGGCATGAGTATTAATAAGCAAGGCGAGCAGGTAGAAGTTGTCACTAAAGGCCGGCACGACCCATGCGTTGGTATTCGAGCGGTGCCGATTGCGGAAGCCATGGTGGCTATCGTGATTATGGACCACTTGCTAAGGCATCGGGCACAAAACGCCGACGTTCAAGTCGATAGTGCGCCCATTGCTGGGAGTCGAAAATAGGACGTAGTTTTAATCACCAGCGTTTTTAACTGGCGCGCACAGTCACAGGCACACCGTTTAGTGCGGCATTGCCGGATACCTGATCGATAAATTGCTCATCGGTTAGTACATTACAATTAACGCCTTGTTGCTCGCTCGCAATGGCCATTTTTACGCCTTTCATATTATGCCCCCAACCGTGGGGTAAGCTCACAACGCCCGGCATCATTTGGTCTGATGCTAATACTTGCGTGGTAATTTCACCGACGCGCGATTTGATCGTTACTTGTGATTCATCTTGGATGTCTAATCGTGCTAAATCGTCAGGGTGCATATGGAGCTGCCAACGCGGCTTTCCTTTTACCAAACGATGATAATTGTGCATCCACGAGTTATTGCTACGGATATGGCGCCGGCCAATCAGTAAAAGTGAGTCTCTATTTTTATCAATCGGTTTCGCTCTTAAACGGTTTAGGTCGTTAATGATGAAATCAGGCGCCATTTTTATGCGGCCGTTATCGGTAGCTAGCCTAGCTATCGCACCTGATTTAAGCGGGCCTAAATCAATACCATGTTTTGCTGCTTTAATTTCATCCATGGTAATAGGTTTTCCAGTCTCTGGATTAGTAACCTTAGAGTCTTGCTTTATTCCCAACGCGACAAGCTGATCGGGTGCGGGAAGTGGACGAACTTCAATCCCCTTCAATTCAGAAATTTTTTCGGCGAGTGCGTTAAAGGCTTGCCAATCATGTAAATGGCCATCTTGAGGCTCAAAAACGGCTGGGTTATAGCGTGCAGTGTCGCGCACGGCTAGGCGCAAAAATGCTATATCGTAGTGATCATGCTCCAATGGGCTCGTTGGTGGCAGAATTACATCGGCGTGGCGAGTCGTTGCATTGATGTAAAAATCAAAAGCCACATAAAAATCTAGGCTCGCAAATGCTTTATCTAAATCAGTGGCGTTAGTGTTTGAAATGACCGGATTGCCAGCAATGGTAATCATTGCCTTAATCTGACCGTCTCCCGGCGTTAATATCTCTTCAGCTAGGGTCACAGAGGGCAATTCACCGCCAAATTCGGGCAAATTTCGCACGCGAGATCGAAATAGATCAAAATGCCCAGCGCCGCCTTGGCCTTTGTTTACATAGGCAAAAGGCGGAGAGCTAAGCAAGGTACCGCCTTCACTGTCAAAAGCGCCTATCAATATATTAATCACTTGGATTGCCCACTGACACAATGCGCCAAATTCTTGCACGCTGACTCCCATGCGGCCGTACACTAGAGCTTTATCGGTGTGTGAAAGTTGTTTGGCAAGTAATTTGATTTGCGTGCTCGAAATGCCGGATTGCTGCTCCGCCAGCTCTAAGCTAAATTCAGCAACCGCGGTTTCGATTTTGTCTAAACCGTCAAGGTGACTTTTGGCTTTATTAAGGTTTATCCAATTTTCCTGAAATAGGGTGTGTATGATCGCCATTAGTACAAAGGCATCGGTGCCTGGGCGAACAAAGTGGTGTTGATCTGCTATTTCAGCGGTTTCAGAACGACGTGGATCGATGACGATAAGTTTGCCGCCGCGCTCGCGCATTCGTTTAAAGCGCTTGGGTGCATCGGGCATGGTCATCAAGCTGCCATTAGACGCCAGTGGATTACCTCCAAGAATTAGCATAAGTTGGCTTTGATCTACATCGGGAATGGGCACGTAGAATTGATGCCCGTACATAGCATGCGAAACTAATTGATGTGGGAGTTGATCTAGCGATGTGGCTGAAAAATGGTTGCGAGTTTTTACCGCCTTACGCAGTAAAGGGCCATGCGTCATAATGCCATAGTTGTGCACACCTGGGTTTCCGGCATAAAACGCGACGCTGTCATCGCCATAACGCATTTGCGTTTCGACTAACTTTTCGCCGGTGAGTTGGATTGCTTCTTCCCACTCTATTTCTTGCCAAGCATTGTTAACTCGTTTAACAGGTTTGCGTAAGCGATCTGGGTCGGTATGAATGTCAGCAATTGCGGTCGCTTTAGGACAAATATAGCCATGTGAGAGAGGGTCTTTCTTATCTCCTTTAATTGATAATACTTGTTCGCCTCGAGTGGTGATCTCTAATCCGCAGATCGCCTCACATAAATGGCAAGCGCGATGATGAATTTTTACAGGTTCGGTTGTGATGTCAGTCATGGCAATTTGTACGCTATTAGCTCATGCTGAGAATATCTCAGCTGCTTGTATTTTTCAGTGATGCTTTTTCATTTAAGGAGTGATTTGTCTGCAGTGTCGCTTGGCTTGAGAGCTATAAAGCCTTTGACTTTAATGGTCATTATCGTTTAGTGTTCACGCCATGAACACGCAGAGCCAAAATCAGCAAATAGATAAAGAGCGTCAATTAACGCTTGGACTATTGCAGGCAATTGATGAGCGTGAAGATATTAGCCAACGACATCTCGCTCAAGAAATGGGCGTGGCGCTTGGTTTGGCTAATTCATATTTAAAACGTTGTGTTAAAAAAGGGTGGATAAAAATCACGACCGCGCCCGCCAATCGTTACCTTTATTATCTAACACCGATCGGATTTGCAGAAAAAGCGCGCTTAACGGCTGACTTTTTTTCCACGTCCTTAACCATGTTTCGCCAAGCGGGTGCTCAATATACTCAAATCTATGAGCACTGTCTGGAATGTGCGTGGCCGCGCGTGATATTGGTTGGTTTGTCGGACCTGACCGAAATAGCCATTATGCGAGCCTTGCAGAGTAAGGTTGAGATTGTAGCGATTTATCAAGCTGACGATGATCACCGTGAGTACTTTGGCGTACCGCTTATGGATCGACTTCCACCTAATTCGCAATTTGATTGTTTGGTGTTAAGTTCTTTGGAACAAACGACCGAATTGATCCCGCAATTAGAAAACTATTGTACACAGCACAGGCTTGAGATAGACCGAATTTTGGTTCCTGATTTTTTACGAACTATGAAATATCGTCGAGCCGATGAAGATAATAATGTTGAACATTAGATATCACCAAAGTGAGTTGAATATATGAGTAAATGTGTTTTGTTGACTGGTGGGGCTGGCTTTATCGGTTCTGCTCTAGTGCGCTATCTTACCGAGCAAACTGATACCAAAGTCATTAATGTGGACAAACTAACTTATGCTGGAAGTTTGCATTCATTGGGCAGTGCGGCGCAAAGTGAACAGCATATCTTCGAGCAAGAAGATGTGAGTGACTGGATTGCCATGCGTTGTTTGTTAGACAACCATCAACCTGACTATGTGATGCACTTAGCCGCGGAATCGCATGTGGATCGATCTATAGACGGGCCTGGCGAGTTCATTCAGACCAATATAGTGGGTACTTACACCATGCTAGAAGCAGCCCGTGAGTATTATGAAACTTTAGAAGGTGTGAAGCGCGAGTCATTTAAGTTTCACCATATATCGACCGATGAAGTCTATGGCAGTTTAGGTGAAACAGGCTTATTTACCGAAACTACACGCTATAAGCCAAACTCTCCATATTCAGCCAGTAAAGCAAGCTCAGATCATTTAGTCAGAGCTTGGAACAAAACCTATAACTTGCCGGTAGTTATTTCTAATTGCTCAAATAACTACGGCCCGTATCAGTTTCCTGAAAAGCTCATTCCATTAATGATCCAAAAAGCGTTAATCGGAGAAGATTTACCCATCTATGGTAAGGGCGATAACGTCAGAGATTGGTTGTACGTTGACGATCATGTTAAAGCACTCTGGAAGATCGTGACTGAAGGTGAAAATGGTGGTGTTTATAACGTCGGTGGTCATAACGAGAAAACCAATATGCAAGTGGTTGATACCATTTGTGAGATTCTTGACGAACTAAGTCCACGTGCCGATGGAAAGCCGTATACCGAGCAAAAGATCTTTGTTAAGGATCGCCCTGGCCACGATAAGCGCTACGCCATTGATGCCAGTAAAATAGCGAAAGAATTAAATTGGACGCCTGAAGAAACCTTTGAATCAGGCATTCGTAAGACCATTCAATGGTATTTAGACAACAATGATTGGATAGCCAAAGTATCCGGCGAATACGACGGCGGCCGATTAGGCGAATAGTGCGAACAGGGTTAGTTGATACCAAGTAAAATACTTAAAAGAGAGAGCAGAGCGTATGAGAGGCATAATATTAGCGGGCGGTTCGGGCACAAGGCTACACCCAGTTACCCAAGCTGTATCTAAGCAATTGTTGCCGGTTTACGATAAACCGATGATTTATTATCCTTTGTCATCTTTAATGTTGGCGGGTATTAAAGACATATTAATTATATCAACCCCGCAAGATACTCCGCGTTTTCAGCAGCTTATGCAAGATGGAAGTCAATGGGGTATCAATATCTCATACGCGGTACAGCCTTCGCCAGATGGATTGGCTCAAGCTTTTATTATTGGCTCAGAATTTATCGGTAAAGACGATTGTGCTTTGGTTTTAGGTGATAATGTTTTCCACGGCGCTGACCTAAGTAAAAATCTCGCGCAAGCCGGTGATCAAAAAAAAGGAGCCACCGTTTTTGCTTATCCAGTTCATGACCCAGAACGTTATGGTGTGGTTGAGTTTGATGACAAATGGAATGCGCTTAGTTTGGAAGAAAAACCTGCAAAACCAAAATCGAACTATGCGGTGACAGGTTTGTATTTCTACGATAATCGCGTGGTTGATGTTGCCAAAAATATTCAGCCTTCGGAGCGTGGCGAGTTAGAAATAACCGACGTTAATAAGCAGTATTTAGAGTGGGGAGATTTATCAGTACAGGTGTTTGGCCGCGGTTTAGCGTGGTTAGATATGGGTACCCATGAATCTTTGTTGCAGGCATCTATGTTTATTGAAACCATTGAGAGTCGCCAAGGGTTAAAGGTTGCCTGTCTTGAAGAAATTGCCTATCGCCAAGGTTATATCGACGAGACAACACTAGAAGAAGCGGCGGCTAGATATGGCAAGAGTAGTTATGGGCGTTACATAAAGACTATTCTGAATGATAAGCATCAATTCCCAACCATCGATTAAGATTCATGCTAAGCAGTATATTGGACAATAAATATTTGTTTTTACAGATGTTTAAACGTGAAGTTCAGCAACGCTATCGCGGTTCGCAGTTCGGGTTTTTGTGGGCGTTCTTTTTGCCCATTATGATGCTGCTTGTCTATACCTTCGTATTCGGTTTGGTTTTACGCGTGCGTTGGGGTGTTGAAGGTCAAGACGATATTGCCTTCGGCTTAATCTTATTCTCAGGGTTAATACTGCATAGTCTAATGGCTGAGACTATTAATACCTCCGTAAGTTTGATTAGTGGCAATAGTCAGTTTGTAAAAAAAGTGGTGTTTCCACTTGAGATACTGAGTTTTGTAACGCTCTCGAATGCCTTGTTTCATATGTTGCTGAGTTTACTTATTTTACTGGCAATGCTTTTAGCGACAGGTAATAGTTTGCATTGGACCATAATTTACGTGCCGATCGTTTTAGCGCCATTTATTGTGTTTTTGCTAGGCATTTCTTGGTTTGTGTCAGTGCTTGGTTTGTACTCACGTGACTTGAGTCAAATTACTGGCGTTATGATGACTGTATTGCTCTTTTTAGGGCCGGTACTTTATTCTTTCGAACAAGTGCCTGATGCGATTAAACCTTATGTCCTATGGCTCAACCCGTTGACAATTATAGTAGAGCAATTTAGGGCAGTATTGTTGTTTGGGCAAGAACCTAATTGGCAACAATTAGGGCTTTATTCTCTAGGTGCTATTGTGATGTTGGCCGCTGGTATTGCTCTGTTTAAACGCACTCGAGATGGTTTTGCTGATGTCATCTAGTGCCGCAAATACCACTAATCTTAAGACCCAAGAGAAGCGAAGCCTTGTGCACAATGACCAACAAGTGGTGATTGAAGTTAATGGTCTGAGTAAGTGTTACCAAAGTTATCGCAAGCCAATTCATCGTCTATGGCAAAGTCTCTTCCCTAATAACCGCTGGTATTCCGAGTTTTGGGCTCTTAAAGACATTAATCTAACTGTTACCAAGGGTGAGACGGTTGGAATCGTTGGTAAAAATGGGGCGGGCAAATCTACTTTATTGCAGATTGTGACTGGCGTACTTCAAGCTTCTCAGGGCGAGGTTAAAACGAGTGGCAGAATTTCAGCGTTACTCGAATTGGGCGCTGGCTTTAATCCAGATTTTACCGGAATGGAAAATGCGCGACTTAATGCCTCGATAATGGGTTTGAGTCGCGAAGAGTTCCATAAAAAACTGCCTGATATTGTCGAATTTTGTGGTCTTGGTGATTTCCTAGAACGTCCAGTAAAAACCTATTCGAGTGGTATGTTTGTGCGCTTAGCTTTTGCTGTCGCGATTAATATGAACCCCGATATTTTAATTATCGACGAAGCTTTAGCGGTTGGCGATGTACGTTTTCAGGCTAAGTGTTTTCGGCGCATAGAGCAATTAAAAGAGCAGGGTGTGTCGATTTTGTTTGTTACTCATTCTACTGAGAGCGTTATAAAATTTTGCGATCGAGCGATTTTGATTGACGATGGTGAATCAAAAATGACCGGAGATCCTAAAGAGGTTGTACAACGTTATCTAGAAATGATGTTCTCCTCGGATGTTAAATCGCAGCCTTCGCTGAGTATTGATGCGAGTGATTATCAAGTGGCATTTGATCCGGCTATTGATAATTGTCCGAACAATCCAAGTTATAACGAAAACGAGGAACGATGGGGAGACAAGCGTGCGCAACTATGTCACTACGAATTGCTACGTAATGGCGATTATAATAATGGTTGGCTCGAGCGCGGTGATCAACTTACCATCAAAGCTTGGGTGATTTTCAAGCATGATATCGACGATCTAGTATTTGGCATTACCCTTAAAACGAGTGATGGCGCGATTGTCTATGGGGCGAATTCGCGCATGATCGGTGACTTACCTCGCACACAAACGGCAGGTAGTTTGCTGTGTATAGATTTTTCTTTAACTATGAATGTCTTAGGCGGCGATTACTTTGTTTCCTTAGGCGTAGCGCAAGATCATGATGACAAAGATGCTATTCCGATTGATCGTCGTTATGACTTAATTCATTTACACATCGCGCCCACAGAGGAAGCGTTTGGCGTTGCCGATATGCAAGCGTCAATAGGGTGTGCTGTCGATGAGGTGAGCAATGTCTGAACTGGTTAAACTCAATGCGTTAGCTCGCGGACTCGATAGTGTTTGGTTGTCTAGCGCGCAAAAGAAAGCGTTTAACTACTCCGATGGCGCAGAGGCCGAGCAAGCCTTACATCGAGTTTTAAGTAAGGCTGATGATTTATCGAGTGATAGCGATGAACTAAATTCATGTATTGTTGATTGGCCTACCGAATATCATTTGTCATCGGCAAGAGCAAACCTTCTTAAGCCTTTTAGTATAAGTGGGCGTAATAAAAACGAAAAACTACGCATATTAGAAATAGGATGCGGTTGCGGTTCTATTACCCGTTATCTGGCCGAGCAAGAGAATGTAGAGGTTGATGCCGTTGAAGGTAGCGATATTCGCGCGGGCCTTGCTGCCATGCGTTGTCGAGATTTAGATAATGTGACTGTTTGTGTTAGCAATTTCAATGATTTAACTCTTCCTCGTGGGCATTACGACCTTATCGTAATGATTGGTGTTTGTGAGTATGCAGGACGCTTTTCCGAAAGAGAGGATGACGCTTCTGCTTTACTAGAGCTGTTAGCTAAGGCAAAACTAGCTTTGAACGCTAAAGGACGTTTGATCACAGCAATTGAGAATAGACTCGGATTGAAATACTTGCTCGGTGCAAATGAAGACCACTATGCACAAGCTTATATAGGCTTAGACGATTACCCTAAGTCAACCGGTATACGGACTTACAGCCGTGCTCGTTGGAGCGAGTTAATCAAGCAATCTGGCTTCATGTACTCACATTTTTTGTTGCCATTTCCGGATTATAAAATACCAAGCGTTATTACCTCAGAAGAGCTCGACGATCAGCTTGTGAAAGTGGTGCTAAAAGGGGCGACTTCGCGTGATTATAGTCGAAGCAATTTTCGCGCGCCGGAAAATGAAGAGCGATTGTGGCAAGGCTTGGCTCAATCTTCGAAATTGTCTGAACATGCAAACTCATTTTTAATCGTACTTACTAATGTACAAACGGGAGTTGCCGATGTTAAAGATTTTTCTTCTGAAAAATATGGTTATGTAGAACCAGAATATTGTCAGACAGTAACAAGCTTAGGCGCCATTCATACAAACTTGGCGAGTTCAAACCTTGACGCTAAAGTGGTTGAGAGGCTACGCGCAGAAATTACTCAATTGCAGAGTCATACTTCTAATTTAGAAGAAAAGGTCGCCATTATGTCCAATTCTATTGGTTGGCGTGCGCTCAATATTGTGCGTCGTTTATTGGGTCGAACAGGGGTATGAAGGCACTTGAAAAACAATGCTTAAGTATTTGATTAATTTAAATAATAGATTCGAAAAGTCATGGTCTTTTGTTGATCTCCAGGCATCTGAAATAGAGATTGAAGCGGGCTGGTATGTCGCCGAATTCCAACTTAGCAGTTTGGTTAAATCGGTCCCACGCTTAGTTATAGAAGATAGCAATCAACTGGATGTAGAGCGTTCATTGGACGGCGCCCATAGTGGCCGCAACCGGATGATGTTTTATCTTCCGGCAGGCAGGCTCAAAGCATTTAGCAAAAACTTGGAATTCGAACGTTTGGCAAAATGTGGCGCGCTTGAAGCAAGATTTCGTATTGCCTTGATATGTTTTCGTTACTTGATCGATTTTCCGCGTCCGAGCGTGTTGTTCAAGATGTTGGTCATGCAATTTCAGACACCATTTGAACTATCGAGTAGATTATTAACGTTCTATGAGCCTGCTCGAGGCGGCAGCAATTACTTATCTGAACTGGAGAAATGGCGCAAATATCAACGGTTTAGTCCGTTGTTTAAATGGCACAGCCGTAAAGTGAAGATCGCTGTTGTTATTGAGCGTGAAGAGCAAGAAAAACTTCTTAAGAGGCAATTAGTTGAACCTGATTTTATCATTAATGCTAACCGTCAAGATAAGCTGCCTGATAACGCCGATTACGTCATCAGCCTAAAACAGGGCGAAGAGCTGCGGTTTGCATCTATTTACTTGATTAAACGCATCATTGCTAAAGCTAAAACTTCACCATTGTTGTTGTACAGCGACCATGATTATGCGTCTCAGGCAGATGAAGTTTTACCACCGGTATTTAAGCCGCAGCCGAGTTTGGCCTATTTGCATTGTTATAATTACATTGGCTTTGCAGTCATCATGGCGAAGAGCTTATTAGTTAATAAAACGCCTAAAGAGACCTTAGCGCATGAGCTAAAGTATGATGTCGCCTTGCAAGCTCTGAAGTATGAGCTGAACTATACTAAGGACAATAGTATGCCGTATTCACGCGTTATTTCGATTAGTGAAGCGTTGTTTTCGGACCAACAAAATAGCCCTATCAATACGCCTGAGCCAAGCAGTGACAATTCGTCATGGACGGGAATTCAATGGCTCAGAGATAAGGATATCAACCGCTTACGCGCAGATAAGCATTGGCAATCACCACTGAGTGTTGATCTAGTGATTCCTACGCGTGATGGCTTAAGCGTGCTTAGGCCTTGCATTGACTCTATTTTAGAGAAAACACTTTATCAGAACTATAAAATTATCATCGTTGACAATGATAGCCAGCGCCAAGAAACGCTCGACTATTTTAAAAGTCTAGAGACTGAGGATCGAGTAAGTGTTCTAAACTATCCTGGTGAGTTTAATTATTCTGCCATCAACAATTTCGCCGTGGCTCATTCCAAAGCTGATTACATCGCTTTAGTAAATAACGATGTTGAGGTCATTGCGCCGGATTGGCTAAGCCAGATGATGAGTTGGGCAAGCCAAGATAACGTTGGTATTGTCGGTGCTAAGCTTCTGTTTTCAAATGATAAAATACAACACGCAGGGGTGACTATCGGCATGGGTAATGCGGCAGGGCATATTCATCGTCTAGAAGATCGAGATGCGCCAGGTTATCAACAGCGCTGCCAAGCAACACAGAATATGATGGCGGTTACTGCGGCTTGTTTAATCACACCGAGGACTTTATTTGATCGGCTTGAGGGTTTGAATGAGGTCGATTTTAAAGTTGCGTATAACGACATCGATTATTGTCTGCGGGTTGAATCACTTGGTTACGAGGTTATTTGGACACCTGAAGCTCTGTTGTACCATCATGAATCGGTCAGTCGAGGTGATGACATGTCAGAAACTCACATTGAGCGTTATATGAAAGAACTTGGAGTTTTTCAACGACGTTGGAAGAGCAAAGGCTTCGTCGATAAATATTATAGTAAGCACTTGCGTATCACTGACGAAGGTGTGTTTCCGACGCTTGATCGCCGCGATAGTGATGATTTGAAATATCTGTATAGATAGTTTCTTAAACTGCTGCTCTAGCTCGCGGAATTTCGTATAATCACCCAGTCTTTTATATCCCGCTACACATAATTTTTTGATGCATTTGCAAGGCATCAGCTCTAATAAGTAAGTGGGAGCGTTACTAATAAATTTATGGACGTCTCAATTGTCATCCCGTTTTTAAACGAAGAACCGAATTTGGTGCCCTTGTGTGAAGAAATTCAAGCCGCAATGGACCCATTAAAAAATAATTATGAAGTTTTGCTTATCGATGACGGCAGTAGCGACGGCGGGGTAGAAGTATTAGATAGTTTTCGAGCACAGATGCCACAGCTTAAGGTAGTGTCGTTTCGGCGAAATTTTGGGCAAACGGCGGCTATGGTGGCAGGTTTAGACTACGCCCAAGGCGAGATCGTTGTTACGCTTGATGCGGATCGTCAAAATGATCCCGCTGACATACCTAATATGATAGCTAAAATTGAAGAAGGCTATGATATGGCTTGCGGTTGGCGGTATAACCGACAGGACACCTTTGTTTCGCGCAAACTGCCGTCGATGATGGCTAATCGCTTGATCTCAAAAATTACTGACGTTAGTTTGCACGACTATGGCTGTACATTAAAAGCCATGCGCAAAGACTTAGCTAAACGTGTTATTTTATATGGAGAAATGCACCGCTTTATTCCTGCCGTCGCAAGTGGCGTTGGCGCCAAAATTGCCGAAGTCAAAGTAAACCATCGAGCACGCACAGCCGGTGAATCTAAATACGGCATATCGCGTACTTTTCGTGTGATTTTAGACTTAATCACGGTTAAATTTTTATTGAAGTTTCATGCTAGACCACTGCACTTTTTCGGCATGCCAGGTTTGGCTTTAGGCGGGTTAGGTGGTGTTTTACTAAGCTATTTAACCATCGCCAGACTCGTGTTTGGGGTACCTTTAGGTGATCGCCCACTGCTGATATTCGCCTTCATGTTGCTAATCATTGGCTTGCAATTTATTCTCTTTGGATTGATTGGCGAGATGCAAACGCGTACCTATTATGAAAGCCAAGACAAACCTATTTATCATGTGCGGCGCACTATTGGTATTGATGAAGATGACACTGCCGATAAAACCTAAGGTCTAATATGTTTGAGCGGGTACTAGCCGTCATAGTTAGCTATAACCCAGAGCTTGAGAAGCTAGTTGATAGCCTTAAAGGCCTGCTCTTAGCGCCTTGTCATGTTTTAGTAGTTGATAATGGTTCGACTAATCAAGTTCAAATCAAAGCCTCTATCGATAAGCTATCAAAAGCGAGTAGCGCACTAACTTTGGTGGCATTACCAGCGAACATTGGTCTTGGCGCAGCGCACAATGTTGGTATAGAAAAAGTACATGCTGACAACTTTGACTATCTCTTATTGCTCGACCAAGATACCCAGCTTTTGGAGCAAAGCTTAGAACACTTATTAACTGCACATAGGCGTAAAACTGAACAAGGCGAGCTTGTCAGCGCGGTTGGTGGCAGTTATGCGCACGGGTCTCAAGATGAGAGTGTCTATATTCGTTTTGGCGCACTAAAGTTCTCTCGTCATGATGCAGATGAGCAAGACCAAGATGGTTGTGTCGCTACTGATTTTCTTATTTCGTCAGGTAGTCTGATTAGTGTCTCGTCACTTAAGGACATCGGTGCTATGGATGAGGGTTTATTTATTGATCATGTAGACACAGAATGGTTTTTAAGAGCACGTTCAAAGGGTTATAAAGCATACGGCGTTCCGGCGGCAAAAATGCATCACGGCTTGGGTGAGCAAACTCATACCATGAGTTTGGCAGGCCGACAAAGAAACGTTCCACAGCACAAACCTTTCCGTTACTACTATATTTTTCGTAATAGTATTTTGCTTTATAAAAGGTCTTACATCAGTGCTTTGTGGAAATGGAATGACATCCAGCGCCTATTTTTAATATTCTCGATGTTTGCTATTTTTAAAGCACCTCGGAAGCAGAATATGATGATGATGTTACGAGGTGTTTATCATGGTGTCTTAGGCCGAACTGGGCCACTTAATATTGCAGATCGCAACTCTAAGCAGGAGTCCTAAATCAGTGCACTTTTGTGGAATAGTCCAATGAACGCGCATATTGTTATTGTTAATTATAATGCTGGTGATTGGTTGGTTCGATCCGTTGGTTCAGCGCTGCGCTATACTACCGCGCGAGTTAGTGTGGTAGATAATGCATCAATCGACTCGAGTATCGCCGATCTTAAACGTGCCTTTAAAGAAGAGCCGAGACTCGAGGTCATTATTAATGCCCAGAATGTTGGTTTTGCAACTGCCAATAATCAGATTCTTAATAATTTAGAGAATGACTACGTTGTACTCATGAACCCAGATTGCGAATTAAAACAAGATGCACTTGATCGCATTATCTCGGTTATGCAGGACAACGAGACTATAGGACTCGCGAGTTGTCGTATTTTAAATGCTGATGGAAGCCTGCAAAAAACCTGTAAACGACGATTTCCGACACCCAAAACGGCCGGTTTACGAATGCTCGGTATGAGTCGTTTGTTTCCGCAACATGATTTTGATTTTGGCAATAAGGTTTCAGATTCGAATAGTTTCGAAATCTTAGAAGCTGTATCAGGCGCCTTTATGGTGGTGCGAAAATCGGCTATGGATAAAGTGGGCGTGCTTGATGAGAAATATTTTATGCATTGTGAAGATTTAGATTGGTGCAAGCGTTTCGCCTTGGCCGGTTGGGATGTTGCCTTTGTGCCCAGTGCTGAGGTCGTACATGCAAAAGGGGTGAGTAGTAAGGCACGGCCAATACGAGTGTTATGGAATTTGCACCGCGGGATGGACCGTTTTTTCACTAAGTTCTATATAGATACGCCTTGGCCATTAAGGTATCTAGTGAAAATTGGCATTTATTTGAGCTTTATTGTAAGAGCTATTGTTAGCCGAGTTTTTGGATGATTCTTGTTACTGGGGCTAATGGCGTTGTTGGCTACGCTATTCAACAATTGTTCGAGCCTAAGGCTTGTATTCGAGTATCCAGATCCGCCGAAAATGGTGACTTTATCTGGGATATGGAGAATCCAGAGACTATTAAATTACCCGCGGTGTCACAGCTCATTCATTGTGCGCCGATTTGGTTGCTGCCAGCACATTTAACTACCTTGTATAAAGCTGGAGTGCGTCACTTCACGGTTTTTAGTTCTACCAGTGTGCTTAGCAAAGCGACTTCGGAAAATACAGTTGAACAACAACTAGTCGAGCGTTTAGCAAGCGCCGAACAAGCCATTAGCGGTTTTTGTGCCGAACGAGATCTCAGCTTAACGATTTTAAGGCCGAGTTTGATTTATGGTTATGGGCGTGACCAAAACATCACTCATATCGCGGGTTTTATTAGTAGGTTTGGCTTTGCCGTTGTCGCTGGTCGTGCCCAAGGTTTAAGGCAGCCAGTGCATGCCGATGATTTGGCTCGAGTTTGTCTGCAACTCAGCCACAATCCTCAGCAGGGCCAGCAAATCTATGCGGTTGCAGGCCTAGACGTGATAACGTATCGGGCAATGCTTAAATCCATTTTTATCGGGCTTGGTAAAAGACCAGTGATTATCTCTATCCCGGTTTGGAGTTTGAGGTTGGTTTTGCGCTTAGCCAGTAAACTAGGACGCTTTGACTACACCGCTGATATGGCCGATCGAATGCAACAAAACCTTATGTATGACAATCAGCCAGCCATTGACGCGCTCGGTTATAAACCAAGTACGTTTTTAGACAATCCCAAAAGAGATCTGCCGGATTATGTGGCCTGATATTTTTCTCGCTATAGTGATTTTTTTATTCTTGAGTCTAGTCAGTTGGCTGGTCGTTACGAGTTTGATAACTATGTTAGTAAAAGCGCAGCAGGTCGATAAACCGAATGAACGCACTATGCATAGCGGTGCTGTTCCTCGTGGCGGCGGCATCGTCATTAGTGGAGCCATGATAACATCGCTCGTGTGTGCGGCAATATTAGGTTCACAAAGCTTGTTCTATGGCGTGTTTGCGCTGCTAATGGTTGCGTGGACCGTTTTAAGTTGGTGGGATGACCGATTCGGCTTATCGGCTCTTCGCCGTTTCGTTCCACAACTAGTGTTTGCTGTTGCTACGGTTCAAGCCTTTGGCTACGTTAATCATGTGATCGGCATTGACATTGGTTTAGCGGGCGCCGTCGTGACTTTACTTGGTATTGTGTGGATGGCCAATCTTTATAATTTTATGGATGGAATTGATGGCCTTGCCGCCTCACAAGCGATAGTCGCTAGTTTGACATTTGCGATTTGGTTTTACGCTTTAGCCAACCCCACTGTGGCTTTAATTTGTGTTGTGGTTGCTGGCTCGAGCTATGGGTTTTTGCTTTGTAACTGGCAACCCGCGCGCATATTTATGGGCGATGTGGGGAGCATTACGCTGGGCGCCTTTTTCGCCACATTGATGATCATAGCTGCGACTAGACACGATGTGCCGATATTGTCCTTAATGCTGGTCTTTGGCTTTTTTATCCTCGACACCGGTATTACCATATTGCGCAGAATTTATGCTCGAGAAGTGATTTGGCAAGCGCATACACAACACTTATATCAACGTTTAGTTAAGTCGGGCTTTAGTCACCAAAGTGTAACTTTAGCTAGCATTATTTTAATGCTAGCAAGCTCTGCATTGGCAACCCTGAGTTTAGCGCGACATGATATGATCATCCTTTTCATAGCCCTGCAAATAGTAGGCTATGCTTGTATCTACTGGCTCTGCCATTATCGCGAAAAACTAATTATTAAATGATTCGCTCAATCCAAAGTTTAATTTATCGCTGGCGTATTATATTGCACGATATGCTAATGATACCGCTTGCTTGGATGGGCGCTTATTGGCTACGTTTTAATTTAGACTCGATTCCAGATATTTTTTTCCAAAGTGCGCTTTTTGCATTGCCGGTCGTGATTGGCGTGCAAACTGTTATTAATGTATTTGTTGGAGTGCATCGCGGCGAGTGGCGCTTTGTGTCCTTAACTGACTTGATGTTGATCAGCAAATCAGTGGTCATTGGTACAACAGCCATTGCTTTTACTTTGTTTTTAGTGGCTCAGCGGCTCATGTTTGTGCCGCGTTCTGTGTTTATTTTATATGCATTGATGCTCGCCTTGCTTATGTGTTCTTCGCGTTTGCTATATCGACTGTTTCGAGAGCGTCATTTCTCTTCGCGATCTGGGCGTAAGGTGGTTATTTTAGGTGCGGGTACCGCTGCAGAACAATTACTCAGAGATCTTCGTCGTAATCATCCTAATCGTTATAACATTGTTGCGTTTTTAGATGATGACCCAAGCAAAATAGGTCGGCAAATACACAGAGTTCCGATTGTGGCGTCGCCGGATGTCTTACAAGACTTAATAGACCGATGGGGCATCGATTTAGTTTTGATTGCCGTACCATCAGCCTCCGATAAACAAATGCAACGTTTAGTGCAGCTATGCGAGAGTACTAATGTTGAGTTTAAAACATTGCCCGGCATGCACGAATTATTAAGTGGTCAGGTTCAAATCAGCGATATGCGTGATGTTCGCATTGACGATCTACTCGGACGAGATCCAGTTAAACTCGATTGGCACAGAATTAAGCACAGTTTGTGTGATAAAACAGTACTCGTTACTGGCGCAGGCGGTTCTATAGGTTCTGAACTATGCCGACAATTAGCCAGTGTGTGCTCTGCCCATTTAGTTCTATTTGATCAAACGGAATACAATTTATACAGCATTGAAGAAGAGCTATTAGAACGATTTCCTGATATTAAATTGACCTCGATACTTGGAGACGTATGCGATCAAGCCGCGGCTCGACATGTGTTCGAACAGTTCAAACCTACTGCTGTTTTCCATGCAGCGGCCTACAAGCATGTTCCTTTGTTGGAAGGCCAGGTGCGAGAGGCGGTTAAAAACAATGCGATAGGCACACGTACTATCGCCGATCTAGCCAACCAGCATGGTGCGGAAAAATTTGTACTCATCTCAACCGATAAAGCGGTTAACCCAAGTAGTTTGATGGGAGCGTGTAAGCGGGTCGCGGAAATGTATTGCCAACAGCTTGCTAGCCAAAGCAAAACTAAGTTTATTACTGTGCGATTTGGTAATGTGCTTGGCTCGGCTGGCAGTGTAGTGCCTAAATTTAAGAACCAAATTAAACAAGGTGGGCCAATTACCGTTACGCATCCTGAGATGACGCGCTATTTTATGACCATTACTGAAGCAAGCCAGCTGATTTTAGAAGCCAGTGCGATGGGTGAAGATGGGCGTATTTATGTGTTGGATATGGGGCAGGCGGTTAAAATTTCTCACCTTGCAGAGCAGCTAATACGGCTATCCGGTAAACAACCCGGCGAAGACATTGAGATTATTTATACTGGCTTGCGTGCCGGTGAAAAACTTCATGAGGAGTTATTTCATGACGAAGAGAATCTTACCACGACCGATTACGAGAAAATCATGTTGGCGGCAACACGCGACATAGACCCACAATTAATTGAAGATGTGTTTGCCACTATGGTCGCAAAATTAGATAACTACGACACCAGTTTAGTGGATTGTATAACCTTACTGGTGCCCGAATACAAAAACTCCTTTGTGGGTCGAAAAACGGCCTAGTATTTAATATTAGAGTTTTTTTGTACCAAGTCTAAATTAGTTAAGTTTACTGGCCTTGCTCTGAGGCAGATGTTTGTGGATGTGCTATCCGTGATACCTGCATTAAAAGTCCAAATTTTGGGTGATCAAAATAGTGCTTTTCGTTAAGTTTTAGACGTCTTTTTTCGTGCATTCTATAGCCCTTGTAGTCGAGGTCTATATTGGTGAACAAGAGGTGATCCGCGTAAACTTTAATATAACCTTGCGAGTCTGGTTCTATCACCGTGTAATTGGCTGACTGTTCGTAAGGCAATGATTCAACCCCCCATGCATAATGGCGTTGCACTGAATATTGACTTGAGTCATTTAACAATTCGGCTTCTTCGACTAACAAACTCGGACTTAAGCGCCAGTAATTTGCTTCGTGCTTCATTTCAAAGGGTGCCTCGTAATGATGGCTTTCGCTTAGCGCATCAGAGTGTAGACGTTCAAATACGATGACCTCTACCTTATAATCATTACTCTGGGCACTGACGATAGCGCTATTAAACAGCACTGCCAATACTAATGAGCGGCCTATGTTAATCAGATTTAATGGCTTGCGCGAAAAATATAACATTGCAAATAAATGGTCACGTTTGAATAACTGTATTGTCTAATGTGTGCTGCATAAATACAAAAATTTTATCTTAAGTTTCACAAGACTTATGAGTTCCACTCCCCAAATTATAAACCGAGGCGAGGCGAATATGCTTATAAATGATGAGTTCATTCCAGGCCGAGGCCTAAAAAATGCGCATGTACAAACCATGTTTTCGAGTCTTATGCCGCATCGATGGAGCGCAACTCGTCGCTTTGATAAATATCGCAAGCAACAACAAGACGTGATACTTGATTGCGGCGAAGACAGTCGCCTACAAGGTTTTCTCAACCAATCGAGTACACAGGCTGCGAAAAGGCTGGTGATTATGATTCATGGCTGGGAGGGCTGCCACGAATCGCATTATATGCTATCGGCTAGCAAGACCATGTTGGATGCCGGCGTTGATGTGTTTCGCCTCAACCTTCGTGACCATGGCGGCACTCAGCATTTAAATCGTGGCTTGTTTTACTCGACATTGATCGATGAGGTAATTACGGCCATACAGCGGATCCAACAGAAGTTTAATTACGATGACTATTTTCTTGCTGGATTTTCGCTTGGTGGAAACTTTGTTTTACGCGTGGCTGCTTTAGCCCATGCAACCCCCATCAGACTCAACAAGGTGTTGGCCTTTTGCCCTGTTATACACGCAGGAGAAAGCAATGAGGCATTAAATAAAAAAAGTAATTGGTTTTATAATCAGTACTTTACGCGCCGGTGGCGGCGTTCTCTATTAACTAAAACTAAGTATTGGCCCGAGTACGGGTTTGAATCTGAACTTGCCACCTTAAAGGATCTAAATGCAATGAACCTCGCGCTTATTCCTAAATACACAGGCTTTGCTGAATTAGACGACTATTTTAATGCCTATGCGATTGATGGTGATTTTTTGAGCAAAACTATTGCGCCATGCTATCTGCATTTCGCTGCTGACGATATGATTATTCCTGTAATCGGGATAAGTGATTTAGCTGATAACTCTGACTTGCATGTGACTGTGACGCGCTATGGCGGACATTGTGGATTTATTCAGGACTGGCAAGGCTTAAGTTGGCAAAGCCAGCGCTTATTGCAAATGCTAAGCTAACTTTATCTATAAACGATAGAGTTTAGGGCTGTTGCTGTACAGCCAATCTCGTTGGTTTTGCCAGTTCGGGTGATGGTGCGCCACAATCTGCCAAAAACGCGGCGAATGATTAAATTCATGTCTATGCGCGAGCTCGTGTACCACTACGTATCGGCTTACTACTTCAGGCGCCATTATTAAACGCCAATTAAAACTTAAGTTACCTTGATGATCGCAACTGCCCCAGCGCCGCTTATAGTCGCGCACTTTGACATTTTTAGACGGTTTTAAATCCATTAAAGGGGCTAATTCCGATACTAATTTTTCAAAATGGGAGAGTGATTCTTGCCGATACCATTTGAGCACCTTATTGTGCACACTCTGCGTTAAAGATAAGCGACTTGCTTGTATTGGTAGTGTAAGTTGATCACCGATACGTTTTGCCTGACCTCGTTTTCCTATTTCAACAATTAACTCTAAGCTATTGTTTTTATACGGTAATTTTATTCCATTTTGAAGATTTAATGGTTCTAGAACTTTAGGGCGACTTAATAAATGTTTATGCAGCCAAGTCTTTTTAGCGCGCACGAAAGAGCTTATGTCCTTTTGAGTCATACGCATAGGTGCTCTCGCAAGTATGCCTTTAGGCGTTATTTCCAAGGACAAGCTTCGCCTGTGGCTGCGTTTGACTAAAACCTCAAATTCGTCAATTGTTTGCGTCTCTTCAGTCGTTTTCATTGTTTAGATAAGTAAATCAATGATCTCGTTGAGCATATCAAAACGCTGTTGCGCATCGGGCATTGAGCGCGATAATTGAATGCTCTCAGTGCCACTAAAACGATATTCTTTTGGATTAGCGGCAATTGTTCTCATGAGCTTATCAAAATTAATTCTAGGGTTCTGCAAGAACTTAATCGAGCCGCCAGCGGGCCCCATGTCAATCGATTTAATGTCAGCCTGTGAGGCTCGAAGCGACATCTCCGCGATACGGAATAGGTTCTTAGCTGGATCAGGCAATAAACCAAAGCGATCAATAAACTCTATTTGTAGCTCGTCAAGTTGTTGTTGACTGTTCGCGGTAGCAATACGTTTGTACAAGGTAAGGCGCAGATGAACGTCCGGTATATAGTCGTCTGGAAAGCGCGCTGGGATATTCAAATTGGCTTCTACTTTTTCGCGCTGTTGAGTTTCGTCTATGGGTTCACCGCGCTTTTTCTTACGCGCACGCTGAATACTAGCAATAGCTTGCTCGAGAAATGAGGAATACATACTGTAGCCGATCTGATCGATGGTACCGCTTTGTGACTCACCAAGTAGTTCACCTGCACCACGTATTTCAAGGTCTTGAGATGCCAGTGCAAAGCCAGCGCCTAGCGTATCCAATTGTTCTATTGCGCTGAGTCGCTTACGCGCATCTTCGGTCATGGAGTTTAATGGCGGTGCCAGCATGTAAGCATAAGCTTGATGATGCGAACGGCCAACGCGTCCACGCAATTGGTGTAATTGCGCCAAACCAAAGCGATCAGCTTTATTAATGATAATTGTATTGGCGCTCGGCACATCTATGCCGCTTTCAATGATCGTGGTGCACAACAAGATATTGAAGCGTTGATGGTAGAAGTCACGCATAACTTGTTCTAATTCGCGCTCTCGCAATTGGCCATGACCAATTTGTATTTGTGCTTCAGGTATTAGTTCTTGTAAACGTTCTTTCGTTTTCTCAATGGTTTGTACTTCGTTGTGCAAAAAGTAGACTTGACCACCGCGTCGAATTTCACGGAGAATGGCTTCCTTTAGCAAACCGTCGTCCCATTCTCTTACAAAAGTCTTAACGGCAACTCGGGCTTTAGGAGGTGTTGCAATAACTGAAATGTCTCTGAGTCCGGCTAGCGCAAAATTAAGTGTGCGCGGAATAGGGGTGGCGGTAAGAGTTAGTATATCAACCTGGCTTCTGAGTTTTTTGAGCTGTTCTTTTTGGCGCACACCGAAGCGGTGTTCCTCGTCAATAATCATCAACCCTAAGTCATTGAATTTGATGTCTTTTTGAAGAAGTTTATGGGTGCCGATGGTAATGTCGACAGTGCCATCCTCTAAGCCTTTAAGGGTTTGGTTTGTTTCTTTGCTAGTGCGAAAGCGTGATAACAGCTCAACTTTCACCGGCCAGTCAGCAAAACGATCGGCAAAATTATTGTAGTGTTGTTGTGCTAAAAGAGTGGTCGGCACTAACATAACCACTTGTTTATTACCGCTAATTGCCATGAAGGCAGCCCGCAAAGCTATTTCGGTCTTTCCAAAGCCGACGTCGCCGCACACCAATCTGTCCATCGGTTTGGCATCAACCATATCGTTGATCACATCACCGATTACCTGTGCTTGATCGGGAGTTTCCTCGAAGCCGAAACCCGCAGCAAATGCATCATAGCTATGGTCAACCGCTGGGAAAGCATAACCAACTCTTGCCATTCTCAAGGCTTGAAGTTCAAGTAATTCGGCGGCTACATCATAGGCTTTTTCTTTGGCCTTAGAGCGAAGCTTAGACCATGTGTCGCTGCCCATTTTGTGGAGGGGAGCCGTTTCTGGGCCGCCACCCACGTAGCGCGAAACGGCTGCTAAAGACAGCACTGGAATATAGACTCGATCACCGCCGTAGTATTCGATAATGGCAAATTCATTATCATTGCCATCAAGGTTTAGACTCTCAAGTCCATGATAGCGTCCAACCCCATGGTCTTCATGTACGACTGGGTCACCAATATTTAATTCTGCTAAAGAGCGAATAATGGCATCAGGATCGCGATTCTTATCTGAGCGTTTTCGGCGCTGAATACGTCTTTCGCCATACAATTGAGATTCGCAGATTAGCTCCAATGGAAGCTGCGAGTTTTGATTACCCATCTGCGTGTTAATGAGTGCTCCGCGATCAATGTCAGCAACACAGACAGCAAGCTGCGAGTCTCCATTAACGAAGCTAGGCCAATCGTTAACTAAGTCAAAGTTTTGCGCGTTTTGCCGCAGTAGGCCTAACAGGCTTTCTCGCCGTCCAGCTGATTCAGCAATGATTAACTTGCGTGATTCGCCATTCGCTAAATAAGAGAAAAACTCAGAATAGGGGTTTTCAACTCGTGGATTAATTGAGAATTTTTTTGAAGGTTTTACTTTAAAATCAACAACATGCTTTTCATTTTTGAGATTTAAGTTGATTAGTTGGCTACGTTTGTATTGTTTTAGGCCGAGGAATATCTCATCACTTTTAAGAAAAAGTTCAGATGGAGCGAGAGCGGGCCATTCTGGATTCACCGCTACGCTCTCATAGCGATCACTGGCTTCTAGGTATAGGCTGTCAAATGCCTCTGTAACACCTTCTTCAAGCACGAAGAGCGCGTCCTTGGGTAGGTAGTCGAATAAACTCGCCGTTTTCTCAAAAAACAAGGGTAGGTAAAATTCACAACCATTTGGCGCCAAACCTTTAGATACTTCCCGATAGCTTTGTGCTTGTTGAGGGTCTCCTTCAAGCTTTGCGCGAAAGTTTTGCCTAAATAAACCAATACCTTGACTATTTAAAGGGAACTCCCGTGCCGGTAATATTTTGATTTGATCTAATGCTTCATTTGAACGTTGTGTTTGTGGATCAAAAAGTTTAATTGTTTCGATCATTGTATCGAACAAATCTAGGCGAAAAGGTTGGTCTTCGCCACTTGGAAATACATCAATAATCCCACCGCGTATAGCGAATTCGCCGGGTGACATCACTTGATCGACGGAATAGTAACCGCCATCACTTAAGCGCTGACGAAATCGCTCACTATCTAAGTCATCACCGACTTTTAAATCGAAGGCGTGTGCGGCAATATAACTACTTGGCGCTAAGCGCTGTATGAGTGACGCTACCGGCATAATAACGACGCCTTGGCGCATCTGCGGTAGGCGGTTTAAGCACGATAAGCGTTGTGACGTAATGTCAGGATGCGGTGAGACTCGGTCGTAAGGCAAGCATTCCCAATCCGGAAATTGAACGATAGGTATTTCAGAGCCGAGAAAGAACGCAAGTTCCTTAGCTACAAGTCCCATATTTTGAGCTTGAGCACAAACATAGATTAATGGGCCATTCGCGTGCTGCTTTATCAGTTGGCTAACCGCCAAACTTGAAGCGCACCCGTTTAGACCATGCCAGTTTAAGGTTTCGCCAAGGTTTTTTGCTAGAGGCGGAGAATCAATCGGATAGCCGTGGTTAAACGAGGAATGATCTGAAGTGGTTTGGCTCATTTTTAAGCTATATAACAGCGTAATCTCAAGTCCAGGAACTTGACAATTAAATGCGAAAAAGACTGGCGCGATTCTATCATCCTATGAGCTTGATCGCAGTTGGATTTGGAGCCTTCATTGCAAAGGCTCGAGGCATTACGGTGGCTCAACCAATACGTCAAGGACTCTTATACGCTCAACTTAAGTCTTAATTGAGTGCCCGAGCATGTACATATCTAGAGTCGAGAGAAGGGCGTTACAGCGCATTAAGATAAATGTCTTTGCCAAGCTGGCAAGGCTTTTGCTACAGTTTTACTGTATGTCTACTGATGCTTACCAAATACTTACTTTTTCAGCGCTCAAACCATACCACTCCGGAAAGAATAATAGCGTTAAGAGTACGGTAATTTGAATCATGATAAATGGAATTACGCCGTAGTAAATTTGCGTGGTCTGAACTTCAGGCGGCGCAACTCCTTTTAGGTAAAACAGAGCGAAACCAAAGGGTGGCGTTAAAAAGGATGTTTGTAGGTTCATTGCGACTAAAATCGCAAACCAGACTTCGTTAATACCAAGTTCGATGACTACCGCATACACCAAAGGTAAAACAATATAGGAAATTTCTATGTAGTCTAAAAAGAAACCAAGCAGCGTTATGACCAGCATAATGATCAGTAAAAATCCCCATTTATCGCCAGGTAGACTCAATAGAAGATGTTCAACTTGCTCTTCACCGCCGGTATATGAAAAGCCCATTGAAAAAATTGACGCGCCCAATAAAACGGCGAATACCATGGCTGTAATTTTTACTGTCTCTTGTGCGCTCTCCCACAACATAGCCAGTGAAAATTTTCGATAAATGATGGCGAGTATCATCGCGCCTACACAGCCTAGAGCGGATGATTCGGTTGGCGTCGCAATAGCGTTAAAAATAGAGCCAAGCACCACCAAAATAAGCGCGAGCGGCGGTATTACAGCAATTAATGCTTGTTTTACTATTTGCGCTTGTGAGGTGTCAGGGTTGGCTGGGGTTGCCGGTGCCGCTTGCGGGTTTAAAAAGCTGTAGATTAAGACATAAACAATATAAGCCCCGATTAGTACCAAGCCAGGTACCAGTGCCGCCTTAAATAAATCACCGACCGGAACACTCAATACATCAGCCAAAATAATAAGTACAATCGAAGGCGGAATAATCTGGCCTAAGGTGCCGGCGGCGCTGATAGTGCCTGTGGCTAATTCAGTTTTGTAACCGTGACGCAACATCACTGGCAGTGATATTAAGCCCATGGCGACTACGCTAGCGCCAACTACGCCGGTTGAGGCTGCTAATAGCGCTCCAACCAAAATAGTGGAAATCGCTAAACCGCCGCGCACTGAACCAAACAATAGGCTCATTGATTCTAGTAATTGTTCAGCTAGCTTGGTGCGTTGCAGGATCAGCCCCATAAACACGAACAAAGGTATTGCCATCAGAACGATGCCTTCGCCATTGTCGCCCATATTTGAATATATTCGATATGGAATCTGCGCCAATTGAGAAGGTTCAGCAAACAGCAGTACAAATAGTATGCCGATGCCAGCGAATGTGAAGGCTACTGGGTAGCCAAATAATAGGCCCAGCAGCGCTATTAAAAATATAGATAAGCCGATCATTCTTGCGGTGACTTGAGCCTATTTTGCTTAATTGCCTGAAACTTTTCTATTGCGACCGCTATGCTGGTGAGTAATAAAAAGAAAAACGACGTTGGGATAACCAATTTAATAATCCATCGATTGAGTAAGCCACCTGGATCTTGCGATTTCTCTCCAATTCCACCATCGACCAACATTGAGAAAAATTCACCGACTCCACTGGGTTGTGAACCGATGTAATAAGAAGCAGCAACGAAATAGTAGCCTCCCCAAATCACCACTAAGCACACCGGTATCAGTAAGATTAGAGTTCCTAGAAAGTCTATCCAGAGTCGTTTGACTTCATCTAAACGGTCATAAATTACATCGACACGAACATGAGCTCCGTGGCGCAGGGCATAAGGTATTCCTAATAAAAAGATACAGGCATAGAAATGCCAAGACAGTTCTTCAAGGCCAATGGAAGATAAGCTAAACGCATAACGTGCGATTACATTGTAGCTGATCATGCCAACTAGGAGGATCAGAAGCGAACACGCCACTGCTCCTAGAATGTCTGTCCAGCGATAAACTAATCGCACGAAAGCGTTCATTGTTGACGGTTTATTGGTCGACGATTGAGTCGAGATAGAGTTGTTCGCCAATTTCGGTCCATTCGCGTGCTGTTTTTAGGTAATTTTCACGTGATTCAATGATTCGCTTGGCAACATCACTACGTGCTTTCTCGGATTCGATGAGTTTAGCATTAGATTCCTTTAGAGCGCTAATAACATCAGCTGGGAATTGCTTGATTTGAACATCGGGAAACTCTGTCTCAATGGCTTTCCAGTTCTTAGCATTCGCATCGAAAGTTGCAGTGCTCATATTATATGAAGTTAGTTTAGCCGCGTTAAGTAATATGCTTTGCGCCCACTCAGGTAAACTGGCCATTTTCTCTTCATTAAAAAAGTAGATGAGTTCTGTGGCTGGCTCATGCCATCCGCTGTAATAATAGGGAGCAACTTTATGAAAGCCCATTCTCAGGTCAAGGCTAGGACCAACCCATTCCAAAGCATCTATGGTGCCTCTTTCTAGGGCTTGATATAACTCGCCAGCAGGGATGTTTGTAGGCACCGCACCAACACCTGCAATGACTTTTCCAGCAAAACCAGGAATACGCATTTTAAGACCGTTTAAATCTTCTACGTTCTTGATTTCTTCACGAAACCATCCCCCCATTTGCATACCTGTGTTACCGCCTAACATGACACGAATATTATGTTTCGCATACACTTCGTTAGCGAGCTCTAAGCCGCCGCCATGATAAAACCATGCCCATTGCTCTTGGGCTGTCATGCTGAAAGGCATAGAAGTAAAGAACAGAGTGTCAGGGTCTTTGCCGCCGTAGTAATACGACGCAGTTTGGCCAATGTCATATTGACCGCTTTTTACAAAATCGAAAATACCAAAAGACGATTTGTGCTTATTGGTGCTGTCTACTGAAATTTGAATACGACCATCTGACAGGGATTTCACTAGTTCGGCGTAATCTTCAACAGATTGGCCAAATAAAGGAAAACCTTTAGGCCAGCCATGTGCCAATTTTAAGGTGATTGTTTCTTGTTGAGCGACCGCAGTACCGGTCGCGTTGCCGGCGGAACTGGCTGGTGTGTTGCTTTGTGGTGTGTTGCTTTGTGGTGGGTTGCAAGCGCTGACAAAAACGCCAACGGCAACCAATGCGATTAGTCGAAACATAGGGCTGTATCCTCAATAGTGGTAGTTATTATTTGGGCAAGCGAACTAGAAAATACTCTACATTTTCGTCTAGTTTGCTTGGCCATATTATTAGCTGAAAAAAGTGTCGATTCGTTATCCAGATGCAAAAATATTAACAAAGAGCCTTAAATAACTAAGCAATGTAAGCGCGCGACTGGTTTTACTAGGCCATAGAATTTTCATTCACAGGTCCCTCACTAACAAAACTCAAAATCGGTATCGTGATGGTTGTTAACAGACTTATTATGAAGTCTTGCGGATCAAAGTAAATACGACCTTTGGATTAGATGTGTGGTCGCAATAAAGTCAGTTAATCTATGATTTTGGATCGAAGAACGGCTCGTTATTTGTGCTTGCTGATATCCAATTGGCGCTTGGCATTCTCTCGAGACTTCACTATCTGAGATTCGTTTAGATATAAAAGTCCTGCGACCTTGCGCACAAGGTGTCTTTCATGCGGGTCGATATTCTCGTCAGCGAGGGCTAAAACCCATAAATATTCGAGTAATTTCATACGTTTAGAGTTATCCCAGTTGTCGCATATTTTGCGTGTAAAGGCGTGTAAGCTGATTGCGTCTTGTGCACTTTGCTTTGCAAATACAAATAGTTCGTCTACATCGTCCTCATCTAATTCGAACTCGCTTCGCAGTATTGTTCGCATATGGCTGAGTTCAATTTGATCTATTTGACCATCAGATTTAATCAGCTCAAACATCAAGGTGGCAGCCGCCAACTTAAGCTCTTGCTCATTATTTTCTTCTTTATTATCAGTATTTTGAAATAGATTTTTAAGTTTATTTATCACTATTAGTATTGCCTATCTAATGGTTGGTTAATATGCCGAATTTGGCATTTCGCTAATTGAACTATAAGCAGTGATTTTCAAAATTTATCACTAGCCGCTTGAACCCAAGGACTATAATCCTCATATTGTACGTGTTAAATAAACTTGAGGAATAAAACCAGTGAGACGTATCACCTATTTTATCGCAACAAATCTCGGCATTATGGCTGTTGTTGGCATTATTTTCGCATTACTACCCAAGGAATTAGTAGGTAATAACGTTGGCGTTATTATTTGGGCTCTTGTGGCTGGTTTCGCAGGTTCAATTATCTCTTTATTCATGTCCAAAAGCATGGCGAAACGCATGGCTGGCATTCAAATGATCGAAAGCCCTCGCAATGAAACTGAGACATGGCTTTTGACAACAGTGGCACGTCAAGCGCAAGCAGCAGGCATAGGCATGCCGGAAGTTGGCATTTTTGATACACCAGCAATGAATGCGTTCGCAACAGGTGCAAACAAAAATAAGGCTTTGGTGGCTGTCTCAACTGGTTTGTTACGCAATATGACGCGTGAAGAAGCTGAGGCCGTCATGGGGCACGAGATTGCTCACGTCGCGAACGGTGATATGGTGACCATGGCCTTGATTCAAGGTGTTGTTAACACCTTTGTTTTGTTATTAGCGCGCGCGGTGGCTTTATTGATTGACCGAGATGGCCGTGGCTTTGGTTACTTTGTAGGTTTTATGGTCGGGCAGGTGGTATTTGGATTTCTTGCATCCATTGTGGTGAGCTATTTTAGTCGTCGCCGCGAATTTCGCGCGGACATTGGTGGCGCGGAGTATGCCAATACTCAAAGTATGATCAATGCGCTAGAGCGTTTGAAACAAGGTCAGTCGGGCGAGCTACCTAATCAATTAGCGGCGTTTGGCATCAATAGTTCAGTGAAGAAGCTCTTTTCCACTCATCCACCTCTGGAAGATCGAATCGAGGCTTTGAAGCAGCGTTAGAGCGTAAAGCTGCGCTGCATAAGATTACTGATACACAAAAAGGGGCTCAATGAAGCCCCTTTATTTTAGAGTATGGCTGAGGATATATGGTATATGGTAACTAGAAAAGGATAGGATAGGGAACGTGTTAAGCTTAGCCAGCCTTGTGCAAATCAAGCCTAGACGTATTAAGTTCTAACAATAAGCCTCGACACGATGAATCTGCCTACTGTAAAACAACTCCGTTATCTTAGCGCTTTGGCCGAGCATCAGCATTTTGGTCGTGCCGCACAAGCTTGTTTTGTTTCGCAATCAGCCCTAAGTACTTCGATTCATGATTTAGAGCAGAATTTAGGCGTAATTTTATTTGAACGAGGATCAACAGTACTGCTCACTCAGGTTGGGCAAAAATTGATCACAGAAGCACGCGAAATCCTCAATCAATTAGACAACTTTTGTGAACATGCTAAGCAAGCTAAAGGGAGCTTTATGAGTGACCTTCGTTTAGGTGTGATCCCGACCATTGCCCCTTTTTTATTGCCCGCGATTCTTAAGCCAATGCAACAGTTGTACGGATCGAACAAATTATTTATTCGAGAAGATTTAAGCCCCAAACTGATTGACCTATTAAACCAAGGGCAACTTGATATATTGCTATTTGCGCTGCCTTATGAGACCGCTCGACTCAAGGTTGAACACTTGTTTGATGACCCTTTAGTGCTGTGCCTGCCTAATGATCATCGACTTAATGACAAACAAGACGTGTCGCTAAAAGATATCAAACAACAAGATATATTGTTGCTTGAAGATGGTCATTGTTTACGAGATCAAACTTTGAAATCCTGCAATATGGACGTATCTAAAGTGATCATTCCCTATCAAGCCACAAGCCTTAATACGCTGGTGCAAATGGTGGCCAATAACATTGGTATTACTTTATTGCCCGAAATGGCGGTCAAAGCTAATATTACGCATGACACCGATGCAAAAATTCGTAGCATCAATACAAATAAGAGTTTGAAGCGATCAATCGTCCTAGTGTGGCGCAAAAGCTCTCCTAGAACTGATGAATTCAAAGAATTGGCCAAGGTGATTAAGCAAAATAGAGCATGAATTGACGGTCGCTATCCGATGTTAGAGTACTTTATGGCGTTGGTTTTACTATAGGTTTGTTTGTTGCTTTATTGGGCTTTGACAAAACCAGTGTTAATTAAAAAAGTACTCGATACCAATTTGTATAAATGAATCATTGCTAAATAAAAATAGGGGATCAGTTGGCGTACGTGAATCGAAATAACGCGCCTCAATATTAAGTGTTAAGGCAGGCCCAATTCGAGTTGATGCTTCTAAAAAGACCGAGCGGCTATCACTATTATCAAGGTCGTTAGAGTAGCCAAATAGCAATTGTGAGTCGCTAACATCATTAAAAGCCAATCGCGCGCCGATGAATAAGTCGTTTTGAAATACCGAAGTATCCAAGCCAGAACGCTGATCCCATGCGTATTCAGCCAGTAAGCCTAGGTCATAAGTGCTGCCTGCTATTCCCACAATAGTGTATTCAGCGCCGGTTATCGCAGCAGCAAAATTATCATAAGAGTCATCATCATCAAATTCTCTTTGAATGGCTTCTAATTTGAATAACCATCCATTAGTCGTAAGTTGTATGTCAGCCGAAAATTGATCAATTTGCGGATAAAATGCCGTGGTTTCGCCTGTTGTCGGATTCAATAGTCTGAGTAAGTCTGGTTCTCTTGAAGTGCCAGAAAACCAGCCTAAGCCGATATCCCAATTACCAATGCTATGGCTATAACGCAACGCTAAATCGACGTGGGAGCGGCCTTTATCAGACTCAAATTCGGCGTTGTTCGGATCTACCTTCAGTCCACCACTCAGGCGAGCAAAGCCTTCTGGAAAGGTGCGTTCTCTAAAGCCGGGCAAGACAAACGCTTCAATTGTACCCACATCGCTTAAATAGCTATAGCGCAACATGGCTTGCCCGAGTTTGTCTTCAGTATCGATGTTTTCGACTAAATCTGTTTGGTTAATAATATCGACTAAATGTAAGGACTCAGCAACGCCCCAAAAGACCTTGCCAATACCGGCCGAAAACTCAAAATTATCACCATAATGTGTATACAAGGCTTGTCGCAAGTCAGTGTGGCTGCGTTCATCATCTTCGCTATCCAAACGCGCGAAAGGCTCGATCACGATACGATCCTTGCCATCGTTCCATTCAGTAAAAAATTCAGCTAATAGACGGATGCTGGTTTGCGTTGTAGCCGCCGTGTCGTCGCCATTCGCGTCTACAACAAGACTGTCTTCGATGAACAAACGTTGTTCTAACTCAATACTGCCATCGTAGCTAAAAGGGCCCAGGTTTCTTGCATGAAGCGTGTTTATAGGCCAAGCAATCGTCAGAAAAATGACGGCTACACTTAAACAAACTTTGTGGTTAGCGCGCGCGTTGCAGGCGATTCTCATTGAAGTCTTTCTCTGTTAGATCAACGTCAAACTCTATGTTATTGAGGACTATATCCGTGCTTTTGCCGCTTTTATGGTTTTTCATGTACTGAAAACTGGCTCTCCAAAATTTGTCTTTATAGAGCTTGAAATCCTTGAAAGTCAAGGTCTTAAGTAAGGTGTTACGTCGATCGTAAAAGTCTATTTTGTGAACTCGATAATGCTCTTGATCGACCCACGATATAGCACGCGTATAGCCAGAAAATTTATCAACTGGATCCATCTCTATAACAAACATCGTTTGGCCGTTAAGTTCGTCATCGTTAAGATAATTAAAGCTAAACTTTTCAACTTCAAATGAAGATAAGTCTTCAAAGGCAAACTCTGACCCTAAAAACGGCCCCGACTTGTTGCGTGAACTGATTCTCTTTACGCGCTTTATTGCAGGAATAAAAATCCATTGGTCATCATTGCCTTGCACATGAGAATGCGATAAAAAGCTAGTGCCTTTTACATCTAATGGTGTATCAAACACGGTTAAGGCCTTGTCTCCATCGCCCTGAACTTCGAGCGAACGACTGCGCATTTCGCGTTTTATTTCTTGTCCTTTTTTAGTGCGCAATATCATTAACATATCGCTACGTGAACTATTCCAACCGGTATTGCGAGCTTTCATTTCACGTGCGATTTCTAAGCCTTTGTCGGCTGATGTTTGTGCCAAAAGCACACCATGGCTAACAGATAAGACAAAAACTGTGGCTAAAGTTATTAATTTCATATTAAAAATAGCTGTAAGTATTTAACGAAATCCATCGTTTAATGTGAATAATTATCGCTGAAAAGCTTAGCTCTGACAGCAATTCTAAATTGTCGCGGTGTAACATTGTTAAAGCGTTTAAACAAAGCACTAAAGTGACTTCCATCAAGATACCCTACGCGGAAAGAAATTTCTCCAATAGTTAGGTTCGAATTTTGTAAAAGTTCGCGCGCCTCAGTCATTCTTAATCCTTGTAAATACTGAGAAGGAGACTGTCCTGTTGCCTGTTGGAAGCGGCGATTATAATTGCGTGAACTCATACCAAAGATTTGCGCTAGCTGCTTGATATTCAATTGATTGTCACCTAAGTGGCTTTGTAACCATAATTGAGACTGTAAAATTTCCTCATCAGCGTGGTTGGTGTTTGCTGCTTGATCAAAGTTTAAGCGATCAAAGGGCTGGCGTACCTCGTGTGAAAAATGTTGACTTAAATGACTGGCCACCTGTTGCCCATAAAAGCGGTGAATATGATGCAAACATAAGTCGGTTTGAGCATTAATGCTTGCTGCGCAGAAAAGTCTTCCTGCTTGGGTTATAAAATGCTGCCGCTTTAATTGTATATTTGGATAGTCGAGAGTAAATTGATCAAAATAATGCCAATGAGTGGTCGCAGGACGTTGATTTAACAATCCTGTTTCAGCTAGAAAGCACGCGCCAGTGCCAGTTGCATTGAGGATCGCGCCGTTTTCATATTGGTATTGCAACCACTCTACCAAAGACTGATAGCGTTTTAAGGCCGGTTTCGGGCTGCGCCACAACGCTGGAACGTAGACTAAGTCATATACGGCGGTTTCATCCCAAGTGCGATCGGCGTTAAAACTTAAACCGCTTGGCAAAATCAAAGGACTTAAATCTTCGGCCAGTTTATTAAGTTTTGCGGCTTTAGCTTGTCGTCGATCAACCTTCTTGCTGACTTCATTGGCGATGTAAAACAACTCGTAGGCGTTAGTGAGGCTAGTAGCCAGAATGTTTGGCAGACATATAAATGCGATTTGCATAACAAAACTCGGCGTTCATTGCTTACTTATAGAATTATTAGTACTCGATTTTAAGTCAAATTTGGCTGCTATGCCTTTTTATTTGGCTATTTAATTGCATTTATATAGTAAATCTCACCGTATAATCTATCTTGATATGTCCTCACACTTTACATAATTTAAATGACAAATTTGCCAGTTATTGTTGGTTTCGGTGGTTACAATGCCGCCGGACGAAGCTCATTTCACCATGGTTTCAGACGTACCATTCTCGACAGCCTTTCTAAGGACCGGCAAGTTCAAACACTTTGCGGTTTAGCGGTTCTTATGGGCTTAGTTAGCTATCAAGATGAAGCTTATGTTGATCTTCAAGGCAACCGTCTTGATCAAAATGAGGTTAGCAACAAGTATCGAGAGCGTATTCTCGAAAACACATTAATAAGGCGAATTCATCAAGATCATTTCGATCCAGATAATGTGCCTGGCATTCAGGATTTTTCGCTCACATCTGACGAACCTATTGCTTTAGTGCTCAAGCGCAGCGAGATGCCAAAACAAGTTCCTGAGAACTGGAACGTCACCTCAATTGATGACGACAAGGTGCGGGTAGTCATGGACGGAAGTACTTCTTTAAAAGCGGAACGATTAAGGATTCTAGAGGTTTCGTCTGCAGGTCTATTGCCTACCGGCTTTGATCCAAGTAAGCACTACGCCTCAAAATTTCACCCAAAAGGCCTCCAGATGACAATCTTAGGGGCATCGGACGCGATTAGATCTACTGGCATTGAATGGGAAAAGGTAATTGGAGCGATTAAACCTGATGAGCTTGCCGTTTACGCCGCTAGTACCTTCGGACAGGTAGATGATTATGGTTTTGCAGGCTACTTTCAATCACGATTAAAGGCAGGTAGGCCAACGTCTAAGCAGTTACCGTTTGGATTAAATACTATGCCGGCGGATTTCATTAATGCGTATATGTGTGGCAGCGTTGGCACGACAGCGGCGGTTACCGGAGCTTGCGCTACGTTCTTATATAATCTTCGTTTAGCGGTAAACGACATTAAAAGTGGCCGTCAAAGAGTGGTGGTTTGTGGATCTTCGGAAGCGCCTGTTACACCTGAAATAATCGAAGGCTTTGCCGCCATGAGTGCGCTTGCCACGGACAAAAAACTTAGGGCTCTAGATAATACAGAAGATTGCGATCATCAACGTGCCTCACGCCCATTTGGCGAAAATGTGGGTTTTACACTGGGCGAATCTTGTCAGTTTTTCGTGCTTATGGATGAAGCATTGGCAATGCAACTTGGCGCGGACATTTATGGCGCGATTCCCGACGTGTTTGTAAACGCAGATGGTTATAAAAAGTCTGTATCATCGCCAGGCGCGGGGAATTATATTACGGTAGCAAAAGCAGTTGCAGCAGCTCGCGGTGTGTTTGGTGATGAGGTTGTTCAACAACGTTCGTTTATTCAAGCGCATGGTTCAAGTACGCCGCTTAATCGAGTGACCGAATCGATGATTTTTGACAAAGTGGCAGCCAATTTTGGTATCGAGAATTGGCCAGTAACCGCGGTTAAAGCGTTTTTTGGGCACTCCATCGGCCCTGCTAGTGGCGATCAACTCTCAAATGCGCTCGGCACTTTTGCCGAAGATATGATTAGCGGCATTAAAACCGTAGATGCAGTTGCTGACGACGTACTTCAAGACCGCCTAGATATTGTCTTGCAAGACAAAGCGGCAAAAATGGACATTGCTTTTTTAAATTCTAAAGGCTTTGGTGGTAACAACGCGACGGCTTGGGTGGCTTCGCCAGACCTAGTTGAAGAAATGTTAAAGAAACGATACTCCAAGGCTGACTATGAGACGTATGTTGAACGTCGAGAGTCTACCCGCGTAACGGCAAAAAAATATGATGAACAAGCATCAAAAGGGCAGTTGGACCCAATCTATAATTTTGGCGAGGGCGTAATCGTTGACGATGATGTTCAAATGTCGGCCAGCGCTTTGAACATTGAGGGTTTTAGCCATCCGATCTCACTAGATATCGAAAACCCGTACAAGGATATGACTGACATTTAATTCCATTTAATCTAATTTTTATTCCGTATTTGCTACGAACTCTTTGAAAAAGCGCGAAACCATTGTTCGGTTTTGCGCTCTAACGTTTTAAAAAAAGACTATTGGCGCGAGATGCCTAGGTCGTTGAGAGTTGCTTCGATCTTGTTTGCGCGTCGTTGTAACTCGAGCTCTTGACGACGTAATTGAATTTGTTCTTGCTCAATAGAGATAAGTTCTTCTTCAATGGCTATGCGTTCAGCGTTGCTTGCCGCTGCGGCGGCTTGAGTACGTCGCTCTTGTTCTGCTTGTTGCCGAGCTTGTTCTGCACGTGAAGCTTCTCGTTGCAAGGCTAAGCCTTCACTATAACGCGATCCACAAATCAACTCCGCCGCTGCCTTTTTGTCAGCATCGCAAAAATCGGTAAGATCCGTTCCACACCAATCTGTGCCATCTGTTTTACGCTGTATCTTGCGCTCACTATCGTCACTACATACCGCAGTAAAAACCCAATAGGCGTCTTCGTTACCGTATTGAACAAAATCTTCTCCGCTCAAACTTTTCACTTGCGCATAGGCTGGCGCGCTTAAACAAGCAAGCATCAAAGAACCCAAAAAAACGTTTTTCATGTTTGTATTAAACTCATTTAGATCATGCGCGAGAGTAAACTCACGACCATGCCTTTTTAACTCTATTTAAAGTGTTAGCGTTTAGTGTAAGGCTTCCCGAAAGTGTACTAAACGCCCCGACAAGCTTATTTTACAAAGTTTTTTGTTTTCGTTGGTGACTTTTTTCAAACTGTTTTTTTGCGCGGCGTTTAGCGGCCGCTTCAACGCTCTCACTACCGATATGTTTTTCTTTGCGTTGAACTGCCAATTTCACTTGTTTCTCACGCTCAGAGAACCTAGATTTTTGTTCCTCGGTGAGTTTGTCATGACATAAATGACAACTAACGCCGCTTACGTAATGAGAGCTAAGCTTATCTTGCTCGGTGATCGGGTGCCTGCACGCATGGCATTGATCATATTGACCTTTTTTTAGCCCATGATCGACCGCTACACGGTCATCGAAAACGAAACACTCACCATTCCACATGGACTTTGATTTATCAACGACCTCGAGGTATTTCAAAATGCCGCCCTTTAAATGAAAGACCTCTTCAAAACCTTGCTCTTTCATATACGCCGATGCTTTTTCACAGCGGATTCCGCCAGTGCAGAACATGGCTACTTTTTTATTAGTCGTTTGATCTAAGTGTTGGTCGACGTAAGCGGGGAAATCTCTAAAATTTTGTGTGTTCGGATTTACCGCTCCGTCAAAACTGCCTATATCAACTTCATAGTCATTCCGCGTATCGAGTACTAAAACATCTGGGTCAGAAATTAATTCATTCCAATCTTGTGCCTCTACATAGGTACCAACCACTTTGTTGGGGTCAATGCCTTGCACGCCCATGGTGACAATTTCCTTTTTTAGTTTCACCTTGGTGCGATAAAATGGGGCACGTTCATGATAAGACAACTTGTAATCCAGGTCAGCAAAACGTGGATCTTGCTGTAAGTAATCAAGAAATTCAAAAAGATCAGCCTGGTCACCAGAAATTGTTCCATTGATGCCTTCTTCGGCCAGCAAAAGCGTGCCTCGAATAGACCTTGTTTCAAGTGCCGTTAGAATTTTGGGCTTAAGATCAACATAATCTTTTAAAGAAACGAACTTGTAGAGTGCCGCCACCGCGACATTGCGAGTATTTGATATCGTCATTGTTTAGCTTGCCAGAACGTAAAACTGGTGCCAAGGTTGTGAATTCTGGCGCGATTATCGTTTATTAATAATGATATTCGCAAGCCGAAAAGGAGCTGAATAAAAGTTCTTTTACCAACCTCTTTGCCAACTAGCGCTCGAAACCTTCCATTGCGAAGCTTCAATTTTCATGAGTAAAGAAACTCGAAAGACATCGGCTGCGAGCCGCTGAGACTCGTCGCTTAAGTCAATTTCTCGGCCGGTGGTTGCTAATGATAACTCTACTTCAGCAGAGTTTCCTGAGACCTTTATTGAACGGATCAGGCTAAATAACGAAATTTTTTGATTACGTAAAATTTGAAAGGTGACTAATTGTCGAATTTGTTTTTTAGTATTACCTAAATGGTCTGAATAATCGTCGCTAACATGCTCCATAACGCCCGATGCAGAGCGTTCTTGCGTCGCTGTTTCCATAAGTCCAAGTACATTGCGAATTTGTTGCTCTGGCGATTCTGGGTCACCACCGCAGGCAACTAACGTCAAGCAAATAAGCAGCAACATTAGTCGCTTAGTGGCAGGGCGCACTAAAGCGCCAAATAAAGGAGTGTTGTGCTTAGCAAAGAAAGATAAATGATTTGGCATAAAAAGGGCTCAATGGCTTGTCCAAAGATAAGCGCTTATACTATGGCGATGAACTACTTGAGTCATCTTTTTTTCTCACAACGTACCCCCGAATCTTTTACTGGCAATCTGATGGGTGACTTTAAGCCCAGTGTCGAGCTAAAACAACAATTGCCCAAGGCAATACTACTTGGTATCGAAAATCACCGCTTGGTTGACCGTCATACCGACGCTTATCCTGCGGTCAAAGAACTGCGCAAGCTATTCAGCAAAGATAAGAGGCGCTATTCTGGCGTAATTACTGATATTTGTTTTGATTATTTTTTAATCAAACATTGGGCAAGTTTTGCAAAGCTGTCGTTTTCAGATTTTAACAATCAAGCGTATCAAGGGCTCGGAGACAGCGTTGCTCTAATGCCGCCTCGAATGCAATCTGTTGTCGTTAAGTTGATCGAGCATCGTTGGTTGGAGCAATATGCCACGCTAGATGGTATTGACCATACGATTAATATGGTCAGCAAGCGCATTCGTTTCGAAAATAATATGGCTAATTCAATCGATGAAATTAAACGACTTTATACTGACATCGAGACTGTTTTTTTAGGCTTGTTCGAACATTTAGTTAATGAAGTGGACAAAGCTGCGTTAGAGCGCTAAGGCTTTCGTTTTAGAAGAAAATTTATGATCGAAAAATTCACACAAAAAGTGGTAAAACCCCCCAACAAACTTTGACACTGTGTGTCTGTGTCTATATGATGCGCGTCAGTTTAAAGCAGGGCATGGGCAGTCGATCATTTTTACCCATTGTCCCAGCAATTAATTGATCAGCGAGGTTTATCATGGCTGTACAAAAGAGTAAGAAATCTACATCTCGTCGCGGCATGCGTCGTTCTCATGACGCAATGGGCGAGCCGACACTATCAACAGACGCAATGACGGGCGAAATGCATCGTCGCCATCAAGTTACGGCGAGCGGTTACTATCGCGGCAAAAAAGTCGTCAACGTAAAAACAGCAAACTAAAATTCAAAATCAGCTTTAATACTTTATTGGTTAAAGCTGACTTTGACCTATATTGTCGAATTTAAGCTAAGCGACTGAGTGATAAAGATCAAAAAGGCTTCGTGTTACGAGGCCTTTTTATTTTCAATAAATTGAAATTACAAGTGTTCTGATGATTAGAGCACTTGACGGTTTAATTTACACCGCCTCGTTTAGCTAAGTATTGATAATTAGATATAAAATCTAGCGTACTACTTCGTTGGCTCAAATACACATTGCAACCCGCATACTTCACCAATAATGGAAGTTAATTTAGCAAATACAGTCATTGCCATAGATGCAATGGGCGGTGATTTTGGCCCATCGATTACAGTTCCTGCTTCTATAAGGTTTTTACGTACTGCATCAGCAAAAATCATCTTAGTGGGTTTGCAGGGCCCACTGGATGAAGCGGTGGCAAAATCAAATTCGTCTGATTTGATCGAGTCTGGTCAACTGAGCTTGCATTACGCTTCAGAAGTGGTGGGAATGGATGAATCACCTGCATTAGCGCTAAAACGCAAGAAAGATTCCTCCATGCGTGTCGCTATTGAACTCGTCAAGCAAGGCGTCGCGCAAGCCGCGGTAAGTTCGGGTAATACTGGCGCACTCATGGCAACGGCTCGTTTTGTATTAAAAACGGTGCCAGGCGTTGATAGGCCAGCCATCATTTCTAGCATGCCTTGCCCAGACCCTACTCAAACCATTTATATGCTTGATTTGGGTGCAAATGTCGACTCGACCCCTAAAATGCTGATGCAATTTGCAGTTATGGGCTCGGTGTTGGCTGAATATGTTGATAAAAAACCAAAACCAAAAGTGGCTCTATTAAATATCGGTGCGGAAGAAATTAAAGGGTCTGATAAGGTTAAAAAAGCATCGATTTTGCTTAGCGAAAGCCCCCTTAATTATGTTGGCTATATCGAGGCCGACGAAATGTTTACGGCCAAAGCTGATGTTATCGTGTGTGATGGCTTTGAGGGTAACGTTGCCCTAAAAGCCAGCGAGGGCACTGCACATACAATTTTTGAAGTATTAAGCGAAGAAATTGGCCGAGGTTTATTAAGTAAAATTCGGGGTTGGTTAGCATTACCGGTACTAAGGCGAATGAAGAACCGACTTGATCCTCGTGTGCATAATGGTGCAACATTAATTGGTTTAAATGGGATTGTTGTGAAAAGCCATGGTGGCGCCGATGAGCTCGGGTTCATACACGCAATTAACGAAGCAAACCTACAGGTCAATAAAGACGTCCTTAGTCGTATAAGTGATGCAGTTTCTAAAGTTTTTAATATTTAGTTCAATAAGTTACGTATAAAAAATAAAGTATATTCACAATATGAAAACAGCATTTCTTTTTCCAGGTCAGGGTTCTCAAGCAATTGGCATGATGTCCGACCTCGCCGCAGCTCATCCTATTGTTAAAGAACTTTTTTTAGAAGCATCCGAATTACTCAGTAGCGATCTCTGGTCGCTCACTCAAGAAGGTCCTATCGAGCAGCTAAGCCAAACTGAACACACGCAACCCGCATTATTAGTGGCAGGCGTTGCTGCATGGAAAGTCTGGCAAAACCTAAATGGTGATGAACCAGCTGTGATGGCGGGACATAGCCTGGGTGAATACACTGCTTTGTGCTGTGCTGGCGCTATAGAATTCGCCGACGCGGTCACTTTGGTTCGAGATCGTGGTCGTTATATGCAAGACGCGGTGCCAGCTGGCGAAGGTGGTATGGCTGCTATTTTAGGTTTGGATGATGAGGCTGTAAAATCCGTATGCGAACAACTAAGCGCTCAAGAGCTTGTGCAGGCGGTCAATTTTAATGCCCCGGGACAAGTGGTGATTGCTGGCAGTAGCGCTGGTATAGAGCTAGCCGTTGTCGCTATGAAAGAAGCGGGTGCACGACGTGCTATGCCATTACCTGTGTCTATACCTGCGCATAGCTCCTTAATGACTCCAGCGTCACAACGACTAGCACAACGCCTTGATTCGATCGATGTTCGCTTACCGGTAATTCCGGTAGTGCATAATTGCAATGTTGAAATAGCGCAAACTAAACAACAAATAAAAGCAAACTTAGTACAGCAATTAGACTCGCCCGTTCGATGGGTCGAATGTATTCAAGTTATCGAAGAACAAGGTGTTAGTCGTTTTATCGAAAGTGGCCCTGGCAAAGTTTTGTCCGGCATGGTGAAGCGCATAGCATCTAATGTAGAATTAGCTTGTTTAGAAAAAGCTGATTCTTTTCAAGCACTTATTTAAATCAACCTTTTTGAAATTTACGACGAAGCACAATGTTTAATTTAGACGCAAAAGTATGTTTGGTCACGGGTGCGACCCGCGGCATTGGTCAAGCTATTGCCAAGCAGCTTGGCCAACAGGGCGGGGTCGTGATCGGTACGGCGACGTCTGCATCCGGTGCCGAGAGCATTAGTAACTATTTGAAAGAAGCAGGTATTAACGGTAAAGGTTTAGTGTTAAACGTGAGCGACAATGAGTCTATTGAAGCCTGTCTTAAAACCATTACTGATGAATTTGGTGCGATCACCGTTCTAGTTAATAATGCTGGAATTACTCGCGACAATTTGATGTTGCGCATGAAAGAAGATGAGTGGGACGATATAATGTCGACCAATTTAAAATCGGTATACCGCTTATCTAAAGGTGTTCTTCGAGGTATGATGAAGGCTCGTTACGGCCGTATTATCAATATTACCTCGGTGGTTGGTGTTACTGGCAATGCTGGTCAGGCCAATTACGCAGCGGCTAAAGCCGGAATTATCGGTTTTACTAAGTCTCTAGCGCAAGAAATTGCCTCAAGAGGCATCACTGTCAACGCGGTAGCCCCCGGGTTTATCGATACAGACATGACCAAGGCTCTGTCAGAGGATCAACGTACAGCACTTATGACAAACATTCCGGCCAATCGCTTAGGTTTGCCTGACGATATAGCATCCTCAGTAGTTTATTTGGCATCGCAAGAAGCTGCCTACATGACAGGCAGCACTTTGCACGTCAATGGCGGTATGTTAATGATCTAGTTGATCGAAGTATTTTGCATTGCGGCGGCTTTTTTATATACTTCGCCGCACTGATTATCCGGCTAACCAGCAAAGAACAAAGTGTTGCGGGTTGGCTTTTTATAGACTTACCGCTAATGGGCATGTGTCTAAACGCGGTAATAAGCTCCTAAGACGAGGTATACTCATGAGCAGCATTGAAGAACGCGTAAAAAAAATCGTTGTAGAACAGCTAGGTGTTAACGAAGACCAGGTTGTAAACACAGCTTCATTCGTAGACGATTTAGGTGCCGATTCACTCGACACCGTAGAGCTAGTAATGGCGTTAGAAGAAGAATTTGAAACTGAAATTCCTGATGAAGAAGCTGAAAACATTACGACGGTTCAGCAAGCGATTAACTACGTAAATTCAAACTCTTAATTCTTATATAGCTTAAAGAGTTATAAAACGTACAAAGAGGGACCGCCTGTATAGGCAGGTACCCTCTAAAAAGCCACCTTAGTGAGCTATAAAATTTATAGTCCGCTAAAGTGGCTTTATTTATATACAAGATAAATTTCTAAGTTTATGAGCAAGCGTCGCGTAGTTGTAACCGGTCTCGGTATTGTGTCACCAGTTGGGCAAACGCTCGATGAAAACTGGCGAAATATTACTAATGGGGTAAGTGGAATCGGCAAGATCAAACAGTTCGATCCCACTGGATACCCATGCCAAATCGCTGGCGAAGTTCATAACTTCGACCCATCTATACACTTTAGTGCAAAGGAAGCGCGAAAGATGGATCGTTTTATTCAGTTCGGCATGTTTGCAGCCATGGAAGCCTTTATTGACTCAGGATTAGAAGTCACTGAAGAGAATGCCGATAATATAGGTGTTCACATAGGCTCGGGAATAGGGGGCATAGCCACTATTCAGTCTACTACAGCGACCCTAGATGAGCGCGGGCCTCGGCGAGTATCGCCATTTTTCATTCCAAGCGCGATTATCAATATGATCTCGGGCAATTTATCGATCAAGCTTGGCTTGCGCGGCCCGAACCTCTCTATGGTGACCGCCTGTACCACGGCTACTCACTCAATCGGTGACGCGGGGCGTTTAATTGAATTCGGCGATGCCGATGTCATGATAGCCGGCGGTGCCGAAGCGGCCGTAGTTAAAACCTCAATCGCCGGTTTTGGAAACGCGCGAGCTCTATCCAACCGAGATAACGACCCAACTACCGCTAGTTGTCCGTGGGACGAAGCGCGAGATGGTTTTGTTATGGGCGAAGGTGCGGGTGTGCTGGTGCTCGAAGAATATGAGCACGCTAAAGCACGAGGAGCCAAAATCTATGCTGAATTAATTGGTTTTGGCTTGAGCGGCGACGCACATCACATGACCCAACCGAGCCCCGGTGGCGAAGGCGCGGCAAGGTGTATGAGCAATGCACTGCGTAATGCGAGTGTTAATCCAGAAGATGTTGATTATCTCAACGCCCATGGCACCTCCACACCGCTTGGCGACGTGGCAGAAACCAATGCGACTAAAACTACATTTGGAGATCACGCCTACAAACTTGCGGTAAGCTCGACAAAATCAATGGTGGGCCATTTATTAGGCGCAGCCGGTGGGGTCGAAGCCGTGTATACGGCCATGGCTTTGCACACTCAAACGGCACCTCCAACAATTAATTTACATAATCCATCACCTGACTGTGATCTCGACTATGTGCCAAATACAGCGCGTGAGATGCCTATGAAGGTCGCCTTAAGTAATTCTTTTGGCTTTGGCGGCACCAACGGTACGCTCGCGTTCAAACAGTTTCAATAGTGTGCGCATAGCGGTTAATGGCAACGATAAATCGCAGAGCTCTGACTTAGTTTCAAGCTTAGATCGAGGTTTGCTCTACGGGCATACTGCGTTCGAAACCATCGCCGTGGTTAATTCAAAGCCGCGCTTATTGGTTCAACATTTAGATCGACTAAGTAGTGCCGCTGCATCTCTAAGCATTCCTCTTAATGAAGATAAGTTGCGCACCGAATTAGATCGCTTTTGTACAAACATAGAGCAGGGCTGCATTCGTATTACTATCTCCATTGGTTCAGGTGGGCGAGGTTATCAAAGCCCTGAAAAACCGCAGGCCTTGCGGATTCTTTCTGAGCACGCCTATCCAGAATACCCAACGAGTTATCGCGCATCTGGTGTTCACTTAGGCGTTAGTGAGGTCCGTTTAGCGCACCAACCTTTATTGGCTGGCATCAAGCACGGCAATCGTATAGAACAAATAATCGCGCGCCAGCAATGGCATGGTGATTGGCAGGAAGCGCTTTTATTAGACTATAGCGATCGGGTGATTGAGGCCACTTCAGCGAATGTTTTCATTGTTAAAGACGAGCTAATATTCACACCTGAACTGAATCAGTGTGGGGTTGAAGGTGTGATGAGAAACCATATCCTTGAATTAGCAACTGAGCTTGGTTTTAAAACCAAGCTTGTGTCATTATCACTGGATGAAGTTTTAACCGCAGACGAAGTGTTCTTAAGCAATTCTCTAATCGGTATTTGGCCAGTTGCGCGTTGCCAAGATCGTGATTTTAAGAACAGCCCAGTAGCACAAACATTACTAAAACGGCTCATATTGGATGAAGTTATTCCGCACAATTAGGCTTACCTTTTACGCCTTTTTTCTTGGCGCGGTTGCGATCGGCTACTACGTATACATAGATGCCTTATCGAAACCTTTGCAACAACGGCAACTCACTCTAGAAGTACCTAAAGGAGTGGGGGATGCTTGGCTAGCTCGGCATTTAGAGGAGCAGGGCATTATTGATAATCGTTATGTGTACCGCATCTACAAATGGCTTAATAACCGCGACCAATCAATTAAGGCTGGCGAATATACTCTAGTTGATGTGAACGACATTCCGGGCTTAACGCAAAAATTAGTAACAGGCAGTGTTATTCAATACGCAATTACCTTGATTGAAGGTAAGACCTTTAAGGATTACCGACAACAATTATCATCTCAATCTACGCTTGTTTCAAAAATTGCCGATTTATCAAATGAACAGATAATGCGAGAGTTGGGCGCACCTGGGCGGCATCCTGAAGGTATGTTTGCACCTCAGACCTATTTTTATCAGCGCGGTGATTCAGACCTTGATCTATTAAAGCAAGCCTACGAGCGTATGCAAACCGTTGCCAGCCAAGCTTGGCAAGCCAGAGATGCAAAAAGCAAGCTGGAAAATCAATACCAATTATTGATTATGGCCAGCATTATCGAGAAAGAAACCGGCGCAGAAAATGAACGTGAAGAAATTTCCGGCGTATTTAATAACCGCCTAAATTTGGGCATGAAACTACAAACCGACCCCACGGTTATCTATGGTATGGGGGATAGCTATGATGGCAATATTCGCCGTAAAGACCTGCGCACTGATACGCCCTACAACACTTATACGCGTTTTGGTTTGCCGCCCACACCCATTGCCATGCCTGGCGAGGCTGCGGTCAAAGCGGCCGCTAACCCGGCCATAACCGAGGCTATATTTTTTGTTGGACGAGGGGATGGAACCCATCAATTTTCTAAAACCCTTGAACAGCATAATGCTGCAGTTGTTAAATATCAGCTCGGCGGAAAACCTAAGCCTACTTCATCTAATCCGAGTGGAAAACTTTAATGCTCGGTCATTTTATTAGTATTGAAGGACAAGATGGCGCTGGAAAATCAACCAATTTGGAAATGATTAAGTCGAGCTTGAGCGCAGCTGGGATAGACTTTCGAGTTACGCGAGAACCAGGCGGAACACAGCTCGGCGAATCGCTGCGCAATTTGTTATTAGCTGATAAGGACAAGTTGATTGGTAATACCGCAGAATTGTTATTAATGTTTGCCGCGCGCGCACAACATTTACAGGAAGTTATCGAACCAACGCTTAAAAGTGGTGCATGGGTGGTTTGTGATCGTTTTACCGATGCCACTTACGCCTATCAAGGTGGTGGCCGTGAAATGGATTGGTCCGCGATCGAGACATTAGAAAACCTAGTGCAAGGCCAGCGCCGCCCAGACTTAACCATATTGCTTGATCTACCCGTTGAGGTGAGCGCAGAACGCGCCGATGCGCGCAGTGAACCAGATCGCTTTGAAGCTCAAGCGCAGCAATTTAAGCAACGAGTTCGTGCGGCTTACTTAGCACAAGCCAAGCGAGAGCCAAAAAGAATAAAGGTTATTGACGCGAGTAAGTCCTTAGCTGAAGTGAATCAGGCCGTGTTAACGGAGTTCGATAGTTATATTAAAAATGTAAGCTTGTGAGTAACACGGAAGATATTAATGACTAATTTTGAACCGCTTATTCATCCTTGGAATCAAGAAATTTGGCAAAGTCTAACGCTGGAACCTGAGCGTTCTAATCACGCATTTATCTTTTGCGGGGAGGGCGGTTTAGGTAAACGTAGTTTAGCCATTGCCTTGTCGCATTTCTTAATGACCGAGCCACATAGCCAATCTGAATCTCTATTTAATGCAGCGTCACACCCAGATTTTCACGTAATTATGCCCGAATGTGAGTCCGAACAAGATTGGCTTGGACAAAACGCCCTACGTTACTTTGAAAAGCATAGCGGCAAGCCTAAAAAACAAATTACTATTGATCAAATTCGACGCCTAAATAGCGCTTTAGAGACTCATCCGCATATTAGCAAGACTCGGCTTATCGTTTTGTTTTCATGTGAGAAAATGAATCGAAATGCGTCGAACGCCTTACTCAAAAAACTAGAAGAACCACCTGCTCAGACCCTGTTTGTGCTGTTAAGCGATGAGCTCGCGCGCGTGCCCGCAACCATACGCAGCCGATGCAGTTTAATTAACTTTCGCGCGCCTAGTTTTGACTTAGCCCATGCATGGCTCGAACAACAAAAAATCATCCCAGAGGCGGATCTTACAAGCTACTTATCAATGTCGAATAATCAACCATTGACTGCAATTTCCTTGTACCAAGATGAATATATCGAAGTGCTTAAGTCAGTATTAGGAGATGTTAATAGCGTTTGGACGCGAAAAACAGATGCAGCTCAAGCCGCTAAAAATTGGCTCGGGTTGGGAGGTTTAGTGGTGGTCGATATTCTGCAAAAACTATGCTCGGATATTTTGAAATTTAAACTAAGTGATACGCCCGCAAAAGTATTCTTTCCGGTACAAAAAAGCTGGATTGCGAAAATAGGGCCAAAACTATCTAAGCAAAATTTACTAGAGCTTATTGACGAGTTAAATGCCGCCAAATCCCTATTAAATACCACCGTTGATGAATTACTTGTACTTGAATCAATTGTTATAAAAGTAAGCCGCCTACCGGCTTGAGCTTGCTCCGATATAGTAGTATAAGGGGGCATTAATATTCTATGATCAGAACCACCTAAATGAATCCAATCGAAAACGGTGCCGCAGAAAAAAATCGCAATGCGGTGATTTCAATTGCGATTAAAGACAAACAAGCTTTGTATATGTCGTATATGCCTTTCGTTAATGGTGGTGGTTTATTTGTGCCGACCAAAAAAGACTATAAATTTGGCGATGAAGTATTTTTACTAGTTAAAATTATAGATGAAATAGAACCAATCCAAGTATCTGGAAAAGTGATTTGGATTAGTCCTACAGGCGCACTAGGCAATAAACCTCGCGGTGTTGGAATTCAATTTTTAGGGAATGAAGCCGCTAACAATGTGCGCATAATCGAATCGAAACTAGGGGCCTCAATGTCACTGGCTCGGCCGACCCACACTATGTAGTTAAAAGCGGAAATTCAAGCCGTGTAGTCACACACAGTGAGTAAATCTCTTCAAGATCCTAATCGGCTAACACTATACGCATGCAAATAGTAGATTCACATTGTCACATCAATTTTGAGGAACTTTATCAAAAGTTACCGGATGTATTAGCCAACGCTAAACAAAATGATATTTCGCATATGTTGTGCGTATCTGTCACCTTAGAAGACTTTCCGCAAGTAAAAAATCTGGCCGACAAATACCACCATATCTTTGCCTCGGTGGGCGTACATCCTTGCTATGAAGATGTCAAAGAGCCCAGTGTAGAAGAACTAATCGAAGTTGGATCTGATGACAACATTGTTGCCATAGGCGAAACCGGCTTAGATTATTTTCGTATTGAAAATAAAGACATGAGCTGGCAAAGAGACCGTTTTGTGCGTCATATAAGCGCTGCAAAAGCTGTCAACAAACCATTAATTATCCATACCAGAAGCGCCGCTGACGACACCATGCGAATTCTAAGGGAAGAGGGTGCAGATCAATGCCGTGGTGTTATGCACTGCTTTGCCGAAGATTGGGATGTAGCTCAAAAAGCGCTAGATCTGGGCTTTTTTATCTCTTTTTCAGGCATCGTTACCTTTAAAAGCGCGACAAATGTGCAAGAAGTAGCGCGAAAATGCCCAATAGACCGTATTTTAGTTGAAACGGATGCGCCTTATTTGGCACCAGTACCACTGCGCGGCAAACTAAACGAACCTGCAAATGTACGCCATACAGCTCAATATGTTGCTGATTTAAAAGGCGTGCCGTTAGAAGAACTGGCTCAGCAGACAACGAATAATTTTTTTGAATTATTTCCGGCCGAAAGATAATAATCTGATACAAGTCGTTTTGTATTCTTAGGCTTATGCTCTCGAGACCGCTCCGATGGTTTTAACGGTATTTTCATGGTTTACAGCTCACAGTCAAAAGATAGGCATCAAGCCTATAAAATTATCATGTAAATAGTGCTATAAAGTCAGTCTGGCTAACCATTAGCAGGACTGTTTGTACTATGTCGGAAACGAACACCATAAAAAATTCAACACACACAGGATTCTTAGCCTGGGTTGAACGCACAGGAAACGCGCTTCCCGATCCGGTATTCCTATTTTTTTACTTAATTCTCGCACTAGTAGCCATGTCAATTGTGTTCGCATTTGCAGGCTTGAGTGAAACACTGAGCCCTGAAGTACTCTCAGGAATGCCGGATTCGCAAAAGGCGCGTTTTGGCATAGGCGGAGATGGCATGGTAACCGCCAAAAGTCTATTGTCTGCGGATAACCTTCAACGCATCTTCGTTGAAATGCCAAGCACCTTTGCTCACTTTCATCCTTTGGGCTTAGTGCTAACCGTCATGCTCGGGGCTGGGGTAGCGGAACGAGCTGGTCTTTTTGGAACAGCCATGCGCGCGGCCGTGGGTAATGCGCCTAAATACATGCTCACGCCGCTTATTGCCTTTATCGCCATGATGGGCAACTTAGCCGCCGACGCCGCTTATGTGGTGTTAATTCCATTGTCCGCCATGGTTTTTGCGGCTGCCGGCCGAAACCCTATTGCCGGCATAGCGGCTTCATTTGCTGGGGTGTCTGGTGGCTTTTCAGCCAACTTGGTAATGGGGCAATTGGACGCCTTATTGCTAGGTATCACTGGCGAAGCGGCCGGTATTTTAGTTGAGAATTACCCCGTTAATATAGCTGGCAACTGGTACTTCATCGCCACCATGTTGTTTATATACGTACCTATTATTTGGTACGTGACAGATAAAATAATCGAGCCAAAACTCGGAGATTGGGACCCAGCTGCTCTTAAACAGCAAGGCACCAGCGACGAAGAACGCCAAACCTTAAATGAACAAGAGAAGAGGGGGCTTAAACATGCTGGCCTTGCACTCATTGCGGTTTGCGTAGTCTGGGCGGCAATGGTGTTTGGGCCAGGCACGCCGCTTGTTAATGAAGCCGCTTGTCCTGATGCACAACTGGCTACCGGTGATTGCTCGTTTCAAGCGCGCTTAACGCCATTTTATCAGTCGCTAATTGCCGCCTTTTTAGTGCTATTTCTGGCGAGCGCATGGGCCTACGGTCGCTCTGCGGGCAGTATAAAGTCGCATCGAGATGTGGTTGATATGATGGCCGAATCAATGAAGGATATGGGTTACTACTTGGTATTAGCCTTTGCAGCTGCACATTTTGTTGCCATGTTTAATTGGTCTAATTTAGGCCTAATTTTTGCCATTAAAGGCGCTGCCGCGATTCAAGCGTCTAATCTACCAGTATTTGCCGTAATGGGCGTAATGGTGTTGTTTTCAGCCTTACTTAATTTGTTTGTCGGCTCCGCCAGCGCCAAATGGGCATTTTTAGCGCCAGTAATTGTACCCATGTTAATGCTCTCCGGTATTAGCCCTGAAATGGCGACCGCGGCTTATCGTGTTGGTGATGGCGCAACCAATATAATCACGCCATTAATGGTGTATTTTCCACTAATCCTCACATTTGCGAATCGTTGGAATAAAGACTTTGGTCTTGGCAGCCTAACCGCCACAATGATCCCATATTCCATTTTTATGCTCATCAGCGGCTTGATCTTAACAATGATCTGGGCCGGTCTTGACCTACCGTTAGGCGGTGGCGCCACGGTCTCATTTAAGTTGCAATAAGTGCACCAGCCGGTGAAATTGAGCGCTTAGTTTTGGCTAAGCGCTCAAACACGTCAAATTTATAATGAGATAAATATAGTGAGCAAAGTAGGGCGGCAACTAAGCTTCTCTGAGCTGGCTCCAACCATAGATTTTTTGAACATCAACGCCCTATTGTCATCGGTTTCGCATTTTCTAACTTAATTAGCTTTGCCCTGCTAATTCATTTAAAACTAAGCTAACTAGCTAATTTTCCCTAAAAACCCCTTATTTCTGACGAATTTGGCCGTGTTATGGTCCGCAAACCACACTGAAATTCACCACACAGGGCCGGTTTTTGGGTGTGACTTCCTTAAGGCGAAAATTTAAACGAAGCTTACTTTCGATGAGTACTGGGCATTCCATGGCCATTTTCAGGCTCCAAATAGGATGACGCTGAGGATGTAATAAATTCATTTCTGGCACGAAAATTCTTATTCGCGGTTTCCTTTACGCGCGGTAAATCAGCCAGCAAGTCCATTAGCCCTGAAATGGCGACCGCGGCTTATCGTGTTGGTGATGGCGCAACCAATATAATCACGCCATTAATGGTGTATTTTCCACTAATCCTCACATTTGCGAATCGTTGGAATAAAGACTTTGGTCTTGGCAGCCTAACCGCCACAATGATCCCATATTCCATTTTTATGCTCATCAGCGGCTTGATCTTAACAATGATCTGGGCCGGTCTTGACCTACCGTTAGGCGGTGGCGCCACGGTCTCATTTAAGTTGCAATAAGTGCACCAGCCGGTGAAATTGAGCGCTTAGTTTTGGCTAAGCGCTCAAACACGTCAAATTTATAATGAGATAAATATAGTGAGCAAAGTAGGGCGGCAACTAAGCTTCTCTGAGCTGGCTCCAACCATAGATTTTTTGAACATCAACGCCCTATTGTCATCGGTTTCGCATTTTCTAACTTAATTAGCTTTGCCCTGCTAATTCATTTAAAACTAAGCTAACTAGCTAATTTTCCCTAAAAACCCCTTATTTCTGACGAATTTGGCCGTGTTATGGTCCGCAAACCACACTGAAATTCACCACACAGGGCCGGTTTTTGGGTGTGACTTCCTTAAGGCGAAAATTTAAACGAAGCTTACTTTCGATGAGTACTGGGCATTCCATGGCCATTTTCAGGCTCCAAATAGGATGACGCTGAGGATGTAATAAATTCATTTCTGGCACGAAAATTCTTATTCGCGGTTTCCTTTACGCGCGGTAAATCAGCCAGCAAGTCCAAGGCAGGACGCTCGATTTCTTTACCGGTATTTTCCGCAACGTCAAAGCAAATTTCTAATTGATGTACCATAACTCGGCGCATATAAATAATTTTTATCTAATATCAAATCTCTAAAGAAGCCCTAAGTCATTGAAATAATATAGATTATCTTTAAAGTATTTTCTTAACTCTAACGATAGTACCATAAAATCCTTAATATATAGAATATGCGCATAATCTATATTATGTTAAATAATGTATTTGTG
>CAYSUU010000008.1:88485-126281 GCA_964434375.1 uncultured Gammaproteobacteria bacterium | reverse complement strand
GCCTAAGAAAATTGATTCAAAGCTTTATGGCTTCAAAAGTTAACTTGTCAGTACCATACTACTTGAGATACTCGACATTTTTTATAGTAAAAAATGCATCTAGACGATCAAAGGCAAATCATGAGTAAAACACCAGAGTTGCCGCTTAAGGAAGCGTTATGGATTAATTGAGTATGGTGCCGAATCAAACTGAATCCAAAAAACCGTGTTGCGCATCTAACGATGTACACAACATTTTATGGCTGATGTGATTTGGTAATACTGCATCGCCACATTAAGACTTATCAAACGGAAAAAACCAATATGAACCTAATTAAGTACCAATCAAAATTCTTTTTACTGTCCTTGTTATTGATTAGCCTGCTGTGCTTATTTAGCAGCGCTGGCTTGGCGAATGAAAAGGCCGATAACGAACAAGAAACTGATGATAAGCACTGGGATGTCGTTTTGGATATAAACGGAACAGTCAATGAATATCGTATTCCGATCAACGAGATCGACCTGCACACTATTGACGTAGACGGCAGACCTTTTTACTTCGTTGAGATGTATAGAGACCGAGAAAAGGGGCCTAAACCGTTAATTATCTTTGTACACGGTACGCCAGGTAGTTGGGCTGAGTATACGGCTTTTTTGACTAATGACTTTTTGCGTGATCATTTTCACATGATTTCTGTTGACCGTTTGGGGCATGGCGGCTCCGAAGGCAAAGTAGAGCCTTCTTTAACTGCGCAAGCGGCTTCTTTGAAGGCATTACTGAGCAAAAACACCAGCGACAGCGGCGTGATCTTGGTAGGGCACTCATTAGGTGGTCCCATCATTGCTCGCACGGCATTGGACTATCCTGAACAGATCGGTGGTTTGGTGTTTATTGCTTCGACGGCCGACCCTAAACATAGCCACCGTTGGTACAACACGTTAGGCGGCTTTTTACCCATTAGTTGGTTCGTACCCCGCAACTTACGGCGTGCTAACAAAGAAATTTTACCGTTAAAAAAACAACTTAAAGCTATGCAGCCTTTGTGGCAAAACATAAAGGTGCCAACCACTATCATTCAAGGGGGAAAAGACAAACATGTGAACCCAAAGAACGCCGAGTATATTCAAAAGGCGCTGGTAAATGCTAAGGTAAATAGGGTTATTCTTCCTGAGGCCGACCATTTTATTCATTGGGAAAACCCGCAACTGTTAGTAGATGCGTTAGGAACATTTGTTCCTCAAGCCAAGCAGGAAGTTGATATTTTAGAACCAAAAAAACAGTTTTGAATGCCTTCGAGTTTAAGGAGGCAGAGCTGAGTACACGAAATGGCTGAAATGGGCAAAATGCTGTCATTTAAAATTTGCCCAGATTGGCATTAACTAAGTCTTGTCGCCAATCTGTCTCCATATTGTCTCCATACGATTTTGAAGCCTTTGACGCAGACTCAGATCTTTGCTAAGTTATTGTTTTAGAAAAGAATTAATGGTGGCTATGGGTGGACTTGAACCACCGACCCCAGCATTATGAATGCTGTGCTCTAACCAGCTGAGCTACATAGCCATTTTGACTTATTGCACTCTTTGGATGAGTGCTAGAAGGAGGCGAAAAATACACTTCAGGTCGGCTTTAGTCAAGGTTCGGTAGGCTGGTTTTTTGAGTTTTCTTGCGTTTTTTACCCAGAGCTCGTTGATATAAATTTCGTTAAGCCTTTTGATAAGATTCTACTGATAAAACTCAAGCTCATTAACGGCGCCTTTACTAAGTTTCTTTCGCGTCGTTAACAATGTTCATTGACGCAACACCGCTGTTACCTAGTTCAACCGAAGCAAAGGGCCCGCCTAAATATAAGTGTTCCGGATCATGCAAATCTAGCGGCTCGGTATCAGCTAAAATCTGTTTGGCAAATTGTTCTGCATTGTCTTTAGGTTTATAGCCTAAGAAAGCCGCCGTACTATTATCTACTGGGCAACGATCATTATTTGAGACTCCCCAAACAGTGGTAAATTTTGTTACTGGCGTCGTAATTGACTGCTCGACAAGATGAATTAAATCATCGTATGAAAGCCATGTTCCTAATGCACGAGCGTTTGTTACCTGGGCGCACGAGAATATTCTCATGCAGACTGATTCAATGCCGCGCTTATCCCAATATAAGCTTGCTAAATCTTCTGCAAAACACTTCGCTAAACCGTAATAGGTATCTGGCTTGTGTGGCGCATCTAAACCAATTCCCGCGGTCCGATCATGCATACCAATGGCGTGCACAGAGCTTGCATAAATAACACGGCGTACTCCATTTTTATACGCTGCTTCCCAAACATTATACGCCCCAACGATATTTGAATTAAGAATGTCATCAAACGGGGCTTCGTCACCAATGGCGCCAAAGTGCACGATCATATCGGCACCTTCCGTCACTTGCAGCATGGCATCTAAATTTGACAGATCAGCGGCTAGGTATGTCTCTCCTTTATAGAGCTTGCCGATGTCGTCAACAATGTCGGTGCTTACTAGGGAGTCAGCAAGTTTGGTAAGAGGTTCGCGGAGATAAGAACCAAGGCGCCCTGCAGCGCCCGTTAATATTATTTTTTTCATTCGATGCCTAGCTAAATTTAGCCAATAAGTTTTGCAGTAGATTCGGCAATTCGATCTAACGCCTGGGTTAATATTTGGTCTGACGTGGCGGTCGACAACCTAAAAAACGGAGACAAGCCGTAAGCGGAACCAGGTACGGTAGCAACATTGGCGTCGTCTAATAAAAATTGCGTGAATGCCACGTCGTCGTTAATGGTGTCGCCATTAGGCGTTTTTGCACCTATAAATTCAACGCAATCTACAAATGCATAAAACGCGCCGCGTGGTGCATCTAAACTCAAACCATCTATTTGGTTTATACGCTCTACTACTAAGTCGCGACGACGTTCAAATGCTTGTCTAAATTCCTCAACAGAATCTTGTGGTCCACTCAAAGCTTGTGCCGCAGCGGCTTGTGCGATAGAGCAGGCGCCTGATGAAATTTGTGATTGAACTTTATTCATACCGGCCACCAAAACAGCAGGACCAGCGCAATAACCTATGCGCCATCCAGTCATTGCATAAGCTTTAGAAACACCATTAACGATGAGTGTGCGATCTCGTAGTTCTGGGCAGGCCGCTGCAAATGACACGAACTTAAAATCATCAAACACTATGTGTTCGTATATTTCGTCCGCCATTATCATGACTCGCGGATGCCGCTTAAGCACATCGCCTAAAGCACGCAATTGTTGCGCGCTATAACTTGCGCCTGCGGGGTTAGAAGGCGAATTTAAAATTACCCATTTTGATTGCGGTGTGAGCGCGGCTTCTAGTTGCTCTGGTGTAATTAAAAAAGCATCTTCGGCTCGACAAGTAATTTCTTTTGGTCGGCCACCCAAAATCAATACCATGTCTTTATATTGACCGAAGTAAGGCGCGCAAAGCAGAACCTCTGAGTCGACTTCTAGGCTGGCCATCAATGCATTAAAGATGATTTGCTTTGCGCCATTGCTCACCAAAATTTCGTTGGCGGCCACATCAATTTGGTTTTCTCTGGCAAACTTTTTTATCACGGCTTGCTTCATCGCCAAGGTGCCGTCGTTGGGAGGATATTTGGTTTCACCATTGTTGGCCGCACGATAAGCCGCTTCAATAATATGACCCGGGGTCGCGAAGTCAGGTTCGCCTAAACCCATATCTATTACGTCTATGCCTTGCGCTTTTAACTCCCGTGCTGCTTGACTCACCCACGCCGAAGCTGAAGGTTTAACGGGGTCTAAACGTGTTGAGAGATAGTTAATTGTCATTGCTCTTTAGCCTTAGATTTACGTCTGATAATAGTGTGAAAAACTCATTTGATAAAATTTCACCGAGCTTATAGCAATATTTGGCTAGTACTCGATTGCACTAAATAACCGCACTTTCAATAAAGGGTTTATTATTTGGAATGCGAGCATAATCATAAGGTGATAGATCTAAACTACGATATTCACCGTAGATGATTAATTCTGAGATTGCACGCCCCATGGCCGGTGCTTGTTGAAAGCCGTGGCCAGAAAAACCGTTTACAAAAAGAAAGTTCTCTACCTCTGTGTGCGGGCCCAATATGGCATTTTGATCAACAGTATTGAATGCATAATGCCCAACCCAAGAGTTAATGACTTTAATTGCTTCAAACTGGGGTATTCGATTAGCGAGAGCGGGCCATACTTTTTGTTCCCATAGGCTATGGTCTTGCTCAAAATCATCGTAATCAACGCTTAGATCAACATCGGGCGGACAACCGGCAAGATAGTGAGCACCTTCAGAACGCATATGCACACCAGATGGATCTATAGTCAAGGGCAAGTCACGGTCCAAGGGATTCTCTGCGGTAAATATATAGCTATACCTTTTACGTGGTTCCACTGGTATTTCAATGCCGGCCATACGCGAGGTTAACACTGCACGGGGCCCTGAAGCGTTCACAATCTTACCGCAGCTGACCACCTCTCCAGTGCTTAAAGTCACGCTATCAACTTTACTTCCCTGCGTGTTTTTAGTCATGCTGACAACTTCATTAGATAAATACTCGACGCCTTTTTCCCGAGCCCAACGCTTCCACCAATCAAACACAGTATTACCGTCGTAATATCCTTCATCAATCAAATTATGGCTGCCTAAGACGATGTCATCGAGGTAGTAAAAAGGATAATCCCGTTTTATTTCTTCGGCACTCATAATCTTAGTGCCCGCACCACAAGTGGCTTGAAGTTTCTGCGATGCTTTTAGTGTTTCGGCAAAATCATAATTGTCGGCCAAGTACATATAACCATAACTCTGAAAATGAATATCTGGCACTCGCGGATCATCATCAAAATAGTCTCGAAAATTATTAACGTAGTGAGCAGCAAACTGTGAGACCTTGACATTTATCTCACTGGAAAACTGTTGACGCATACAACTATTGGTGTGCGCTGTTGAACTAAACTCATAAGTCATGTCACGGTCAACCACCAAGACAGACCCATCAAAATCAGGATTAGCACTTAAAAACCAAGCAACCGATGAACCAAGTTTGGCACCTCCGACGATAATCACATCGTAACTAAGGTGCTGAGGATGTTCGAATTTGGCTGGGCTATGCAAAACTAAATCTCCTGTCCTTTTTTTGCAGCATCGAGCACTTGCGTGATTTGTTCTTGGCTAAACCCATAATCTTTGCGTGCCGAATCGGCACTAATGTAACCACGTGCTAAATCGCGCTTTACCAGTTCTGCATCACGTTCGCTGGCTAAGCCATAACCTGCGCCACCTGGGAATGCGAGTTTAACGGTTTCGCCATGCGCTACAAACTGTTTACCTTTGCCTTTCATCGTCGATCCATCACTTTTAACGATCGAGGTGGGCGCGCCGTCTAAACCGCCATGGCGACCGCGAGCCGGGAATTTCACTCGATCAAACATCGCAGAAAAATCAAATTCATAACCTTCGCTTGCACCAACCTCCATGTATTGACCTAAACCGCCTCTATACTTACCGGCCCCACCACTGTCTGGACGCAATTCTTTACGCCAAATAATCACTGGCCCGGTGTGTTCGGTGGCTTCTACTGGCATGGTCATCACACCAGATGGAAATGCGGTTGCACTCATCCCATCGAGGGTTGGACGCGCGCCTGATCCACCCGAGTTAAAGGTTAAGACTTCTGCTCGCCTGCCGGCTTGTCCGCTTAGTTGATCCGTGCGCGGGCGCAAAGAAACCTGAAAATTACACAGCGTACCTGCACCTTCCGCGGGCACAGTTTCAGCGAGTATTTTGTCCAGAGCGTCGTAGACCGCGTCTGGGATCATATGACCAATCACATGCCGCAAGGCAACCGGCGCTGGATGATGCGCATTAACGATGGTGTGATCCGGTGCGCTGATCACAAACGGCGCGAGCGATGCTGCGTTATTAGGTATCTCAGGCGCGATGGCACATTTAAGCGCGTAACAGGCATACGCTTGAGTGTAAACCAAAGGCACGTTAATACCTCTTTTATCTATCCCAGAAGTGCCAGTAAAATCACACAACACTTGATCTTTAGCAAACATCAGTTGTACGGCTAATTTAATCGGCGTGTCGTAACCATCAATAGTCATTTCACCGCTTGCTGATTTCTCAGGTAATTCATTAATTTTTTCAAGCGTCGCCAAACGTGAATTCTCAAGAATAAAGTCCGCAATGCCTTGTATGTCGGGCAAGGCAAACTCATTCATCATTTCAACTAAACGTTGATGACCAATTTCATTACACGTTGCCAGTGCATAGATATCACCGACAACTTGGTCGGGTTCGCGCACATTGATTCGCACAATTTTAACGAAGGCCTTGTCCACCTCACCGCGTTCAGCGAACTTCATAATCGGAATGTACAGACCTTCCTCATAAATAGAGGCTGCGTCGGCACTAAAGCCACGACCACCAATATCAACTACATGCGCGGTACACGCGAAGAACCCGACTAAGTTTTGTTTATAAAATGAAGGGCTAACCACGGTTATGTCATGTAGGTGACCAGTGCCTTCCCACGGGTCGTTGGTTATATAAACATCGCCTTCAAAAATATTGTCTGACCCTATTCTGCGAATAAAATGGGCTACTGCATCGGCCATCGCATTAACATGGCCTGGTGTGCCGGTCACCGCTTGCGCCAACATTTTTCCGTCTACATCATAGACGCCGGCCGACAAATCGCCGGCTTCACGTACGGAGGTGGAAAATGCGGTTCTAATAAGTGCTTGCGCCTGCTCTTCAACTATCGAGACCATGCGGTTCCACATCACTTGATAACTCACTTTGGAGGTATTCATATTTGAGTTCTGCTTATTCATATCACTTAACTGTGGCTCGTTAATTTTTCACGCTGACGTCAATACAGCCGTCAACTTGCTGGATAGCAATACGACTAGCGGGTAAGACAATACTTGTTTCGTTTTCTGTAATCACAGCTGGGCCGGTGACAGTTTCACCCACTTGTATTTTTTCCCGCAATACTACAGAGGCATTTTTCGATTCACCTAAAGCAGGGTCAAACATGCTGCGCTGTACGTTAATCTCAGCGTCACCTTTGGGCTCAACTAAGTCGATCGTTTCTATCTGTTCGCTCGGTGTGGTGGCATTCACTGCCCATACGGTTACCTCAATATCCATACCTTCAACAGGTCGACCAAAGAGTGTTTGGTAATCGCGCTCAAACAATTGAGTAAACTCTTCTACCTTGGGATTAAGTGCTTGTTGTGGAGTAAGCGCGATTGGAATTTCCCAGCCTTGCCCGCTATAACGCATGTACGCTTTAAATTCGGCGAGAACCTCGGCTTTATCATCACAGCGTGTTACAAAACGAGTTGCTTCGTCTTCAAGTTCGCTTAACAATGAGCGAATGCGCACTGGGTCGAAATCCGATAGACGCATATACACGCTGCGGTTGGCTTCAAAGCTAAACGGTGCGCGCAAGAAACCGATGGCTGAACCCACGCCAGCGCCGGGAGGTACTAATAAACGATCTATACTAAGTTTTTCGCACAGCCTTGCTGCGTGTAGAGGCGCAGCGCCACCAAAAGCAATCATAGTGTAGTCGGCCAAGTCTTCACCATTTTCAACGGCGTGCACTCTTGCTGCGTTCGCCATGTTTTCATCTACTACTTCGACGACACCGTAAGCGGCGGTTAAGGCATCCATGTCAAGGCTTTGTCCTATTTCAGATTCCAATGCCTTTTCTGATTGTTGAGTAGAAAGCGTAATTGAACCGCCTGCAAAGTTATTTGGATCTAACTTGCCGAGCACTAAATCTGCATCGGTAACCGCGGGTCGAACACCGCCCACATCGTAACAAGCTGGGCCGGGCTCTGAACCAGCTGATTCGGGCCCTACTCGTATCTGGCGCATAGAATCAACATGTGCAATAGAACCCCCACCGGCACCAATTTCGACCATATCAATCACTGGGATTGAAATCGGCATGCCCGAGCCCTTCTTAAAGCGATAGGTTCTTGCTACTTCAAACACTCGACTGGTTTTTGGCGTTTGATTATTGATCAAACAAATCTTGGCAGTGGTACCGCCCATATCAAATGATAATACTTTATCTAAACCGTATTTCGCGGCTATAGTTGCCGCAAAAACCGCGCCACCTGCTGGCCCCGACTCCACTAAACGTACGGGAAAATCAGCTGCACTTTCGATCGAAATAATACCTCCGCCTGAGTGCATTAAAAATATATCGCAGTTAAGACCCTCATCTCTCATACGACCTGAGAGCCGGCCAAGATAACTCTTCATTAGAGGCTTAATATAGGCATTGGCAACCACTGTATTAAAACGCTCGTATTCACGCATTTGTGGTGACACTTCGCAGGAAAGAGAGACCATCACATCCGGCACAATCTCGTTTAATACTTCGCGCACCAAGTTTTCATGCGCCTCATTAGCATAAGAATGTAAAAGCCCGACCGCGACGCTTTGATAATTTGCTTGCTTAATTAGTTGTGCCAATTGCTCGACTTCGGCACGTTCAAGCGCGGTATAAATTTCACCTTGAGCGCTTACTCTCTCATTAACGGTATAGCGTTGATTCCTTGACAACAATGGCTCAGGCAATTTTAAGTTCAAGTCGTATTGCTCAAAACGCGACTCCGTTCGCATTTCTATTACATCGCGAAAACCTTGCGTGGTGATGAACGCGGTCTTAGCACCACGCCGTTCGATTAAAGCGTTAGTAGCCAGTGTGGTGCCATGAATGACTTGCTCAATGTCACAAGGCGATACGCCTGCTTTGGAGCAGACTTGATGCATACCGTCGATGATGGCGTTTTCGGGTGCAATATAAGTCGTGAGCACTTTGGTGGAATATTGCTTAGCACCTACTTCCAACACAACATCGGTAAATGTACCGCCAATATCTACCCCCATTCGAACCGAAGAAGCCTTCATTTACACACGCCTTTTTATAGTTATTTGCTGTCATTATAAGAACGACAGTCGATTAATTCTAATTACTTTATATGCCTTTCACGATTAAATTTATTTATCCTGAAGGGAGGCTATTTTTGTTGTTATTTGTATTTTTGCGCCAGCTCATTAGATATCTCACTCGCTAAGTTTGCAGCTGCCAACACTAATGCATCTTCCTTATTAATGTCATAGCGCGCAAAAAATTCTAATTTACTCGGCTGCCAAAAATAATCTATGGCAAACAAGCTACCTACTTTTAAGTGTTTCTCTACCATTGGTGTGAGAATAGGGGCAACGCCATAACCATCGAGTGCCATTTGCACACAAGCAGCTAGGTTATTACACTGTGTGATGCGTGCACGAGTGGTTTTATGCGTGGCGAAATGCTGTTCTATCTCTTTGAAATGCTTGGTGCTGCGCGAATGCGCCATGATCGGTAATTTTGCCATATCGGCAATCGTAATCTGCTGTGGTAATTGCGCGCGCAGCTCTGGTGACATAACCCATGTTACCGGAAACGCACCGAGTTCTTGACTGCCTGAAGTGGATGATTTAAATGGCCCACTCTGAAATGCAAGGTCAATATTGTACTGCTCTAATTCAACTTCAAGATTAACTGAAAGATCAACGCTCAGCTCGATGATTGCAGATGGATACTTGACTTTAAATTCACGCAGAAACGATGGCAACCAGGTATTCACAATTAACTCCGAGACACCCAAACGCAAAACACCGTCAAACAAATTAGTTTTATCGGTCGCGTCAATAAAATCGTCAACCGAAGCGAGCACTTTTCGCGCATGCTCAAGCAATTCTTTACCGCGTTGAGTTAGTCTGACAGAACTTGCATTTCGGTCGAATAGTCTTGTTGCCAAGAGCTTTTCTAGGGATGCAATACGAGATGAAATATTCGGCTGCGTGGTATTAAGCCGAACAGCGGCTTGTCGAAAGCTGCCTAGGTCTGCAACCCAAACAAAGGTCTCAAGTTGTTTTAAATTAAGTTTCATTACTACGAGTGAATTAACTTAAGAAAATCAAGCACGCGAACCAAATATAAAAGCAATACTTACTTTGCAGATCTTTGCGCTACCAAGAAGCGCAAACGCCATGCGGCCAGTGCACCAATAAAACCAGCCCCTGCGATCAACTGAAAGTACACGGTATAACCTTGCTTACCGGGATACTGTTCTAGCAAGTAGCCGTTAAGCAATGGCAGATAAATGTCAGGTGAATAACCTACTAAAGACAATACGCCAATCGCCAAACCTTTAATACGATTATCGATCCCGCAACTCTCAAGCGTCGACCAAAATATTCCGCGTACCGCATAGGTAAGAAAACCAACCGCCAGAACAATTATTAATATTAAGCTGGTCGCGGCGTTAACAGGAACGAAACACAGTGCTAACAGGCTCAGGGCGGCTAAGACAAGTAAGCAGCTCAAAGTTGCTTCACGATCAATCATGTCGCCGGCGAACCCCGCTGCTACAGCGCCTACCGGACGAGTCCATAATTTAGCCACCGTTATTAAACCCACAGTAACGGCGGTAAGTCCGTATTGTGTTTGTAAGTAGGCTGAGAACGAATAGGTTGCCCAAAACAATTGATAACCCGTAAGAATGCATACACCGCTCAGCCAAATTTCTTCTTTCTTTGCGATTAAACGCAAATCACTCCAAAAACTCGTGGCGCGATTTTGTGCTTGCTGCTCTTCGCGTGGAGGTAGCGGTTCGTGCAGCACGAAAAACGAAACGGGTGCCAGCACTAACATACAGCCCACATAGATATAGATCACTCTCTGTAATGCCTGCGCAGTGTCTTCCCCAACGGAGGTGGTGTAGTGAGCGAAAACAAATAAGACAATGGAAGCCAAAATAGCTTCGACGAGTCCTCGGCCACCATCGAGAATGCCAAAAAATCTTCCTTGTTCATGACTTTGGGCGAGCAAGGTCGTTGCTTTAATCAACGATGACCAAAAGGTCAAACCCGCCGCAATTCCCCAGCCTGCAAAGATAATTTGTAGTGCAAAAAAATTAGGAAAAGTAGAAAACCAGACGCCTAGAATGCCAGCCAACAACAAAGAGAATGACATGAGTATTCGAGGCGACACTCGGTCCGCTAGCCATCCACTTGGAATGTAAGTGACTACATAAAGCAAACCAAGCATGGCGTAGTTTTGACTTAGCTGCTGTGCGGTGATGCCAAACGACTCTAAAATACTAACTTCAAAGTTCTGGCGTAGGTAAATGAGCGGATATATATTTCCAGCTATAACAACCAACACAGCAAGTTTTAAATAGCGTTGAACGGTGGTGTCTGCTTTAGTCATTAGAGATGTATTAGAAGCTTGTTAACACTAAAACTCTAACACAATCTTACCCATGTGCGCGCCGCTTAATTGATAGTCAAAGGCCTCAGAGAGTTCAGCTAAGCCGAACGACTTATCAACCACAGGCTGCATACCACTTATGTTAATGGCATTTACCATGTCTTGCTGCATTGTGCGGGAACCGACAGCGATGCCATTAAGCGAGGCATGCTTAAAAAATAATTTTGGTAAAACCAGTTCAGCTTTGCGGCCACCGAGAATTCCTATTAGAGTCACCTGACCGCCATAGCCTACGGCATCAACCGCCTGATTAAGAGTGGCCGGACCACCCACGTCTAAAACATGATCAATGCCACCGCTTTGTTTAGCGATTGTTCTACCCCACTTTTCATCTGTTTTGTAGTTGATCACTTGATCGGCGCCCAAGGCCAACATGCGCTCAGTTTTTTCGTCTGACGAAGTAGTTGCATACACATAAGCACCTGCGGCCTTGGCAAACTGCAAACCAAACAAAGACATGCCGCCACTTCCTTGAATTAAAACCGAGTCACCCGCCTTTATGCGACCAACCGGTACTAGCGCACGCCAAGCAGTTAAGGCCGCACATGGAAGGGTCGCCGCTTGCGCATAACTGTAGCCTTCGGGTATCGAGGTAAGCGCATCGGCCGAAACACAGCCATACTGCATCGCATATCCATCAACCGATTCTCCAGAAATCGCGCGCGTATTAGTCGGCGTTGCTCGACCACTTTGCCAGTCCGGGAAAAATAAACTCATGACTTTATCACCAAGCTGCCACTGTGTGACACCTTCACCAATCGCGTCTATCTGACCGGCCCCATCTGACATTGGCACACGATCTTGATCAACCGGAATACCACCACTGGCAACTAAGTAATCATGAAAGTTCAAAGAACTTGCATGCCAACGCACACGAACTTGGCCCGCTGAGGGTTCTGGAATATCTTGCTCAACGACTTTTAAATTGTCTAAACCACCCGGTTGTACGACGATAACTTTCTGCATTTATGTTTCCTAAAAATTGGTGAATTCTTCGCCTGTTTCGGCTTTTGTACTTTGCGAACCACGTTGAAAAAACGTTGCAATGCGGTTGCTAAGTCGATCTGTATGTTGACGGATATATTGATTTTGTTGTTGCCGGTTATTAGTGATGGTTTTAATGGCATCATCTTCTTCAGCTCGCCATCGTGCCACGTTTTCGGCTATCGATTTCATGATTTCAGGTTTTCTATCAAACAAGGCATGCAGAGAGTCACTGCCGATTTCCCAAACTGCGCATTCTTCTTTAGCACGTATGGTAGTACGTTGCGGTATGCCAGTTAATAATGACATCAAACCTAAGGTTTCTGATTCTCCGACACTTGCCATTTTTGTCTCGACGCCTTTTTCATCGACTTCAAATACCTCGGCCGAACCAGCGGCAATCAAAAACATTGATGTGCGCTTAGAACCAATACGAATAATGCGCTCCGGTGGCCCTATAATGTGTAAGCTTGCAGAGCGCGCGAGCTCTTCAGTATCTTTGTCGTCCATTCCTTCGAAAACAGGTACTTGATTAAAACGTTCGACCAAAGCACGCCAGTTAGATTCGTCCCATGCGGAATCTGGCAACACCCGTTGCTCATCCGACTTGTCCATAAAGTTAAGTTTGCGTTGATGTGCAAAGCGAATGCCTTTGCGCGCAAATCGGTACCAAATAGCATTGAGTAGTTCATCGCTGGCAACATACCAGTCATCGTAGTGAGCAACATGAAAATGCAACTTATAGCGCATGCCTTTTTCATCGCAATCAAAATAGCTACAGAAATTCCACGGGTGCGGCGTAATGTGCGGGCAGTCTTCAATCGCATCGTTGCATTCGCTTACCACCACCTTGGGCGGCACATTGTATTCGACCTGCAGATATAGGGTACGCCGTGTCATTTCACTGGGGCGATCTAAATTTCTGATCTTACTCGCCGCTAACTTGGTGTTAGGCAAAGTGACATAGTTGTTGTCCATGTCTTGATAGGTAATGCTGCGCCAATCAACATCTTTCACATAACCCCACTCGTCATTTAATTGTATGAGGTCGCCTTTTTCAAACGGCGCACTAAGGTTAACCGCCAGGCCAGCAAAAAACTCATCGAGCAAGGACCGTGCCGAATAACCTAGCACTAACAAAACAGCACCAGACGCAGTAACAACACCGGTAATAGATTGCCCAAACACTAAGCCCAAGATCAGTATTAGTGCGAGCAAGTACAACAAAATGGTAACCAAATACTGGATTAGTTTTGGCACCGTGGAGTCGCCCATCCAGTTTAGTTTACGCGGGTAGATAAAATGCTTAATTAAAGCATTGGCTAGATAAGCAACACTAAACCAAAACAAGCTACCTAAGGCCAGCTTGACACTATTAGGAGCAAACCAATCAAATTGCAGAAGGCGAGGCTCGATCAGGGTTTCGAACTGAGTGTAAGCAATGCCGAAGAACACCAGCGAAGTAATACCCAGCACATTTGAATAAGTATTGCCCACCCACAGGCGATGACACACCAAACAAAACGTGGTAATACCAGTAACTGCAAATAATAAAAACAAGACAGTGAACATAGCAACGCTCCCGCTAAAAAGCTACCACAGCGAACGCTACTCTTGTGGAGGGGCTCGCGTCAATCAATTTCGATGTTTTGAACGTCGAAAAATCATTCGAGTTTAGAGTAACAATGTGCACGATATGTTATTTTCCCAAGCTAGAAATTAAACTTAAATTGCGCACGCTGCGATAAATACTCATCACCAGAAGTGAAAAAAAAATTCATTAACGCGCAAGACTTGTTGTACGACTCATTTATACTTGCCAAACAGGTATATGATTCGGGCTTTCGGCCTGACTTTATCATAGGCGTTTGGCGTGGCGGCGCGCCCGTTGGTGTGGCTATCCAAGAGTATTTTGAATACGCGGGAATCAAAACCGATCATATTGCAATTCGAGCGTCTTCATACACAGGCATTGACCAACAAAGTAAAACCGTGCGAGTAGATGGCCTTGAATATCTTCTCAATAATATAGATAAACACAGCCGCGTTTTAGTGGTAGACGATGTGTTCGATTCTGGCCGCAGTATTGAGGCAATTCTTGCGCGATTAAAGCAAGACATGCAGCAAAATTTCCCCCAGGCAATTCGGGTTGCATGTCCTTGGTATAAACCGGCGCGTAATCAAACTGAGTCCAAGCCAAATTATCATATACATGAAAGCAATGATTGGCTGGTGTTTCCGCACGAGATCGTAGGGTTGAGTCTTAGTGAACTTAAAGAGAGCAAGGCTGATCTTTTCGATACGCTACCAAAAGTCTAACGTTTCGTGCCTTGCTTTAGACCTTTTAGAAATTCAATGGCCAAACGATCAACGACACTGACCGCCGCGTTAACCCTAAAATTCCTAAAACCCAAAAATCTTAGTTAGATCTACTTTGCCATTGTCATCTAATAGGCTTTTGCGGTAGCGCTTCATCCCATCTATCCAAGCGCCAGGGGCCGCCGCTCTCTTCTTATAGTATTCAGCCACTTCCGGGTGTGTCAAAATCATAAAAGTCTCTCGATCAATACCATCAACAATCGCTCGCGCACACTGATCAGCTGAAATAACGCCCGGCAGTTCCGCTTTACGCTGTTCTTTACTAATCATTAAAATATCTGTGTTGACGTACTGAGGACAAATAACAGAAACTTTCACTCCGTCGTCATTGTGATTAATCGCCAAAGACTCTGCTAACGAGACAGCCGCATGTTTAGTAGCACTATAGGCAGCATCTCCTATTTGATTTAGTAAGCCCGCTGCCGATGCGACGTTCAGCAAATAACCATCGCCACGTTCAATCATGCTTGGCAACAAAGCCCTGGCCGCCCATACATGTGCCATAACATGAACATCCCATTGTAATTGCCATGCTTTATCACTCGCGGACGCGGCATGCGATGGTTCCCCTCGTCCAAAGCCCGCATTAGAGCAAAATATATCAATTTGACCAAAAGCTTGTTCTGTCACCTTCACTAAGTCCTGAATTTCAGACTCTTTGCTCACGTCACACCGCACCGCTAAGCCATCTATTTCCGAAGCCAGTGCTTGTGCGGCCTCAAAATTCATATCTGAAACTACGACTTTGCTACCCCTTGCGGAAAGTGCACGACACAAAGCAGATCCGATACCACCGGCGCCTCCTGTAATCACTGCAATTTTATTTTCTACGTTCATAACAAATTTATAATATGGTTTTTTGCAGCGCGCTCTCTTAGTATTAGGCTAAGAAACACACAGTTTAAACATGTTAATCAGTATAGTCAGAGCTTGGAGAGCATAGAAGTGAAACAAAATAGATCAGCGAATGAATCAAACTAAAGTCATCATTTATGGTGGCAACGGTTTTGTTGGCACACACATCGCTAAAAGCTTGGTAGAGCAAGGAGTAGTCCCTGTTTGCATAAGCCGAACAGGCACTCGGCCGCGTCATCTGCATAATCAAAGTTGGAGTGAAAAAGTTATATGGTGCCAAGGCGATGCCAGTATGCCAAAACCAGAGACACTATCAGATGCCGATTCGATAATCTGCTCAGTTGGTTCACCTCCTATTCCAACTTTAAATAATGCCGCTTGGGATAAACAGTTCTTTATGAATGGCACATGCAATATTCGCGCACTCGACGCGGCTGGAGAAGCAGGAGTGAGGCGCGCAATACTCATTGGCGCTCAAGTTATCGCTCCGCTACGAACCGATAGCTTTGCGTACTATAAGGGTAAACGTTTGGCGAGCGCAGCCGCTAAACGTTTTTCCGAACGCAGCGAACAACAAACGTCGATTGTGTTTGAACCAAGTGTGATTATTGGCACGCGCTATACGAATACCGGTAAGGCCATACCCTTAAAGCTACTGTCTGGCTTGAGCGCATTGTCGCGCAGTTTAGTGGTTGATGTCGAACGACTTTCCGCTCGAGTGGCTAATGCCGCTTTGGATACCTCGAACTCTCCATCTTTTGAGATAATCGCAAACAAAAACATTTAATATAAAACTTATCAATTGCAAGCATTTAAGTCTGCTGCGTGCGAGCTCGCGAGGTACTGATCAAAGTTAAGCACACAGGCATTTTCTGTACCAGTGCGTTCACTCCAGACAGATTTTATTCAGGGCAACCTACACCCTTTTTAGTGCCACTTTCATCGGTAAAGTCGGACCAATGCACCCACCCTTTGGGGCAATGGAAACCCCATTCTCGACGCTTGCGACCGGTTAAAAACAGAGTAAATGCAACCTTACTTTTAAGCACTACTCGATGTGTATACTCTGCCGATCGATACTTTGGTATAAGCGGCCAAATACGCTTTATGCCATTGGAAGTATGCTCTTCCAGGCGTCCCCAAAATAAAATACTACATGAACGCCATGGATGATCATGTAAGGCACGATCATCATCACTACCTAAGTATTTATGAATATAGACGTTACGTTTACCAGGTTGACGAATAAGAAACCAACGCGATAAATAAGTCTCGCCGATGACTTCGTCGGCCTCACGCCATTTGAAATTGATCATAAATTAATGGGAGCTAGTTGACGCAATCAATGCATTACATAGTATCAATGCGTGGAATTATAGACTATTAAAGTAACAGAGCTTGCCTAGATTATAGGCAAAAAAAAACGCTGAAGCGCAATGCGCGACAGCGTGTAAAATACTAAGGGAAATTTTTTACTGACCTTTTAGCCAATTATCGACGCGTCGTCCAAGCATACTTAGAGGCATTGCACCGCCACCAAGTATGGTGTCGTGGAAGGCTCGAATATCGAACTTATCGCGCATATCGTCCTCCGCTTTTTTACGCAGGCCTTGAATTTCGATCATGCCAATTTTGTAAGCTGTTGCTTGGCCCGGGATAACTAAGTAACGACGAATTTCTGCCTCGATAGTCCCCAGAGGGGCCGGAGAGTTCTTAGCAAAAAAGTCGATCGCTTGTTGCTGTGTCCATTTTTTATCATGCAAACCAGTATCTACCACCAAGCGAATTGCACGCCACATTTCACTACCTAGGCGACCAAAATCTGAATATGGGTCGGTAAACGTGTTGTTCATTTCTTTTGCGAGTGCTTCAGAGTACAAACCCCAACCTTCCGAATAGGCGGTAAAACCGGCTTGGGTACGAAACTTTGGTACACCGGTCAATTCTTGCGCAATGGCGATCTGCATATGATGGCCTGGTAAGCCTTCGTGATAGGCTATCACTTCCAATTCATTTTTTGGCATGGTGCTCATGTCTGATAAATGCGCATAGTAAATACCAGGGCGTGAACCATCGGGCGTGCCGGGGTAGTAATGCTGAGGCGCACCGTCTTGCTCACGAAATGACTCTACCCGCTTAACAATCAAATCACCTTTGGGCAAAATGCCAAAATAATTTGGTAACTCTTTTCGAATATTATCAATAGCGGCGGTCGCATCATCAATATAGCCTTGGCGACCTTCGTCATCATTTGGATAGTAGAATTTTTGATTGTCTTTACCATCGCGAATATGAGTAAAGAAAGCCTCTAAGTCACCATCAAAACCAACTTGGTTTTTAATTTTTTCCATTTCACCGCGAATACGAGCGACTTCGCTCAAGCCAAGCTCATGGATCTCGTTGGCTGTCTTGTCGGTAGTGGTCATTTGCTTTAATCGATACTTATAAAATGCATCGCCATCTGGTAAAGCATGAACACCTTGCGCTTGCTCAGTGGTGTTAGCCATATCTTTGTCGATCATGGCGACAAGTCGTTGATAGGCAGGCTTTAAATCAGTAAGCAAAGCCGTTTTAACTTTCGTGGTCAGCTCTTCACTCTGAGCTTGTGTAATCAATTCTTTAGTAAGCAATCCGGCAATTTTGTTATTTGCGTCATTCCACAATGACGATTTTTCTTCAGTGTCGTCAAATGGTTGTCCAGAAATAATTTCTAAGGCTTCTTTGCGTACAATCTCATAAGCGAAACGGGGCGGACGCACACCTTCGTTTATGCCCAGCTCTGCACGGTCAATTAATTGATTCATCGCACGGCCAATTTCTGATAAACGCGACCCATAGGCTTGCATTTCTTCAAGGTTCTCGACCGGGTGGAAGCTCATCATTAGCGTTGGAAAAAACGAATGAGTTCCGTTCATTTGCTCAAATACGTAGCCTCGACGCTTGAACTTTTCACCTGCCGCCGCGCGCTCATATTGATAGGCCCACAAATCGTATGAAATCTTTCCATCTGCAGTCAGCTTGTCGTAGTCGAAGCTTGACTTCATCGTCTCTACTGATTTTCTTTTCCACTCCAACTGCTCAGCGCCAGCAGCTTCACTCATGTCATCAATTTCGCCATAACGTTCTTTGCGACCTTGAAATGTTAAACCAATAGGGCTCATCAACAATTCTTGTTCATATTGGCCAGCAAACCATTCATTAAGTTTGTCGGTTTGGCTTTTAATCTCTCCATCTTGTGACACCGCTTTAACTTGAGGTGTGCCTTTACTTTTGTTGGTAGTACTTTCGTCTGCGCCATCGCAACCTACTAATACGAATGCCGCAAACACCGTTAAAATTGGTTTAAACATAGTTTTAGTCTCCATGGTGATCATTATCATTTATTAGCTCGGTTGATTAATAAAACCGAGTCGTATTTCTAGGCGGCCTTCGACCTATCGGTATCGTTACCTGGCGCCTTAAAGCGCTTTTCAGCCAATTGTTCAGCGATGGTCTGAGCATCAAGATCATGCTCATCACTCAACATGAATATTTCACTTAAAGTGGCGTCTATCTCCACTATTTTTTGCTCTACTTCTTGCGCAGTCGCCGACTTAAATTGTCTATAAACGTCGATGATTCCACCAGCGTTAACAACGAAGTCTGGAGCATATAACACGCCTCTTTTTTTCAACACAGCTGCGTGATAATGACTTGCTAACTGATTGTTAGCTCCACCAACAACCACGGGCGCGGACAATTCTGGAATACTTGCGTCGTTCAAAATTGCACCCATAGCACAAGGTGAAAAAATATCGGCCGGCACACGATGTATCTCATCAGTAGCAACAACGTTTGCCCCGAGACTTTTCGCTTGCTTTAAAGATTTCTGCTGGGTATCGGCAACGACGACGGTAGCTCCTGCTTCAATCAAAAAACGACATAAGTTCAAACCAACTGAACCCACTCCTTGAATAGCAACCTTTAGACCCGATAAATCAATGCTTCCAAAACGATAACGCGCGGCCGATTGCATAGCATAAAAAATACCGCGCGCGGTGAACGGCGATGGATCACCACCGAATTCACTATCCGGTTCGAGCCCTAAAACATGTTCAGTGGTTTGTCTTATCAACTGCATATCAGCCACACCAGTACCTGAGTCTTCAGCACTCACGTAAAGTCCCTGATGTTGGTCAATAAATTCTGCCATTGCGGTTAAAAGCTCTGGAGTTTTATCAGTATGTGGATTACCGATAATCACCGACTTTCCACCACCCATTGGCAAACCGGCTAATGCTGATTTATAGGTCATGCCGCGACTTAAACGAAGTACATCTTCAAGTGCCTCAGCATTTGAATCATACGGGTACATTCGACAACCACCCACTGACGGGCCTAGGTTTGTATTATGAATTGCGATATACGCTTTGAGTCCACTGGCTTTGTCTTCAATATAGCTAACTTGCTCATGGTCATCGAACGAAACTGAAGACGAGGCATCGGAGACACTCAAGCGCTCAAGCATTGGTAATTGTTCTTTATTTTTCATAAGGATTTAGATTAGGCGACTTTCGCCACTTCAACTTTAATTTTTGAAACCGGCGTGGCTGGTGATGGGTTATTGTAATCATTTAATTTAGCTTCCAACAATTCACAATACTTCTCATAGTTTGCCAGTTTGACGTGCCCGAAACCACGAACAGAATTCGCTAGTTCAATAATTTCTATGGCTTGTCGTTTATTGTCACGCGTGAGCTTTAGTAAAATGCCGTCTAGTTGCGCAATAAATTCATCACGCAATGCTCGCTCCATACGTCGTTCACTGGTATAAGAAAACATATCGAAAGCAGTGCCGCGCAAAAATTTAAATCGTTTCATGAGTTTGAAACTACTTAATATCCAAGCTCCAAATTGCATTTTTCGCGGCTCACCACTGACTTTATCAGGCCGAGCCAATAAAGGCGGAGCAAGATAAATTCGTAACTTCTTAGGATCAACAAAGGTGTCTTTGAGCTTTTGCAAAAAGCGCCCATCGGTATATAAGCGCGCAACTTCGTACTCGTCTTTAATGGCCATAAGCTTATATAAGGCTTTAGCCACCGATACACTTAAGTTTCGCTCATCTCCAAGCTTAGCTTCATAACTTATCACTCTGTCGACCAAAGACTTGTACTGGTCAGCATAGCTTCGATTTTGATATTGAATTAGATCGTGATAACGGTGCGCTAATATATCGTCGATAGAGCTCAAAATTTGCTCTTCATTATCTTCTAGCTTGGCCAAAGACGCCGCTTTAGCTGGATCACTCGCTGCGAGTCGACCCCATTCAAAGGCTTTTTGGTTAAACTCGACTTGCACCCCATTAAGCTCCAAGGCTTTATGAATCGCCTTCGCCGTTAGCGGGATCAAGCCTTGCTGAAAAGCAAAACCGACCATAAAGAAATTACAAGCAATAGGATCGCCCATTAAGCCTTTAGATAACTCGGTTGCTGCAAGAAAACTTGCTCGGCCATCACTTAATTCGCGCTCGATGCTGCGTTTCATAGGTTCAACATGAAAGGTGACATCTGGATTGGAAAGAAACTCTGCATTGGCCGTTAGTGAATCATTAACCACCGCATAGCTTCGATCTTTTTGCATCTTGGCTAAGGAGTCATCACTAGCAGCGACCATTAAGTCGATACCAAGAATAAGGTCAGCATCACCCGCAGGTATTCTTACCGCATGAATTTGCTTTTGTTGTTCGGCAATACGTAAATGACTCACAACAGGCCCAAACTTTTGCGCCAAACCTGTTTGATTCATAGTAGAAACGCCTTTACCTTCTAGGTGCGCCGCCATAGACAGCACTGACGTTACGGTTAATACGCCGGTGCCACCAATCCCTGCTATCACAACGTTCCAAGGCTGAGCTAGAGGTCGTTCTTGTGGCAGCTCTAACCCCCCATCCAAGAGGCTTGCTACAGGCTCAGGCTTACGCAGTTCACCATCAACAGAGACAAAGCTAGGACAAAAACCGTTAACACAAGAGTGGTCAAAATTACACGCCGCTTGATCAATTTGACGTTTGCGACCCATTTCAGTTTCTTTTGGTACTACCGATAAACAATTAGATTTGCGACTGCAATCGCCGCAACCTTCACAAACCGCATCATTAATTAAAACGCGCGGTCTAGCCTCGACGTATGTTCCACGTTTTTTGCGTCGACGTTTTTCAGTTGCACAGGTTTGCTCATACACAAGAACCGTACAGCCTTTAGTGTCGCGCAAACGCAATTGAACGGCTTCGAGGTCGTCTCGATGACTGAGACCGACATTAGTTAAATCTAAGTTTTTGTGCTGCTTAGGGTGGTCAGACACCAGCTCTATGCGTTTAACATTCTCACTGCGAAGCTGATTGAGTAGATCGGTAATAGTTAAACTACCATCGATAGACTGACCGCCGGTCATGGCAACCGCATCGTTATAAAGGATTTTATAAGTGATGTTTACATTCGCGGCGACAGCTTGTCGAATTGCCAATACGCCTGAATGAAAGTAAGTGCCATCACCCAAATTTTGAAAGATATGTTCAGTATCACTAAAAGGCGCAATACCAACCCAAGGAATGCCCTCGCCTCCCATATGGGTAAATGTTTGGGTGGGGCGGCGCTCACTCATTGTGGCAAGATAATGACAACCTATACCGCCGGTCGAAATAGAACCCTCGGGAACCACCGTCGAACGATTGTGTGGACAACCAGAACAGAATGTCGCTTGACGTTCGGAAACTAAACGAGGTTTGGATAAAACACGTTCTTTTCGTTCTATAAAAGCAATGCGCTCATCAATTTGTTCACTGGTGAAAAATGGCTTTAAACGTTCTGCGATAACGCGTGCGATCATAGCCGGCGTTAACTCACCTAAATTAGTGAGCAGATCTTTACCGGTTTCATCGTATTCACCGACGACTCTAGGGCGCTCGTTAACGGGCCAATTATAAAGCTGGCCAGTCAGTTGATCTTCAATCACCGAACGCTTTTCTTCAACAACAAGAATTTCACTAAGACCACTCGCAAATTCATGCGTGCTTACTGGTTCAAGTGGCCAAGGCATACCCACCTTAAGCACACGAATTCCGATATCACTGGCTTGTTGTTCAGTAATGCCCAAATCATCAAAAGCTTGCAAAACATCGAGGTAACTTTTACCCGAAGTAATAATGCCGAGCTTTGGCTTTGGCGTATCAATCACTACTTTGTTGAGATTGTTTGCTCGAGCAAATGCCAAGGCAGCGTAAATTTTGTATTTATTGAGACGCTTTTCTTGATCAAGCGGCGCATCTGGCCATCGCACGCTAACGCCATCATCAGGCATTTCAAATTCGGTTGGAATTTTGATTTTTACGCGACTTGGATCAATTTCTGCCGAGATAGCAGAATCCATATTTTCAGTGATCGCTTTTAAGCCGACCCAGCAACCAGAGTAACGTGACAATTCCCAGCCGAACACCCCTAAATCAAGAACTTCTTGCACATTTGCCGGCGCTAAAACCGGCATAGAGAGGCTCATAAAAAGATGTTCAGATTGATACGGAAAGGTGGATGATTTACAACCGTGGTCATCGCCTACCACTGCTAATACGCCACCATGTTTTGAGGTGCCGGCCGCATTGGCATGGCGAAAAGCATCAATAGACCGATCTAAACCCGGGCCCTTGCCATACCACATGCCAAACACACCGTCGTATTTACTGCCCGGAAACAAGCCAACTTCTTGTGAGCCGCGCACAGCCGTGGCGGCTAGATCTTCGTTGATACCCGGCACAAAATGAATGTTGTGTTTATCTAAAAATGGCTTAGCGCGCCACATAGCTTGATCGACACCGCCAAGTGGCGAGCCTCGATAACCAGATACAAATCCGGCCGTATTTAATCCGCGCTCTAAATCCCGCTGATGTTGCAACATGGGTAAGCGCACCAAGGCTTCAATACCCGTGATATAGGCTCGCGTAGCGTCAAGCGAATATTTATCGTCAAGTGATATACCGCGTAACTCGATTTTTTCTTGCGACTCTTTAGGTTTCGTAGAGTCTGATGTGGCTAATTTGTTCATTATCCATCCTATTATTATTCTGTGCTTATTATAAATACAAAATCGAGCATGTTTTATGCTTACTATCTCGAAAATATTTATAGATTGGTCTAAAATAGACCTCAAACTACCACTTATTGAATTAAATAATGCATTTGACTGAACAAGATGTAAAAATACTCGATTTAATGCAGCGTAATTGCGACCGCAGCTCTGCCGAGGTCGCTGAAACGCTAAATATGAGTCAGTCGCCGTGTTGGCGTCGGATTAACCGTCTTGAGAAAGAAGGTGTTATCCAGAAAAAGGTCGCCATCTTGGATCGCAAAGCGCTTAGTATGGATCTGGTTGCATTCACGACTATCAATCTAAATCAAGCAGGTAGAAAGAACATGGAATTGTTTGAAAATGCGATAAGCAAACTATCTGAAGTAGTCGAATGTTACACCATGACTGGATCGTGGGATTACATGCTTAAGGTGGTAGTCAAAGACATTCGTCAGTACGAGCAATTTGTTCGCAAGCGCCTATTAGAAGTGCCCGCTATTGGCGAACTGCATTCTCACATATCAGTGACGGAAATAAAGAACACGACGGAATTACCGTTAAGGCAATTATAAATCTTCGAGTATCTTTTTAGTTCCCGAACGATCAGCAAGAGCTACTTGTTCATCAAGAATAGACTTTAAAGTTTCTATGGTTGTCATCGGGTTGGCCATCACCACACGAAAGACTGACACGGCTTCACCACCATATTTAAATTGCGAAAAACGCGTGCGTGATACAAAAGTTTTACCCGCCGCACGCTGTTGTTTCTGAATGCGCTTATTAGCCCTATCAAGTATCTCATTAATACGCTGTTGTTCCGCATGATCGGCATTCAACAATCGCCCCTGAATTTGTTCTGGGACATAACGATAATTCAAAATATTCAGTTCCGGCTTAGTGATCAATTCAAAATTCTTATGCTGTTCAATCATGTTGGCAAACTCTTTGGCTTTTGCCACATTTTGATCGATCAAAATTTCATAGCCCTTACGTCCAATAATATGAAAAGCGGCATGTACTAACATGGCCATGCCTGGACGGCTGCCTTCAATCGAATATTGACCTAAATCTTTGGATCCAGCTCGCAGAATATACTCGGCATGGTGCTCTACGGCGCTTAAGGCCTCCGGGTTTTTAAACACCACCATTCCCGCTCCCATAGGCACATAAAGTTGCTTGTGAGCATCAATCGTGACCGAGTCCGCTAGCTCGATACCCTTAAGCAATGGCTTATAGGTTTCGGATAACAACGTGGGGCCACCCCATGCTGCATCGACATGAAAGAAGCATTCGTGCTTCTTGGCAATAGCGGCCATCTCATCAAGAGGGTCAACCTGTCCTGTTTCAGTGGCGCCAGCAATTCCAACGATTGCCAAGATAGCAATCTTATTATTTTTGAGCTGGCGACAGGTCTCGCTTAGTGCGGTTATGTCAATTTTCGATTCAGCATCGGTTTTGACTGAAACAACATTATCGCGGCCAACGCCCAATACATCTGCGGCTTTACTAAGCGAATAATGACCTCGCTCAGACACAACAATAGCCAGGTCCTCATAACCATAGGCTTTTAGTGCGGCAGCTATGCCTTCTTTGGCCAATCCAGAAAAGCCTTCTTTAGGCTTGAATAACTGATTACGAGCCACCCATAATGCACTTATATTCGCCGTTGTTCCTCCTGAACAAAAACTACCAAGAGCGCGCTGCGAATTGTGCAGGTTTTCTTCATAAAAGGCGGCCTCGCGTTCATACACCATGCCATGCAGCATGCCTAAGACTTGTCGCTCTAATGGTGTAAACGCCTTGGACGTTTCTATCTTTACCAAATTTTGATTCAACGCCACCATAATTCGCGCTAACGGCAGCATGAAATAAGGAAGCGGTGTCGCCATATGACCAACAAAGCCAGGTGCGGAAGTGTGAACCGAATGAGCGACTAATTTATCCAGTACGAATTCCGTATAGTCAGACACAAACTGCGGCACTTCTGGAATAGTACTCGTAGAAAAGTCTTCCTCGATAGCCGACAACGAACGTTCGCGCGCAACGATTCTGTCTGACAAAAAACCCATCAGATTATCGGAAATTTCTTTGTCGATAGCACCAAGCGTGGAGTTAGGGGCTTCAGGCACGGTGAACACGCGATATAAATTCTCAAGGCTGGCCGTGGCTAGCATCTGAGGGTCATCGTCTTTCGAGAGTGTTGAATATACTGGATTCACGTCGTTTACTTAGATGCCCGCGTTATGCACAGACTGGCTATCTTGGTCGGCTATTATAGGGCGTGGATGGAGGTCAGAAAACCATTTTACACCATTGAGACAAGCAAACAGACTGTTTAATAGCCCGTTTTACATACTCGATTAAGTCTCTATTTGACCCAAATTGGCATCTATAATAGTGCCATTAATAACCGGGTTTTGGCTGGCAAAATAAATTGTTTCAGCAATTTCAGAAGGTTGTGCAATACGTCCAAAAGCAATGCCACTGGCTATTTGGGCACGTAATTGCGGATTTTCACCAAGATGTTCGCTCAACATTTCGGTTTCCGTGAAACCTGGGCAAATAGCCGCCGTGTGTACACCGCTGCCCACTAAGTCTTGGCATGTGGCGCGCATTTGACCTAATACTGCGTGTTTTGAAACCACATAGGCGTGCGTATTAGCAACCGCTTTGGTGCCCAATGTAGAACTAATATAAATAATGCTTGAGCCAGCCTTCATGCGCGGAATAAGCATCGTATTAAGACGAGCCGGTGCGACCACATTGAGTTCTAGCACGTCTCGCAATACGTGATCAGCAATATCTTTAACCGTATCCTTAGTCATCATTGCCGCATTGTGCAATAACACGATTTCAGCATTGCTCGGTAAGGCATTGAATAAGGCGGCCTGTTGAACCGACCAATCAGACTGCGATAAATCCCAACTAATATTCGTGAGCTCACTCAACTCGCAGGAGGTTCGTGATAAGTTGATCACTTGATAACCAGCCTCCAAAAAACGTTGCGCAGTTGCTTTACCGATACCTTTACTCGCACCCGTTACAATTAAATACTTAGGCTCTACCATGGTTTACTTCTAATCCTAAATAGGGGCGGAGTTTTTTCACCGCCAGATAAATTAATGGAGTGTCGAACAACGCCGCAGCCAATTTAAATACGTAGTTACTTAGCATTAATAACAACACAGCATCGAAAGACATATCGCCAGCAAATATCACAGCACCAAAGGTGACCATTATCACTGTCACAGAATCAACCGCTTGACTGACCATAGTACTAGCGTTATTGCGCAGCCATAAGTGTTTTCCATTTGTTTTCTTTTTAATCCAATGAAACAAAAACACATCAATGTACTGGGCCAACACATAGGCGATCATTGATGCAAAAACCGCTCCGGCCGTATTTGCATAAATTAGGCTAAATAACTCAACTTGGCCTTCTAACTGAGTACCGTCTGGTAGACCTACAGGTGAAGCTAAACTCAGAGTCTGCCATGGTGGTTGTACGGATGGATCTATGGCCGGCAAACTATTCGCCAACCACATAATCGCTAAAATAAAGAAATTCAATATTAGGCCAACAGTCACCATGAAATTGGCGCGCGCGCGTCCATATAATTCCGAGATGATATCTGTACACAAAAAGGTTAAGGGGTAAGCCAATACACCCACCGCTAATTGCATTTTACCAATCTGAACAAAACGACTAATGCCAATGACATTTAACAACACCATTGCACATAGAAAAAAACCGGCGAGAAGCAAGAACACTCGCTCGCGGCGTTCTTGCAAACTTGATGGGGTAATCGCAAACTGACTCACGCGCGACGCCACCTAGATATTCCCCATTGATTAGGGCCTGAAGATACACGCACTTCAAATGCATGAATACAACATTCATCAAGTGTCTTTTGATCGCTGACTAAAAGCTCTAAAAAGTAGCTCGATAAGCTCTCAATAGTTATGTTTGAAACAGGCAATAAAATAGTATCGGTTTTAAGTAAGGGCTGAGTTCGGCCATTGTGCTTTATAAAATAAAAATCAGCGTCTTCAGTAATATCTAAGTGCGGCGAAGTTTCAGCAATCAAAGTATATTCGTCGTATTGTGCACATAAGTCCTTTAGGATTTTTTTATAAATAGCGTAGTCAAAACACAGACCGTCATCGCCCATCTCTCCAGTAATTTCAGCTGCGACACGCCAATTGTGGCCATGCAAACGCTCTCGCTCAGTGGCTGAAAAAATGGTGAAATGTGCCGCCGAAAAATGTAAATATGATTTGGCAATTTCAATACTCGAAAATTGTTGCATAAGGACTCTATTAAAATAGGATTTATACTAGCTATGAATGTCGATGGACCCATACATAATCTATATTTAAATGTAAGTTTAGCTGGGTTTCCAGTAAATCGATAGCGGCATACGCAATAGATGTCATTGAAATTACTCCCTGAGCCGTTTTTATCTTAAACTCTTTGCCTTGCTTTAATTTAACCAAGAATCGTCATAGCTGACAGTATGAAAAAAACCTCTAACATTTCGGTTCTTAAGCAACTTGTTCAATTCTTATTACCCTACAAAGCACGTCTTATAGGAGCGGCAATTGCGCTGATTTTCACCGCCGGAATGACGCTCGCAATGGGCCAAGGGGTTCGGCTGTTGATTGACCAAGGGTTTGTTGCTGGCTCAATCGCCCAACTCGAACAAGCCGCCCAGATAATTATCGTCATCGCCATCTTAATGGCAGCAGGAACGTATGCCCGCTTTTATTTAGTCACTTGGCTAGGAGAGCGCGTATCAGCAGATTTAAGATTAGCCGTGTTCAATCACCTTATCGAGCTACACCCTAGTTATTTTGAAGAAAATCGAAGCGGCGAGATCATCTCACGTTTAACCACCGACACAACCTTGATTCAAACCGTGATCGGCTCTTCTGCATCTATGGCTTTAAGGTCATTTCTGACTCTGATAGGCGGATTAATTTTAATGTTGATTACTAGCGCCACGCTAACCATGTACGTATTGCTTGGCGTCCCTATTGTGCTGGTGCCTATCGTTTTATTTGGGCGCCGAGTTCGGACGCTCTCGCGCAAAAGCCAAGACACTATTGCTGACGTTGGTAGCCATGCAGGAGAAATAATCCAACAAATAAAAACAGTGCAGAGCTACACCCAAGAAGACACAGAACGCGCAGCATTTTCAGTACATGTTGAAGGCGCCTTCACTGTAGCCAAACGGCGTATTCGTCAACGTGCTTTTCTTATTGCCGCGGTTATCGCGCTTATATTTACCGGCATTGCTTCTATGTTATTAGTCGGAGGTCAAAATGTGATATCGGGCAACATGAGTGCTGGACAGCTTGGCGCCTTTGTCTTTTATGCCATTGTGGTCGCAGGCTCAGTCGCTACTATCTCGGAAGTTATCGGAGAAATTCAACGCGCGAGCGGTGCAGCAGAACGTTTATTAGAGCTACTAGCCGTTGAATCGTTAATCAGCGCACCTGAGAAACCAGCGCCAATTAAAGATCTAAAGCCGGCGATCGAAATTAAAAATTTAAAATTCGCCTATCCTTCAAGGCCTGAACAAGCTGCATTATCGGACTTGAATCTAAACATTGAACAAGGCCAGTCTTTAGCGTTGGTGGGGGCATCCGGTGCCGGAAAATCGACTATATTTGAATTGCTGCAAAGATTCTACGACCCTCAATCAGGGAGCATCGACTTAGATGGCGTGAGTCTCGACCAGCTCGACCCAATTGAATTAAGAAAACGCATAGCCGTGGTCGCACAACAACCAAGCCTATTCAGTGGTGATGTGCTTCATAATATTCGCTATGGCCAACCAAGCGCCTCCGAAGAACAAGTACATAACGCAGCGAAAGCCGCATTTGCGCATGATTTCGTCAGTGATCTGCCAGATGGCTATCGCAGTTTTTTAGGCGAACAAGGCGTTCGTCTATCCGGTGGTCAACGCCAACGAATCGCTATTGCCAGAGCTATTCTCAAAGACCCTGAGATACTCTTACTCGACGAAGCAACTTCAGCACTTGATGCGCACAGCGAAGAAGCGGTGCAAGGAGCATTAGAAAACCTAATGCGCAACCGTACAACGGTTGTCATCGCTCATCGCTTAGCCACCATTAGAAATGTAGATAAAATTGCGGTTATGGAAAATGGAAAAATAGCCGAAATAGGTACGCATAGTGAGTTACTGAACAGATCGGATTTGTACAGACGACTCTCAGAATTGCAATTTACGAGCTTTGACTAACGAGAAATCAGCTTACAGAAGCCTAAGCGAACTAGATATGTAATTTAAGAGGCTCAAGGGAGCGCTTTTACAAATGGCTTTACACTTACCGATTGGTACACTCCATTAAGCAAATAAGGGTCTTGTGACGCCCATTCTTGCGCCGCTTCAAGAGACTCAAATTCAGCAACGATCAAACTACCTGTAAATTCAGTAGCACTCATATCGTCGGTATCACTGGCTGGATTAGGTCCAGCCAACAATAGTTTGCTTGCTTGCGCCAACACTTTTAAACGCGACAAGTGTTCAGGCCGATATTGTTTACGCAGGCCATATGAATCAGCAACATCCTGACCAACAATTGAGTAATACATAGTGGCTTGAAAAGGGAGCTTAAAAAAGGGGCTTGAAAAAGCGACTAGTGGAGAAGGCCGGCATTAGAAGTTTGCGCATCCTCTAGACGCTCGACTTGGATATCTCTATAACGTTCGATACCCGCCTCGACCATAGCTTGCGCAATGTCGATTTTGTCCATCGGCAATAAATCTTGTACCTGATCAGAAATATTGATCACAACCAATGGTTCATCTGGATTATCTGAATTACGCAGCACAATATCACCATTCGCGAGCTGAACTAATTCAATGCGTGCTTCTGTATTTGTATCATTCATAAGCTTGTATTTTAGCACATCAGGCTTTGATCCTATACAAGCAATCAAATTAGGGGCTTGGTGTGACTATTTGTTACATGGTTTATAGTGTCTACGCGCTATAAACACAAGCATTACCGGTTGAGAAACATTATTTTTTTAGAAAACATGCTTTTGGTGCTGAGCCTAGCTATTGAAGGCGCGTATTGAGACTATTAGTCTGTACAATTAATATCGAGCATTCGCAATTCGATGTAAGCTAAATAAACAACTATAAGAATTTATAGCGCAGGAACTAATGGCAAAACCAAGCACAATCTTTTTCGATATGGACGAAACCCTTATCGAAAACACCGTGCCATTTGCTGATCTATTTACAAAGTTGTATCAGAGCTATGATAAAGAGTTGGGCGTCGACACGCTACCACTCTTTATTGCTCAATTTAGACAAGATGCACCTATTTTGTGGCAATCAATGTTCGACTCTGAACAGTCACCCGAAGCCCAACTCAGACAATGTTATGAAAATTGTCTTTTGGCTACCAAGTCAGTGGATAGCGATACGGCTAAACGCATTTCCTACGACATGTTTGAACGCTTTATTGAGCTAAGTTCCAGTCAAGTTCGTTTTAACCCACATGCTGAAACCACCTTGGCACGCCTTAAAGAATTAGGCATTACTACAGGTTTGATAACCAATGGCATCGAAGCCATTCAACTTGGCAAGGTTAAGGCCTTGGAATTAGACAAAAAATTGGATTCAATTACCGTGAGTGCACAAGCCCGCATGCATAAACCCCATGCTGCTGTATTTGAGCTTGCACTTTCTAGAGCGAAAGCAAGAGCAAGTGACGCCTGGCAAGTCGGTGACCACGCCATCAATGATGTGGCCGGCGGAATTCGTGCGGGCTTAGGTGGTATCTACTACAACCCGAAAAATTTAGATATTGAAGAAGAGTTTGATGACTTAAAGGAACGACCAACTCATACCATCAAAGGCTTGGACGAAATACTAGCGTTGCTTGAACACTAACAAGTGCTATTTAGAATGAAATTGAGGGCAAGTCCGAATGGATCTTGCCCTCAAACTACAACTTAAGCTATAACCTACTGACCTCCAGCAGGATCCACATTTGGGGAATGTGAATTTTCAAGGCGATAGAAACGCGCCTGATCAAAATCATTACCCCAACCCGTATTGTTTTGAGAATAAGCACCTGCCTTAAAGTACATCCACTCTTCGGCAACATCATAACCAGAGCTACCACCATCATTTACGGTTAACATATCAATAGTGAGCTCACCAATAATGGGCCCATCTCGATCGCCACGGCGTATGATGATTTCAAGTTCAGAGCCCGATTGATTGACCTCGTAAGAAAACACCCCTAAGGGTTAGTAATTTAATCAAAACGAGTGCGATCAACATGGGCCGATTAAAATAGAGAAATTAAACCAATCAATAACGAAGCAATTATTAAATTGGTCATACAATTTAATGCATGATAAACGACCAAGCTGCATACCTTTAAAACACCCGCATCAGTACAATGACTCAGCTTATGTGAAAGACCTGAAATGTCATTATTTAGACTAAGAAGCTTCAACGATGAAACAAACGTATTCCACCAAGATCGAACTAGAACACCGTCTTAAAAAATGAACACGATTCATTACCAAACAATATTAATTGAAGGGATCCCTATTTATATTTATCGAGACGATTTAAATCATAAAGTGGTTTCAGGCAACAAATTACATAAACTCTCTCCATTCATGAATATGGCGATAGAAAAAAATTGTTCGTCTGTCTTGAGCTTTGGCGGACCATACTCTAACCACCTTCATGCATTAGCTTGGATTAGCAAACAAAATAGGCTGAATAGCATTGGCATCGTACGCGGCGAATTACACTCTGAGCTGACGCCGACTTTGTGGGACTGCCAACAGTGGGGCATGCAATTAATACCCTGTGAGCGACAAGACTATCGCCGTTACCAAACACTGGTTTCTCAATTCTCTAAACCTCGTTTTGCAAAACAAATCGAACAACCGCTTTTTACTAAAGTACCCGAAGACACTTTGGTCATCCCTGAAGGCGGCAGCAACCTCATGGCTATCGAGTCTCTATGTCATGCTTATAAACCCGTTTTTGCATTGCCACAGCACAAACAAATTACACACGCGATTTGTACGACTGGCACAGGGGCCACAGTGGCAGGCTTATATAAAGCATCACCCCAGAATATTGAGGTTGTGGGTATACAGGCGGTGTCAGAAGGTGGAGCTACTCTTGAGCGAATTACAAAATGGATAGACGAAAAACCAAAGAGACTAAAGATACAACCCGGACATTTAGGTGGCTTTGGAAAGATCCCAGCAGCATTAAAGCAATTCATGACAAAATTTGAAGCCACATATAACATTCCCTTAGACCCGATTTATAACGGCAAGGCTATGTTTAAAATTACGGAGATGATCAAAACCGGACGATTTAATATGGGCGATCAAATCTTATATATTCATACCGGTGGTTTACAGGGTAAAAGAACTAAAACCGATTAAAGAGCCTTTAAGGAAACTAGCGCTCGCATTTCATCGTGACTATCCTATGACTTATCGGATGCTCAAACGTTAAACTACTAGCATGCAAACACAAACGATTAGAAAGTGTTTGCGTATCAACCCCATCTATTACCGCATTGTATAAATCACAACCGATAATAGGGTGACCTATAGATTGACTATGAATCCGTAATTGGTGAGTACGTCCGGTCTTAGGCGTGAATAAAACATCTGTTGTTTTATGGCCCGTAGCTTGATTTTGATTGCGCGTAATGACTTGGTATTTACTTTGTGCCTGCTTACCCGTATGCGTACATATTTTCTGATAAGGAAATTCATCTCGAGCAATAGGAGCCTCAATCAAACCTTCATCATTAACCAGATGCCCATACAAGGTTGCGGTATAGGTTTTGACAACCGATCTTAATTGAAACTGCTTAGTTAAATGAGCATTCACTCTTTTGCTTAAAGCCAAAACCATGATTCCCGAAGTACCAAAATCTAAGCGGTGGATCATTTTGGCATTTGGATAATCTTTTAACATGCGTTCATAAACTGAATCGATGTTTTTTGGGTTCTTACCTGACAAACTTAACAAGCCACTAGGCTTATTAATCAACAAAAGATGGTCATCTTCAAATAATATTTTTATCTCTTGATTACATGCCGGCGCTACAAAGGTATCTATCGTCATATCAAAAGAATCCTAGAAATGCTTACTCTATAAACATCTAAACATTAAGCGTTTTGACCTGCAACATAAGCTGACGACCATGCCCACTGAAAATTAAAGCCTCCTAAATGGCCAGTGACATCGAGCACTTCACCAATAAAGAAAAGTCCTTCGTGACCATCTACCTGCATGGTCTTAGACGAAATTTGCGATACATCAACCCCTCCTTGAGTGACCTCTGCAGTACGGTAACCTTCTGTGCCTGATGGCTTGAGTTGCCATTCTTGAAACTGCTTGGCTAAGCTTTCTAACTCGGCATGCCGGAAACTTTGCAAAGGCTTGTCTTGCCACCAAAGTAATTGCAAATGTTTTAATAGAGACGATGGCAACTTGCCACTAAACACCTGACTTGGGGTCATATTAGGAGTCTTGGCTTTTGCATTTACAAGCATATCTTGCACATCAATAGTGGGCAGAAGATCGATGTAGATGGTTTCTCCAAGCTGCCAGTAGTTTGATAATTGTAATACCGCAGGACCGCTCAAACCGCGGTGCGTGAACAACATCCCTTGGCGAAAGCTCTTAGTCGGAACCGATGCTTGCACGTGCACAGACACTCCGCTTAGTGCACTGGAAAAGTCTTGCCACTTACCGGATAGGGTAAAAGGCACCAGAGATGCTCTGGTCTGTATAACCTTTAAACCAAACTGCTTGGCAAGTGAATAACCTAAACCAGTCGCTCCACCCAATGTAGGTATCGACAAGCCACCCGTCGCAACCACTAAACTAGCGCAAGAAAACGCGCCTTTACTTGTGCCAATAGTGAAGCGCGCACAATCACTCTTGGTGTAATCCAAATTGTGCTTAGCTAGATTGTGGTCGACCTGATGTGTTTCGCAGTTGAGCTGAAAACTCACATTCGCTTGATCGCACTCTTGTTTCAATAAAGCTAGAATATCTTTTGCTGACTCGTCACAAAATAATTGGCCTTGTTCCTTTTCGTGATAGGCAACGTTATGTTTAGCGACCAAGCCAATAAAATCCCAATTGGTATATTGCGCGAGAGCTGACTTTACAAAGTGAGGATTACTAGAAATAAAATGATGCGCTTGCACTTCTAGATTTGTGAAATTACAGCGCCCACCGCCAGACATTAAAATTTTCTTGCCCAGCTTATTACTCACCTCTAATACCAAGACACGCCGCCCACGCTGACCGGCAGTGAGCGCGCACATCAAACCCGCCGCGCCACCACCTAAGACAATAACGTCGTAGTTAGAAATGCTCAATTAAATAGAACGCTATCGATGCCTAACATTACTACCAATCCAATAAATTTAGAAAGTATCCAATAGCTCACAAAAGCCTTTCCTAACGCCGCCCTTAGTAGTAGCGACGCCCGCTGGGATTTTAACCGCTATGGTAAGCATATTGTTATTTCCATCCGGACGTACCGACAGATTAAATTTCAAAGGCACACCATTTCCCTGTCTCGCTTGCTCGAAAGTAAGTCCATTACTGATATCTTGAATATTTGAGTATTCTTCTATTATCTTCGACTTCGACTTACTCAATATTTGTGCTTCGCTTAACGGCAGTGATTGTCTTAAGGTAAGAGTACGCCCTAATAGTGGAATGCCCACAGCCTTAACATCAGGATAGCCATCTCGAAACTCGGCGGTTAAACGATCACCGGCATCTTTAAAAATGATTACGGCTCCATCTATTTCGCTATTAGAACCACGTTCAACAAATACGCCTTGGTCTGAAATAGCCAGGTCTGATGATTCATACTCAGTACCGCAAGCCATTAAGGTGAGTAAAAGACAACATGCAAAAATTCGCATAACACATCTCATAAACATCCTCCACATTTATAAATCGGATAACCCTAGAACAAACGCGCCACTTAAAAGTCGAGATCGGGAACAATTTTTTAAGCCGGCATTTGAACAACAAGCAATAACGACGCGCGAACTGTCCTCTAAGAACATCTAATGACCCGTTAACTAGAAAACACTTAAGGAGATCTAAAACTCACAAGCTTCTGAGCCTGTGCAGCGCGATGGTCTCTTAATCCTATTTTCCGTCAGCCAATCGTTGATTACTTGCTCTAAGATTGATAATGGCAAAGCACCATTCTCCAGTACTTTGTCATGAAAACTGCGTATATCAAAATTATCACCCATGATCGTTTCAGCACGATCACGTAGCTCTCTAATTTTTAGCTCGCCCATTTTATAGGCCAGAGCCTGACCCGGCCAAGTGATGTATCGGTCGATCTCAGAAACGATATTGTTCATAGAAAGCCCAGAGTTCTCAGCCATAAAATCAATGGCTTGCTGGCGCGTCCAATCTTTACTGTGCAGACCCGTATCAACAACTAGTCGACATGCGCGCCACATCTCATAAGACAATCTACCAAAGTCGGTATAGGGTGTTTGATAAAACCCTACTTCCAAACCTAGGCGTTCGGCATAGAGCGCCCAGCCTTCTACAAACACTGTAATACCGCCGAATTTTCGAAAATTTGGCAAATCCAACTCCTGTGCTAAAGCAATCTGCAAATGATGACCTGGCACCGCCTCATGCAAAGACAGCGCTTCAAGTTGATATAAAGGTCGGGTTTCAAGCTTACTGGTATTAACAAAATAGAAACCAGCACGCGAGCCATCTCCTGCTGGTCTTTGATAATAAGCGGTGGTAGTTTTTTCTGCTATGTCAGCCGGAATTTCTTTTAAGCCATAAGGCATGCGAGGCAATCTGCCAAAAAGTTCGGGTAATTTACCATCAATTTTTTTTGAAATAACCGCCACTTGCTGCATTCTTTGTTCTGCGGTTTTAGGGTAAAAGTCTGGATTATCTCTTAGGTAAATCAACCATTCTTCGAAACTACCTTTAAAACCAGCTTGCTTAATAACATCGAGCATTTCGTTACGTATACGCGCGACCTCGCTTTGACCCAGCTGATGTACATCATCTGGGCTTAAGTCTGTGGTGGTAAATCTTTTAACTCGATAGCGATAATAGTCATCTCCACCTGGCATTGAATTTGTGCCGACTTCTGTGCGACACGCAGGCGCATAACTCTGTAAATAAAATTCTTCAAACTTTTTAAAGGCAGGCATGATTTCATTAGAAATGATCTCATTAGCTTGCATTTTTAATTCAGCGAACTGCTCCTCAGTAATACCGTTCGGTTGAGTTTTAAATGGCCCAAAAAAGACGCTGTCGTCGGTATTTTCAACAATGTGTGTTTGAATAGATGTTTCGAAACCTCGCATTGGCTCGCATGGCTGTACCCAACCTGCATTCAGGCCGGCATCGAGCCGAGCGGTTGCCCTAGCAAGGTATTCTGGCATGGCCTTTAAACGCGAAACATAACTTTGATAATCGCGAAGGGTGAAAAATGGAAGACGACCAACCAAGTTAGTAAGTGACAAATGCGGGCCGCCACGATTGGTCATAATCATGTACTTGCCACCGTGCTGGGCTGCATCTATTTCGGTTTGTAATTCAAGAATAAAAAGAGCCAAATTCAACTGGTTGGCCGAGGATAAGGCTTGGCCCTCAAACGCGTTAGCTCGCCCTAGAAAACTAGCCAGTTCCGCGATACGAGCGTCATAGGCTTCAAGTGACGGATCGCTGAGCAATTCGTCGTAATCTCGCACGCCAAGGCCTGTCGCAAATTCGGGCCTTGCTTTGAGGGTGGCACTCCAATGGTCGGCCAACAATTGCTCAAATTTCTCATCATTAGATTCTGCAAATGTCTGAAATGATAAAAACAGGCTGAACACGATTAAAGGGCGCAATGTACGAACGAATACTCTATAAAAACACATAAAAAAACCTCTACGACTATGTGGGCGAGACTATTGCCCACCTTGATAATTATATTTTAATTGGCGAGCTCTTTAATTGACTAGCAAACACCGTATGCATGCCACAACATCGGTGACGGCTTAATCGGTAACGGCTTA
>CAYSUU010000008.1:61889-88385 GCA_964434375.1 uncultured Gammaproteobacteria bacterium | reverse complement strand
ACGGCTTAATCGGTAACGGCTTAGCCGCCACCCTCTAAAGACGATTTTACTTCAGCCACCAAAAGTTTGCGCCTAACTTTTCATAAATTACTCTGAACGTTAGCGCATTTCTTTTAGCGTAAATGAAAAACTCTATGTTTGATTTTGAACAATTCTATTGCGCGTGATTATTACCAAAAATATGCCGAGCAAAATCGTCAAACCTGAAACAATCAAATGCAGACTCGGCACTTCATTAACTAACAATAGCCCAAGTATAGCGGCAATTACCGGCACACTGAGCTGTATCACCGCGGCTACAGTAGTGTCCAACTTTGGCAATACCGCATACCAAATGGCGTAGCCTAAAGCAGATGTGATAGCGCCTGAAATCACAGCTAATATGATGCCCTTGCTTGAAGCGCCAGTGGTCAAACCAAAAGCAGCACAAATCAGGACAAGAATGAACACCATCGGAACAGACAGCACAAAGTTTGTTTTAGTGTCGATCAAAGGCTGAACCGAACCTTGGCCAAGCGCCGTATAAACACCCCAAGCTATTCCGGCAATAGCCATCATAAGCAAACCACTTAGCGTGGGCGTATTTAATTCCGGCAGCAAAAGAAAAACAAAGCCTCCGCACGCGATAGCTAAACCGAGCCATTCGAACGAATGTAGAGTCTTTCCTTTTGCAATCCCGATGCCGATCAAGGTGATTTGCACGATCCCAAAAAGCACAAGAGCTCCGGTGGCGGTATCTAAGTCTATATAGGCATAGGAAAAAAATAATGCGTAGGCAAACAGCATAGCCGCAGAAAAAAAAGACTTACGTAAACCAGAAGGCGTAGAACCCTCTATAGACGTGGTTCTGCGCATCAACACTATAAGAACTAACATCATCGCGCCCGCGACAAGGCGAACGCTAGTGAAGGTTGCTGGATCAATTTGCTGATCAGCTAAAGCCAAACGGCACAAAACCGAATTACCAGCGAAGGCCAACATTGCGAAACAGGAAAGAATAACGGTGCGCATACTTAAATCTTATAACACTCTTTCACTTGAGTCTCTTTAAATACGCTAAGGAGACGTCAGCTTCGAAGTAGCGTTAAGCGTCATTTGCGCTGACCAGTTGATACAAACACAATCGTAAAATCAAAGGCGCTTTTTGAAGTGAACGGCAATACGGCTTTATCTCAGTAATTTAAGATTTGTTCTAATTTAGTTTATCGTGCGCTGTGCTAAAGACATGAACGCTTTAGATGAAAGACGAGTAATCACTATATTAAAAAGTTGGATAGTTTAAACATTAAAACGAAAGTGAACCACGTCTCCATCTTGCATGATGTAATCCTTGCCTTCAAGGCGAAACTTGCCAGCTTCCCTCGCACCTTGTTCACCATTAAACTCGTCATAGTCGGTATAACCGACTGTCTCAGCACGAATAAAGCCACGCTCAAAATCCGTATGAATAACGCCGGCTGCTTGTGGCGCGGTGTTGCCCTTGCGTATAGTCCAAGCTCTGACCTCTGTCTTACCAGCAGTAAAATAAGTTTGCAGACCTAACAATTCATAACCAGCACGGATTACACGCGCTAAACCTGGTTCTTCTTGGCCAATTTCTTCTAGAAACTCGACTTTTTCTTCGTCGTCTAACTCGGCAATTTCAGATTCGATTGCTGCGCAAATAACCACTACACCGGCCCCTTCTTTTTCAGCGATGGCTTTTACTACATCAAGATGATGGTTGTTTTCAAAGCCTTGTTCATCAACATTAGCGATATACATGGTCGGCTTGGCTGTCATCAAACATAAGTGTTTTATTTTCGCGACGTCGTCCTTGTCCAGATCAAGCGAGCGTACTGGCTCACCTGCATCAAGATGAGCATGTACTTTTTCAAGAATGCCTTTAAGTTTTATTTGTTCTTTATCTCCGGACTTCGAGCGCTTTGCAGCACGTTCTACTGCTCGCTCTACCGTTTCCAAATCAGCTAAGCCAAGTTCGGTATGGATGACTTCTATATCAGAAGCCGGATCAATTTTTCCCGCGACATGAATTACGTTCTCATCGTTAAAACATCGAACCACATGCGCAATCGCATCAACCTCTCGAATATTGGCAAGGAATTGATTGCCTAAACCCTCGCCTTTAGAGGCACCCTCTACCAAACCGGCAATATCGACAAACTCCATGGTTGCAGGAATGGTCTTGGAAGGTTCCGCGAGTTCAGTCAAGCGTTGTAAACGAGAATCCGGAACTTCAACCATACCAACGTTCGGCTCTATGGTACAAAATGGATAATTCTCGGCTTGAATGCCCGAGTTTGTCAGCGCATTAAACAAGGTGGATTTTCCCACGTTCGGCAAACCTACTATTCCACATTTAAAACCCATAACAACCTCTATGTATATTTACTAAATTCTTTAAAGCGCATTAAACAGTTATTTAAGCGCAGTATGTAAGTCGTTCATTGCTAAGGGAAACTCACCAGCGACAACAGAACGCATCACTCTTAACGATTCATCAATGGCGTTGTTGATTTGACTCTGATCCGCTTTATTAGCAGCTTTTAAAACATAATTTGCAACGTCTCGACCTACTCCGGGGTGGCCCACACCAAGACGCAGTCGAGCAAACTCTTTGGTCGCCGATTTTTGGATAATATCGCGCAAACCATTATTGCCGCCATGTCCTCCACCGAGTTTTAGACGCGCAATGCCCGGCTCCAAATCAATTTCATCGTGCACTACAAGTATCTCGTTCATCTGACACTTATAATAACGACAAGCGCTCCCGACCGACTGACCACTTAGGTTCATGTAGGTGGTCGGTTTAAGGAGCCTTACTTCACGTCCATCAAAATTACTTAGCCCACTCAGTCCAAGAATATTTTTGTTAGCCTTTAGAGTCACACCAAGTTGTTCACTCAAACGATCAATAAACAAAAACCCGGCATTGTGCCGGGTTTTTGTGTACTTTTCGCCCGGATTGCCAAGACCGACAATCAGTTTTATTGGCGTAGACTCCATAAGGATTACTCCTCGTCAGAGTCCTCACTTGCTTCAGGCGCAGCTTCACCATCTACCGCATCTTCGGCTTCATCATCTTCAGTCACTGTTGGGCCTTTTGGCGCCAATACAGATGCAACCGGTAGTTCCATATCAGATTCTTGATATGATGGTGAAAAATCAACATTTTCGGGCATTTTCAATGCACTCAAAGGAATTGAATCACCGATGTTCAATTCAGAACAATCTACCTCAACGTATTCAGGAAGATCACTACCCAAACAGTTCACATCGACCGACACCATGCTGTGACTCATGATTCCATTTTCAATCTTCACACCTGGGCAATCATCTTCGCCACTAAAGTGAATTGGTACCGTCATGGTAATACGATCCTTACGGCTCACACGTTGAAAATCGAGATGCATTACTCGTGCTTTAAAGGGATGCATTTGAACATCACGCAATACAGCACGCTGCAGATCGCCATCTAATTTAATTTGTACTAATGCGGAATGGAAAGCTTCAATTTCAAGTTGGTGCATAATTTTATTATGATCCACCAGCAAGTATTGCTCATCTTCTCCACCGCCATAGACCACCACGGGCACTTTACCATCACGCCGCGCACGACGACTGGCTGCTGTACCTTTGCCGGATCTTACTTCAGCTTCTACTATAAGTTTTGCAGACATTGTTAAAGCTAGATTGGTATATCTAGCGAATTATGGTTCTTCAATAGAACCGTTTCCAATCACGCATTATTAAAATACGCACTTTTATCTAACTCAATCTAATCGACTTCGCTAAACAACGAACTCACCGAATCACTTACAATGATTCGGCGGATCGATTCACCCAACAGATGCGCCACCGACAATTGTCGAATTTTATCGCTATCTGCTGCCGCATCGGATAGGGGAATGGTGTTAGTCACTACCACTTCATCCATACTCGATGCATTGATTCTTGTTACCGCTTCACCGGACAATACCGGATGGGTACAGTAGGCCCTAACGGCTGTAGCGCCTTGCTCTTTTAGTGCATCGGCTGCTTTACACAAAGTATTAGCCGTATCAACCATGTCGTCAATCAAAACACAGCTACGACCGTTAACGTCACCAATAATATTCATAACTCGAGCAACATTCGCCTTAGGGCGACGCTTATCAATAATCGCCAGGTCAACACCGAGTCGTTTGGCTAAAGCTCTTGCTCGTACGACACCACCAACATCAGGCGATACCACCATAAGATTAGGATCTTCTAAGGTACGAATATCATCCAAAAGTACCGGCGATCCATAGATATTATCGGTTGGTATATCAAAGAAACCTTGAATTTGATCAGCATGCAGATCCATGATCAGCACTCGATCTGCACCCGCAACGCTTACCATAGAAGCAATCATCTTAGCGCTAATCGGGACACGTGAATTTTTTGGTCTACGATCTTGCCGAGCATAACCAAAGTAAGGCATCACAGCCGTTACTCGCTGTGCCGAAGAACGTTTGCACGCATCAATCATTAACAAAAGTTCAATTAAATTCTTATGACTTGGCGCACAAGTGGATTGAACAATAAAAACGTCTCTACCTCGAACGTTTTCTTTTATTTCTACAGCAATCTCTCCATCGCTGAACTGCTCTACCCGCACACCACCAAGTGGATGTTTCAAATAGTCAGCAACCTGTGCCGCTAACACTGGGTTTGCATTACCAGAAAAAACAAGAAGATTATCTATTGCCATTGTTCCTCACTCCCCTATATAGCTTGCTATTTTACTTTTTCGATCGCGCTGAAATTCTAATGCAGAAGATGTTTCAAACCCAGCCGAACCGAGAAAGTTTCCCAGTTACATTGGCACTTTAAATAAGCTTAAAACTACTATAAAACTACTCGTTAAAAATCAAATATCAGGGTTCGTGAATGAATATAGAAATGGCTGGGGTGGTAGGACTCGAACCTACGAATGCCGGGATCAAAACCCGGTGCCTTAACCACTTGGCCACACCCCAGTGTGAACGTAAACATTTCCTGAGTCATCATAATTAAAGACGACTCAATACAGCTCAACAACTTGTTTTAAACAAGGGGTGAGTATTCAAACCCTTTGCCACAAAACCAGTTGTTCTTTCTGGACGTTGCTCTAATATTTTCAAACCACTAGCTTTATCCGCCACCGGGAGAAAAAGACACGCTCCAGAACCAGTCATTCTGGCAGAACCGAACTGCAACAACCACTCTAGATGTTTGGCAATCTCGGGAAATTGATCGACAACAATCTCTTGAAGTTGATTTTCCCCAAACTGAGCTTGCTGAGCATTTTCGAGAGCGCGTATTTTCTTCATCCTCGGGGTTGCTGTCAAATGTTTATTTGAAAAAATTTGAGGCGTTGACACTTCAATCTCTGGAATTAAAACCAAGTACCATGGCTCGTCCAATTCAATTACCGATAATTGTTCGCCGACACCCTCGGCCCACGCGGCCTGCCCCATCACAAACACAGGCACATCGGCGCCTAGCTGTAAGCCAAATTTCGCTAATTCTTTACGACTAAAACCAAGCTCCCATAACTTATTTAAAGCAACTAAAACGGTGGCGGCATCCGAACTTCCGCCGCCTAAACCACCACCCATGGGTAAATTTTTACGCAAATCCACATTCACCCCTAGCTCAGGTTTCGCGAAAGGTTTTAGTATCCGAGCCGCGCGTAAGCACAAATCTTGTTCCTCGCTAAAACCAAAATCATAGCTGCGACTTATGCTGGCATCGTCGGTGAGGCTAAACAAGAGCTCATCACCATAATCTAAAAATTGAAATATGGTTTGTAACAAATGGTAGCCGTCAGCACGTTTACCAACCACATGCAAAAACAGGTTTATCTTGGCCGGCGCTGGCCAAACTTCTCGCCCAGCACTGACTACCATTGCCAATCTTTACTAATTAAGCGCACTTTAACCGCCTTGTCGGCAGAATCTTTGTGCAAACGTACTGCAGTGATTTTTCTTGGCATAAACTGTTGGTTAAACTCTTTATACATAGAGTATTCAATACGCCAGCCTTGCTGCTCTAAAGTCTGCAGTCGCCCAGAGGGGTCTAGACGATAGCGGAAAGGGCTATTTTCATGTGGCACTAAAAATAACCAGTTAACCAAAGACTCAACCGGAATCGGCCAGCCAATGATTCGGTCAAGCAATTCTTGCACGTTTTGACCACGATGGCGTACGCCCTTATTGTCGGACAAAACGACACCAAAATCATCAAACTGTATGAGCACCGCGCCCAGGCCAAGCGGGCCGTACAAACGAATTGAATTGGCTTGATCGGCGAAACTCCAATCCATTGATGCCTGCTCGCGACCTTGCGGGGTTGTAATACCTACTTTTGCGCGGTAATGCCAATTACTAAGTCCTTGATAATATGCCGTCTGTTTACTAAAAATTGACGCGTCGGTGCGCCATGGTTGATCACTAGGGACGGTGCTAGGCACACGCGTAGCACAGGCACTCAGTAATAACACCAATGCGAGTGTAACGCATTTAGAACACAGCTTGCTCATTGCATTTAAGCTTCTGGCCTGGTGCTGAAATCCACGCCATATCTTTCAAGCGTTTTTTTCAGCGCGGGGTGCATCGTGTCTTCTTGGTAACCTCGCAACCAAACCTCGCGTGCGCCTTCTTGGTCGCCAGACTCCCACAAAACCTCACCTAAGTGAGCGATAATCTCGGGGTTATTATCAGAACTTAATGCTCTTTCAAGAAACTCTATCGCTTTCGGGTAATCCTCAAGTCGATACAATATCCATCCCATACTATCCAAGATATGTGCTTCATTCGGCAATATAGCTAATGCTGCTTCAACCAACTCTTTAGCCTCTTCAAGACGATCAGTCTTATCAGCAAGCGTGTAGCCTAAGGCATTCAAGGCATTGGCATTTTGAGGATCACGAGAAATAACGATACGCAAATCTCGCTCAGCGAGCTCTATTTCATCCAACTCGGCAGCCACTAAAGCACGGGCATATAAAAGCTGCAAATCATCTGGCAAATAAACCATGGTCTCATTCAGCGCCGACAATGCTTCTTTATATTCAAACGCATCGGTCAGGAAAAAGTGCCGTGTTAAGGCTATTTGTATGTATTCTTGCTGGGTACGTGGGCGAAGTGCTCGCAGTGTATTGACCGCTATTCGCGTGCCTTGTGTATCCTTGCGGATATTGGCAACCTGTATTTGCGCCCGAATAAACAACTCATCACTACTAATGTCATTAAACAAGCGTTCGGCCGCGACAAGGTTTTCATCCAATAAGGCTAAGCGCGCTAATGACCAGCGTATTTGATCATTGCCCGGTTCTTGGTTTAGTGCTTGCTGAAATAGCTTTCTGGCTTGGGCTCGGTCTTCGAGCTCCTCGGCTAGAGCACCGGCATATTCAAGAGCATCTACATTTTGCGGATCATCGTCTATCACGCCTTGCATTACCTCAAAAGCGGCGGCGTAATCTTCACTGCGAGCTAACTCTGCTGCATAACTAATACGCATACCTTGCGACTTAGGATTGTCTTTTACGAATTGCTCTATAAAAACAGCGCGCTCTTCGAGTTTGCCCTGATTCTGCAATAGGCGAGACTTCATTTGTGCTGCCAGGTCCCAATCACCGCGCAATGCAATGGCTTTGTCGACCCACTGTGTTGCCAAATCAAATTTACGGAAGTGTTCGGCCACAAACGCTGAACTAGTAAATACTTGCGCGGACTCTGGGTGATCTTGGGTAAGCTGGGTCACCACTTCTATAGCAGGTTCTGCACTGGTTTGCCGAATCAGCAAGCCAGCAATTTGACGTATATGCGCATCAACTTCTCTATCCTCGCCTTGCTTTCGTATCACCTGTATGGCGCTATCAGTGTCATTAGACCCTACCAGCGCGAGTATCTGCATATCTTGAGCGGTTTCATCGCCTTCCTGCAAACGAGTCCAAAGCTCAGCTCCCTTGGCCGCCATATCGTAATTACGAGCCTGCAGAAACATCATGGTGGTTAATCTAGCAAGCCTAAAATCTTCACTTGTTTGCGCAGCAAGGAATCCGTTCTGCCCGGCTTGATCCCAATTTTGGTCAAGCGAGGCTAGATTCATCAATAATAATTGCTCTAATAATTGCGCATCGAGCTCTTGCAAAGGCAAGTCATTCAGAGATTCTTCAGTAAGATCGATGAGCTGATCTTGATTAGGCTCGATAACCGAATCGACTACACCTACCTCAGATTGCGCTGAATCTGGCTTAGGCACAGTCGCGCAAGCACCTAAAAATAGAGCAAAGAAGACACTCAGTAGCGTAAGCAATCCCGATTTAAGTAGGTTGCGACAGATAAAATACGTTTGATAAGCTAAATACATCGATTTGATTATATACTTTGTCTATTGAGTAAGACACTCAGCTAAGTATAACTAAACGAGTGTCATTAATTTGCACAGGCAACCATCGCATTACAATGACTTTTGATAATAGCCTAACTGTCTTTCTTTTTGCCCTCGCACTTATCGTTTTCGGCTATTTAAGCTTAGTTCGACTCGTGTACCGTCAAGAATTTAAGCCAAAACCATTAAAACAAACATTACGAAGTCTAACGCACTTGCAAATGCTGAGTAATCTCGGCAGCTCGGCTTTCTTTCTAAGCCTGCCAGCCACCAGTCTATTGCTTTTCTGGGGCTGGGGACCCGCCTTAATGTGGCTGGTAATCTTCCACCTTATTATAGAATCGCTCGCACATCTACACTTTAGCATGCGCAATAACAAACAAGGTGTTGCCGATTACCTTTTACGTAGCGAACACAACCAGCTCGGCAATTTGGAGCAAGGCCTGATTCAAACCTTTTTCTTACTATCAATGGCGGTAGTCACTGCCTTACTAGCCACTCTTATAGACCGACAATCCGGCCTTTTGTTTGCATTATTATTTTTATTTCCGGCACGAGCGCTACTGCGCCACCCAAGCAGCGCAATGCCATTAGGTCTGCGCATAGTGGCGAGCTTAGCCTTGCTTGCGCTAGGGGTCGCTTTCAGCGACCAGCTAGGCTTCTCCATTTATGGCGATTGGGCACCAGCTGGCTCGTGGTTGCCGTGGTTGAACTTCCACAACCCAACCGTAATCGCCTTAGTATTGGTAGTTGCGGTATTCCAAATGGAAAAAAACGCTGGCTTTAAACGTGACCTTTCAAGCTTCGCAGGCGGCATCATTATATTATTGGTCATTGGCATGCAATTGTTCTTAATACTCGGTCAGCATAGCTTGGATGCACCACTTAACAGCGAACATACGGGCGAAAATGCATTGCCATTTTTTGCAGGAATATGTCTATTTATTTTTAGCGGTTTCTCCAGTCTAATCATTAGATTGCTAAACGAAGATGACAGTAACGAATCGCGCGGAGCAGCTCAATTTACTCGCTTGCAATCGGGCGGCTTGATCTATTTTCTTTTTATGCTTTGTTTACTACTTAGCTTGGCATCAGCCTTAGGTATCGGAGCATGGAAAAGTCATTATATAAATTGGGACGAAAGCCTTAACATCCTAGAACATCTTAACTTAGCCATCAGCAGTAGTATGGTTCTGCTCGGCTCTGAAGCTGAATCCGGATCAATTCTGCACACCATCTTATTAACCGCTCTATGCTTCGCAGGCTTTAGTTTTATGATGAACTGCGCCAATCAATTAACCTTAGAAGAGCGCGAAAAAACAACCATTTTTAGTCTAATTTTAGAATCTAAACTTCCGCAAGCCATCATTATTTTTGTGAGCACTTGTTATTTTATCGAATACGGCGTAAGCACAAATATCTGGATCATGATCGGACTTTTAGCATGGGCGCTAATTTGTCACCTCGCCCTAGGGATGTGTTTAGACCAACAAGGACGCCAGCTTTCAATCGTTGCATGGAAGCTTGTTACTTTTGGAATTATCGTTATTGGTATAATTCAAATTAGCTTATTAGTTATCAACTGGTTGAGTAATGATCAGATCGGAATTGCCCTGTGTTCGCTAGTTATCGCTTTCGCTTGCGCGGCACTTTGGTATAAAGACATACCCGAGGTTATCAAAAACGAGTCTGGTGATAGCGAAGACCAATCTCTTTTTAACGAAAAATAAATTTACTGGATCGAGTAAAATAGCATCCTAAGCGTAGAGTTAGGCCACTCTTTTTATTAACCAAGTCATGCACGTTTTATCCATTGGACTCAACCACACCACGGCTCCTGTAGAAATACGGGAACGTGCCGCTGTGACTGAAAGTCACCTAGAAGAAGCGCTTGCCGATATCCGTAATCAACCTAAGATAGAAGAAGCAACAATTCTATCTACCTGCAACCGCACAGAAGTATATTGCCAGTTGCAGGATCAAGATATATCGCCCGTGAGTGATTGGCTGTGCAACTTTCATCAATTAGATAAAGCTCAAGTAAAACCCTTCTTGTATGCACACCCAGGTCAGGATGCGGTAAAACATGCGTTCAGAGTCGCTTCAGGCTTAGACTCAATGGTCTTAGGTGAGCCGCAGATCCTTGGGCAAATGAAAACGGCGTTTGCTAAAGCCCATAAACACGGCAATACCGGAAAGATATTAAATCGCTTATTTCAACACACTTTCTCAGTGGCTAAAGAAATTCGCAGTACCACACAAATTGGCAGTAACGCAGTATCAGTGGCGTACGCTAGCGTGAGTTTAGCTAAGCAAATTTTTGCCGATATCGCACAACAAACCGTGATGCTTGTAGGTGCTGGCGAGACTATTGAACTAACCACACGACACCTTTATGCAAAAGGCATACGCAAGATAATCGTTGCAAACCGAACTCTTGAACGCGCTGAACGCTTGCAAAAAGAATTCGGCGTAGAGGCGATATCTCTACACGAATTACCAACGCGCTTAAGCGAAGCTGATATGGTTTTCAGCTCTACCGCAAGTACCTTACCTATTCTAGGCAAAGGTACATTTGAAAGTGCACTAAGACAGCGTAAAAATAAGCCCATGTTAGTGGTCGACCTTGCGATTCCGCGTGACGTTGAGTCGCAAGTCGGAGATCTAAGGCAGGTTTATTTATACACCGTCGATGATTTACAACAAGTGGTCGACGAAAACTTAGCCGGACGCCAAGAAGCGGTCAAAGACGCTGAAAAGATCGTCGACTCTCAAGCTTCTGTGTTTATGGATTGGTTTACAAATCTGCAATCACTGCCTACTATTCGCCAACTGCGAAATCATACCAGCGCGATTACCGATACCGAGCTAGCTCATGCTCGCCGACGTTTAATGGCGGGCGATGACCCTGCCGTTGTATTAGAACTGTTCGCACATGCCGTTAGTCAAAAATTTATGCACCAACCTACTGAAACCTTGCGTCAGAAAAATGACGATGCATTGTTAAATGCCGCGAAAGCACTGTTCGGCTTAAACGACCTAGATTAAGAGAAGATACCCGTGAAAGATTCCATTCGCCTAAAGCTTGAAAACCTAGTTGATCGTCAAGAGGAACTAAACGGTCTATTGTCGCAACCTGAGACTATGTCAGACCAAAACCGCTTTCGTAAACTCAACATTGAGTTGGCCGAGATTGGTCCGGTGATCGAGAACTTCGCAGAATATCGAGAACTTGAGGAAGATGCTCAAGCTGCACAAATGATGATCGAAGAAGATGACAAGGAAATGCGTAAAATGGGACATGACGAACTCTCCACCATCAAACAACGTCAAGAAAGTTTATTGCTTGATCTACAAAAACTACTACTTCCCAAAGACCCTAACGACGACAACAATATATTCCTCGAGATCAGAGCCGGAACCGGCGGCGATGAAGCCGCTATCTTCTCGGGCGATTTATTCAAGATGTATTCAAACTATGCTGAAAGCCAAAAATGGCGCGTAGAAGTGCTCAGTAAAAACGAAGGCGAACACGGCGGCTATAAAGAGATTATTTCTCGTATTGAAGGTCACGGAGCCTATTCACAACTTAAATTTGAGTCCGGCGCGCACCGAGTTCAGCGTGTACCGGAAACTGAAACTCAAGGTCGAGTTCATACTTCCGCCTGTACGGTCGCCATTCTTCCTGAAGTCGATGATGTCGACGATGACATGGAAATTAACTCAGCCGACCTGCGCATTGATACTTATCGTGCGTCCGGCTCAGGGGGGCAGCATGTTAACAAAACAGATTCTGCTGTTCGTCTCACTCATTTACCCACAGGCACAGTCGTCGAATGCCAAGATGAGCGCTCGCAACACAAAAATAAAGCCCGAGCTATGTCCATGTTAAAAGCGCGAATTCTCGACGCTGAACGCCAAGCAATTGCCGCCGAACAGGCACAAACGCGTAAAAGTTTAATCGGCAGTGGCGATCGATCAGAACGCATTCGGACCTATAACTACCCACAAGGTCGAGTTACCGATCACCGAATTAACCTAACACTATACAAACTTAATGTAGTTGTCGGTGGTGATCTTGGTCAAATAATTTCTCCGCTCACCACTGAGCACCAAGCAAACTTGCTCGCGGAACTTAGTGACGACACTTAATGCAACGTTATCAAGACTTAATAAACGATGCCACTAAGGCTCTTTATGAGAAAAGTGACACGCCGCGTATAGACGCGGAATTACTAATACAACACGTGCTCGGCCAACCGCTTGCATGGCTAATCGCTCACAGTGAAAATGCAGCATCACCCGAGCACATCAAACATTTTTTTGATCTCTTAAAACAACGATTTGAGGGTAAGCCAATAGCCTATATTCTCGGATATCGAGAATTCTGGACGCTTCACCTAAAGGTCGATGAAAACGTTCTAATTCCAAGGCCTGACACCGAAACATTGGTTGAAAAAGCCTTAGAACAGATTCCAATTAACGAAACTCACAACATTTTAGACTTGGGTACCGGCAGTGGTGCCATTGCATTGTCAATCGCTAAAGAACGCCCAAAATGCACAGTTTTAGCGACGGATAAATCTGAAAAAGCGCTCAACATCGCGCGCGAAAACGCCCGCTTAAATAAAATTGCCAATGTGCGCTTTGTTCATAGCGATTGGTTTTTAGCCTTAGATAACAAGAAAAAATTTGACCTTATCGCCACCAACCCACCCTATGTACAAGCCAATGATAGTCATCTTGACAAGCTTCGCTTCGAACCTAATATTGCCTTAGTGAGTGATGAAAAAGGGCTGGGAGACATACGCCGCATCGTCGAGAACGCGCATAACTATCTATTAAAAGGCGGCCACATTATTCTTGAACACGGCTTTGATCAACAACAATTAGTCACACAAATAATGTCTGACAATGGCTATCAAGACGTGCGTGGCTATAAGGACATTAATCAACTGCCAAGATGCAGTGCAGCAAAATGGCCGCACTAGATTTATTCGAAGAAATTCATAACATCATTCTAGTCGCGGATGCCGAGAAGAAATGTAGGGCTGTGCATGATTTGCACAAAAACATCAAAACTTACTCATTTAAAAGTAAGTCGACAGCTAAAGAGATTTCACTACCCGGATACCCAAAAAGCCTAACGTTAGTGCCACCGAAACAACTAAAACGACGCGGCATTCAACAGCAAGAAGGACGTAATATTTTATTGCACGCGGTGGCACACATAGAATACAACGCAATCAATTTAGCACTTGATGCGGCCTATCGGTTTCGTGGTCAAGAAACACAATACTATCTTGATTGGATACGCGTTGCCGATGATGAAGCACGGCACTTTGAATTAATCCAAGCGTATTTAAAAAAAAATGATTGTGATTACGGTCACTATCCTGCACATAACGGCCTGTGGGACATGGCCGTTCGGACTCAAGATAACCTCACCGCCCGAATGGCGCTAGTACCAAGAGTATTGGAAGCGCGCGGTTTAGATGTTACGCCAGGCATGATAGAAAAGCTTAAGCGCGTCAATGACCTTAACGCCGTTCACATTCTAGAGATAATCTATCGAGACGAAATAGAGCACGTAGCAATCGGCTCTTACTGGTTTAAGTATCAGTGTAAATTACAAAATTTGGAACCCAGAAGCACTTTTCGATCAATGGTGGATACCCATTTGTATGGCGAATTACGTGGACCATTTAACTTAGTGGCGCGCCTCAAAGCAGGTTTTGATGAGCAAGAGATGCAAGAACTAGAGAAAGGGTTTGATTCCTAAAAGACACGGTGCGCCTAAGTTTTAAATTTGCTCACTGAACGTTGACGAATGTGAAAATTAAGCACGCTAGTAGTACGCCTTGTCGTTTAAGAGTAAGCTTGATTCGAACTCGCATTTCCTTAGGTACGAAAGGTGGACACTAGAAATTTAGAAACCGACTATTTAATCATCGGTAGCGGTGCCGTTGGAATGGCCTTCACTGACACAATCCTAAACGAGACCGATGCGTCAATCATTATAGTTGACCAACACCATAAACCTGGCGGGCATTGGAATGATGCCTACTCGTTCGTCACACTTCACCAACCGAGTGCATTCTACGGTGTAAGTTCGACTGAGTTAAGCTCTGGTCGTTTAGATGAATTCGGCCTTAATAAGGGTTTACATGAACTTGCATCAGGGCCTGAGGTGCTCGCCTATTATGATCGGGTGATGCGTCATCAGTTTTTAACCAGCGGGCGTGTTCAATATTTCCCCATGTGCAAGTACCAAGGCAATAGCAGTTTTAGCTCTATCACTAGTAAGCAAACATTCAACGTCAATGTTAAAAACAAAATAGTTGATTGCACTTATTTCAAGACTTCAGTGCCGGCAACCCATACACCAAATTTCGAGATTGGCGAGAACGTAGAATTTCTACCATTAAATAACTTACCAGGCCTTACCTCAGCTCGTGACGCCTACGTTATTGTTGGAGGGGGCAAGACCGGAATCGACGCTTGCTTATGGTTACTTGAACACCAAGTAAACCCGGATTTAATCTATTGGATTATGCCGCGCGATGCCTGGTGGATAGATCGTGTAAACACTCAACAAAGTCGTGCCTTTTTCAATCAGAGTGTTGGCGCACAAGCAAGCCAATTAGAAGCCATTGGCCAAGCAGAAAATATGCTTGATCTATTTAAACGCCTTGAAAAATCTGGCGTGCTCATGCGTCTCGACCAAAACGTAAGACCCACTATGTTCCACGGAGCCACGGTAAGCCGCGATGAGCTAAAACAACTACGCCGTATTCAAAACGTGATTCGAAAAGGTCGTGTTAAAAAACTAAGCAAACAAGGAATAGACTTCAATCAAGAGCACCTCGTGATGCCAGAAAATACGGTTTATATTGATTGTTCTGCCTGCGCTATCGCAGCGACTAAAACCTTTCCAATATTTGAAAAAACTAAAATCACTATTCAAACAGTGCGTTCTTTTCAACCAATATTTAGTGCTTCATTCATTGCTCACATTGAAGCGAACTATCATGATCAAATAGAAAAAAATGATATTTGCCAAGTCGTACCTCTACCAAATCATGACTACGACTGGCTGCTAGGTATGGCCGCACAAATGCGCAACCAGCAACGTTGGTCGAAAGAAGATGGTCTGCGCCAATGGATGATGGATAACCGCCTAGACGGTTTTACCAAATTGCTAACACCAAATGAAAACAGCACTGCTGAGGAACTGGAAACATTTAAACGAATAAAAGCTGCGATACCCAGCGTGCTAGAGAATATGCCCAAACTCGTTGAGGAAATTATGAGTAAGCCAAAAATACTTAATTAAGAAAACAATATGCAAGAATTTCAAACTCATAAAAGTGATTTCTATAAACATCGACTTGTCGATATAGAAGCCAAGAGCCTAGCCGATGGCGAAGTTCGGGCGCGCATTGATCGCTTTGCATTTACCGCCAACAACATCACCTACGCTGTGGCAGGTGAACTAATATCTTATTGGAAGTTCTTCTGTGCGACGAGCGACAAAAATGCTCAAAACGGTGACGAGCAAACTGAGCAATGGGGCATTATTCCTGTATGGGGCTTTGCTGACATTGTCGAATCCAAATGCAATGAGCTACCCGAGGGCGAGCGCTTGTTCGGCTATTTTCTGCCCTCACAAGAATTAATTATGCGACCTTCAAAGGTGTCGCCAACTGCTTTTATCGAAAACAGCGATCATCGAACGCAATTACCTATAACGTATAACTTATACCGACGAGTACTCGCCGAGGCTAACTATTCTCGCGACCATGATAACCAACGTATTTTGCTTCACGTTTTGCATCTCACCGCTTTTTGTTTGCAAGACAAGTTACAAAGTAATGACTGGTATGGTGCTGAACAGGTTTTGATTTTATCTGCATCGTCCAAAACCAGTAGTGGCTTAGCCTATGGATTGAGTGCCACTAAAGACGCACCGCAAACCATCGGACTCACCAGTCAGAACAACTTTGATTTAGTCCGATCGATGGATGCCTATCAAAAAGTGTATACATACAATGAACTTGAATCAGTCGATGATAGCCGCCCTACTATCATTATCGATATGTCGGGTAATACTCAACTAATGCGTCAATTGCATGAACACTTAGGAGATAACATGCGCTTCACATACAATGTCGGACTCACTCACTGGCAGCAAGCCAGAACAAATGAAGGTTTAATGGAAGAACGAAGTGAACAATTTTTTGCCCCTTCTCATATTCAACAGCGAATAAAGAAACTAGGTCACCAGCAATGGGAAGAACGCTCACTTGCCTATGTAAGACACAGCATTAGAAAAACCGGAGAATGGCTAAAAATCAAAGAGCTGAATGGCTTGGAAGGCCTTAAGCTGGTATATGAAGACGTGTGCGCCGGTAGAAACAAGGCGAACGAGGGTATTATTATTAAGATGTAATATTGTTGTTTAAAGACCGCTTATTAACACGATTTTGTTACAATATATCGATAAAAAATAACCACCAAAAAGATCTTGGAGTCCATCATGAACGCCCCTTATATTAAAGCTAAATTATTACCGGTCGCCGCCGCGAGCCTTATAGCGATTGGTATGTCAGCGTGTCAACCCGAAAATCAAAGCAGTACCGAAGTGACTAATAAAGCGAGTGCACCAACTGCCACACAAAGTAGCACGGTTGGATCAGAGTCAGCGAAAGCCAACTCTTTCTTCGAACGAGTTTTTGAAGAATCTGTTGCTCGTAGACCAGAAAGTCTAACGTCCTTAGGCCGTAAAGAACGCGCGGACGAATGGAATGATTTAAGTAAGGCATTCAGTGATGAAACTTTGGAACTTAATAAAAAACGTTTGTCCGAACTCAGTAACATCAATCGAGACTTGCTCGATCCTGCGACCCAACTAAGTTACGATTTATTCAAACAGGGCTTAGAAGAAGACATTGAAGATGCCCGCTGGCGTTTATATAACTACCCAGTAAACCAAATGTTTGGCCGGCATACTGGCATTGTCTCTCTCTTGATTAATCAACATCGCATTAAGGACCTGCAAGATGCGAAGAATTACATTACTAGGTTGAGCAAAGTCGACAGCTACTTTGATCAACTCATTGAAGGCATTGAAGCTCGAACAAAAGCCAACATCATTCCTCCTAAGTTCGTATTTCCTCATGTCTTAAGAGACAGCAAAAACATCATTAGTGGAGCTCCATTTGATGATGGCAAGCCAAGCGCACTCTTGGCCGACTTCACTGGCAAAATCGAAGCCCTAGCGGCAAAAGATGATTCCTTGGATGCCGACGCGCAACAAGCGCTAATACAAGCTGCAAGTGATGCCTTGAAGAACTCAGTAGAACCCGCTTATAAAAAACTAATTGCTCACTTAACTGAGTTGGAAAGCAAAGCAAATACTGATGATGGTGTTTGGAAATGGAAAGATGGCGCAGAGTATTTTAACGTTGCCTTAAAACGCACGACCACAACTGATAAAACCTCGGAAGAGATACATGAAATCGGCTTAGCCGAAGTTGATCGTATTCATAATGAAATGCGCGCTATTAAAGACAAGGTTGGCTTTGATGGGGATCTAAAAGCATTTATGCAGTTTATGCGCGATGACGATCAGTTTTATTACGCCAGCGACGATAGCGGGCGCGCGCAATATCTTAGCGAAGCAACAGCGCTGATCGACACCATGAAAGGCAAGATCGATGCGATGTTCATCACCAAGCCTAAAGCCGATATTAATGTTAAAGCGGTTGAGCCTTTTCGTGAACAATCCGCGGGCAAAGCTTTTTACCAACGCCCAAGTGAAGACGGCACGCGACCAGGTTTGTACTACGCAAACCTTTATGACATGAAGTCTATGCCTACTTACCAAATGGAGGCGCTGGCCTATCATGAAGGCATTCCAGGGCATCATATGCAACTTGCAATTCAACAAGAGTTACAAGACATACCGAAATTTAGACGTTTTGGTGGCTATACCGCCTATATTGAAGGCTGGGGATTATATTCGGAGTACCTACCTAAAGAATTTGGTTTTTATTCAGACCCGTATTCAGATTTTGGTCGTTTAGCAATGGAGCTATGGCGTGCTTGCAGACTAGTAGTCGACACAGGCATTCATTCTAAAAAGTGGACACGCCAACAAGGCATTGATTACTACGTCAATAACACACCAAATGCGGAACTCGATGCAGTTAAAATGGTCGAACGACACATTGTCATCCCATCGCAAGCAACCGCTTACAAAATCGGCATGTTAAAAATTCAGGAGCTGCGCAAAAACGCTAAAGAAGCTCTAGGTGATAAATTTGACATTCGCGAGTATCACGATGAAGTTTTGAAATACGGTCCGCTGCCACTGAATGTGGTAGAGGCAAAAGTCGATGCTTGGGTGGCAAGTAAGAAAAACACTTAAGTTGTAACTAATATAATGACTTAGTTAGCATTTAAAGTGTCTCAAAAAGGCTGGATAATTTTAATTATCTGGCCTTTTTTAAGTCACGTGCAGAGACAATCTGGGCTTTACTTACTTTTACTAAGACTGACCTAAATAGGCCAATCCGAGATTAATCTGCACCAAGGTAATAACATAAAGAAAAAACGCAATAGCTAAAACGACAACTAGTGCAGTACGCGCAAAATGATCAATCGAGACACCCTTGCTACGTTCTATAACAAGCACCAAACTTGCACAAAGCATGGCTAGCCCAGACACTAATCCAGCAACACCCCAAAAACTAAAAAGATGCGTTAAACCGTAAAACGCGTTCCAAGCACCAAACATACCACTAGCGATGGTCACCACGACATAAAAGCCAATAGGTGATTGATCCGTCAGAGCTCCACTCCAAGGACTTGGGCGCAATACCGCCAAGGTTAATAACAGTGTGATACAAACAACAATACCCATAATTTACCTGCTTAGAACAAAACTCTCAGAATTAATCGTTTTTTTATAACGCCACAAGCGCCAACTCAAGAACAAACTGACCAAAGTTAAACTCAAAAGCATCGCTGTCCACATACCCTTTGCCCCATCTAGTCCCGGCCACCAATTATAAAATGATAAACCGACCCCTAGTGGCATGCCAAATAACAAAAAGGCAACAAACTGATATTTAGGTGGACTTGCGGTGTCGTGATAAGCCCGTAGCGCGCATATTACCGCTATTTGCAAACAGTCAACCAATTGAAAAGCTGCACCAAAGTACATCAAGCTCACGGCCAAGGCAATAACTTCAGGGTCATCGCTAAATAGGCTCACTATAGGCTCTTTAAAGAACACGAACAGCAAACATAAAACGCAGGCGATCATTATATTAAAACTGGTGCCTACTTTAATCGTATACCAAGCCGAATCTGCTTGACCCGCGCCAAGGAATTGTGAGGCTCGAATCGTGACCCCCTGCGCCAGCCCCATGTAAAGCATAAAACTCATAGACGCTACGATGATAGCTACGGCATGTGCACCGACTTGGACTACACCAAAAAAGGCGATCAAAACACCAGCGCCAGCAAACATACTTAATTCAATAACAATAGATATACCAATCGGCAAACCCAAGCGAAATGTTCTAGCAATCACACTCAAATCGGGGCCATTAAAATCATTCAACAACTGCTTGTCGCGCGTTTTCGAATGGCCTCGCACAACAAGTACAAAAGCTAATAAAGCAAACCACATCAAAAATACAGTAGCGAGCGCACACCCAACACCGCCGAGTTTGGGCATACCAAACAAGCCTTCTACGAAAATATAGTCCAGCGGAATATTAAGTAAAAACATAGTGAAATTAATCATGAACACTTCGCGCGTGAGGCTCATTCCTTCTAGCGTCCCTCGGAAGGCCGGAATCATCACCATCGGAATGGCGCAAAAGCTAATTACCAATAAGTAGTTAATGGCAATATTCTTTAGCGTCAGCTCAAATTTAGCGAATCCCAAGATCCACGCTGCAAGCCAAACGCATAACATTGCGACTAGACCTAAGACAAAACACATCCATGCACTTTGATGAACTTGATTCTTCAAAGCCTGCGTATCCTTCGCTCCAAAATGCTTAGCAATCAATGGTTGAGTAGCAAAACCAATCCCCATAAAGAACATGACCAACATATTCCATGTATTAGAACCTAGATTCATCCCCGCTAGTTCTTCAGTGCCCGCATGACCTGCAATCAGAACATCTGTTGCCGACATACCAACTAAGCACAGAAGAGCGAGAGACACAGGTGTAGCGAGCCGCACTAGCGATTTAACTTCCGTGAAAAACATAAAAATACTGAGTTCTTGGCCTAAATGATATTGTTTACTCTCTAGTGGATCATCTCATAAGAAATAGAGACTGACTAAAATAAAACACTAAATCATCCACCAACCAAGAATTAAATAAACAACAAAACTAAACGCTCCGCAAGCAAGAGCATAAGGAAGCTGAGTTCTTACGTGGTCTAATAAATCACTGCCTGCAGCTAAAGACGAAACGGCCGTGGTGTCTGATAAAGGAGAACTATGGTCACCAAATATCCCGCCACCAAGAACAGCCGCAAGAATAAGCGATGGTGGCAAGCCCAACTCAATTGAAATTGGCATAGCAATCGGCACGAGTAAGGCAAACGTACCCCATGACGTGCCTGTTGAAAATGAGGCAAATGCACCAGCAAGAAACACCACTGCGGGAACCATAAATAGGGGCAGATAATCGGCGACCAAACTGGCAATAAAAACACCTGTCCCCAGTTCTCTAACGCTGGCACCCAAACCAATCGAGAGAAATAAAATAGCCACCAAAGGCAAAACATCGGAAATACCTTTGAAACCCATATCTACTACTTGTCTATAAGCAAAACGCTCTTGCTGTATTAGCAATAAAAACCCAACGACAATCGCAAGAATCGTGGCGTACAACACAGATTTGGATCCTGAACCTGCCATGATATTGCCGTTACCGGTCCACCACATAAACAGCAACATTCCAACCACCAGAACCATTAATGGAATGAGCATGTCGCGGGCCCGGCCGCTTTGAATTGACTGCGCTATGTTTGAAGCTTGCTCACTTTCGTGTTTTTGTAACACCAACTGTGCTTGTTCGTGCAACTTTAGTGTTCCATGAACTCGACCCGTCCAAACCGTATAGAAAACAACAGCGAGCGTAGACAAAGCATAAATATTTAATGGAATGGTCGCAATCAAAATACTAACTGGCGATTGTTCTCCTGAGAATTCCGAAATAATGCCTAAAATAAATGCGCCCCAACCATTGAGCAGTATCAAAATGCATATGGGCGCCGAGGTACTATCAATAATATAAGCCAATCGTGCACGGCTCATATTAAAGCGGTCAAACAAACCACGCGATAGTATCCCTGCGCTTAGCACGCTCAAATTTGATTCTATAAAAACAATAACGCCGGTAAAAAAGCTAAGTAACCCTGTGCGACGCGCGCTATTGGCAAAACCACTATCAACCAATCTTTGAACAAGCGCGGCAACACCACCTGAATACTGCATGAAAGCGAGTACGGCACCGATCAACAAACTAAACACAACGAGGCGCGCATTTCCCGAGTCATTTAGAACACTTATTTGACGCTCGATAGCGGCCACAAAACCATTGAACGGCGAATAATGTCCTAGCTTAATCGCCAATAACCATTCCGATGTGACAAGCCCTAATATTAGCGCTGTAACAACTTCTTTGCGCCAAAAAACAAAGGCAATCGCCACCAAAGGTGGTAGCAAGGTTAACCATCCATCAATCATAGAGCTTGCTCATAACGTATTAGACCTGCATTAAGATCGTCGATTAAATCTTGAACATCTTCGAGCCCAATACTTAGACGCACAAGAGGCCCTTGTGCCTGCCACTGAGTGGCCGTGCGTAGCCGCGTAAAGTCAGTAGTTGGCAGTATCAAACTTTCGTAGCCACCCCAAGAATAGCCTATTTTGAAAAGCGTCATATGATCGACCATTGCAGCCAAAGCATCACCTTTACCAGCCTTTAAAATAAAAGAAAACAGACCATTATGACCTTTGTAATCGCGCGCATAATATTCATGTCCTGGGCAGCTTTGCAATGCAGGGTGTCGCACTTGATCGACCATAGAATGGTCAGTAATCCATTGCGCGATTTGCAAAGCACTAGTTGACTGTTGGCGCATTCGAACCGATAGAGTGCGTATGCCTCTAAGTGTTGTATAAATATCATCAGGCGAAGCGCATTGACCTAAATTATGACTGCGCCTAATTAACTGCGCTGCCGTGTTTTCGTTGGCACTGGCTACGCCAAGCATAATGTCGGAGTGACCGTTCAAATACTTGGTGGCGGAATGTATGGAAATATCCACTCCCAGATCTAATGGCTTTAAATTAAGTGGCGAGGCATAGGTATTATCAATCATAGTAACAATACTGTTTTGCCGAGCGGTCGATACAATAGCCGGGATGTCTTGCACCTCCATAGTCAAACTACCGGGCGACTCCATAAAAATCACAGCGGTGTTGCTGCGTAACAAATCAGCAATTCCCGCACCGATCATTGGATCATAATATTCAACTTCAACACCTAAACGCACCAAAGTTTCATCACAAAACCAGCGTGTCGGTTGGTACACCGAGTCCACCATCAGCAAATGATCACCATTGTTCAAAAAGCCTAAAAGGCTAGAGGTTATAGCCGCTGTACCGCAAGGGAAAACATAACAGTCTGCCGCACCTTCGAGCTCACACAATGCTTCTTTAAACGCAAAAGTGGTGTCGGTGCCGGTACGGCCGTAATTCTCTACATTGTTATATTTATGCTTTTCACTATGACTTTTATCGGCAAGCGAATCAAACACAATCGTTGAGGCACGCGCTACTGGCGGATTAACCCGCTTATCGGTGTACTTGTGTGACCGCCCGGCGCTCACTAATCGAGTGTCTTTTTTCATACCCAACCTTATTCTTGCTTAAATTTCTGTTGTATCAGCAATCCACCGATAATCAAAATCAAACCAAACAGCGTACTCGTTAGAATTTTTTCGGACAAAAATAAAGCGATAAAAACTAAGGATAAGAACGGCGCTATAAAAATTAGATTTGCTAATTGCGACGTATTGGTCGCACGTTTCATTGCTAAAAGCCATAAAACAAAGGCCAAGCCCATTTCAAAAATACCCACATAAATTGCACCATACCATGCATTAGTGGATGCCTTTAGCAGCATTAACAGATCACCCGATCGCCAAGCAAATAAGCTAACAATCGGTAAAGCAAAAGCAAAATTAAGGGTTAAACCAAGTACCGGCTCGCGCGTGTCACGTCGGTTAAATATCCAATATAAGGACCAAATAACCGTACTTAAAATGGCGAACAAAAATCCGCGAGGATTTTCAAACTCAAGAGCAAAAGGACTGCCTTTAGTGGCAATTATCAGCACCCCTAAATAACAAACAAGGCCGGCAATAATATCTGCCAACGTTAAACGATGACCTAACAACGGCACAGCTAAAATGGTCATTACAATCGCCCATGAAAAATTTATGGCTTGTGCTTCTTGGGCTGGCAACAAATCATAGGCCGAAAACAAAAGCCAATAGTAAAGCGCGGGGTTCATACAAGCGAAAACGAATGACCATAAATACTGTGACCGGCTTAAGCAAAAAAGTTCCTTTAACCTGCCCTGCCAAAGCAGAACACAAGATAAAAACGTAAGCGAAATTAAACACGCGATAACAATTAACTGCACCGGCGTTAACCACTGAAGACTTAACTTGAAAGCAGTGGCTACGGTCGACCAACATAAGACTGTTAGTAAACCAAGCACCAATGCTTGCTGTTGTGACGATAAAGACTGAAATTTGGCCTTCAAGATAAAACCTTAGTTAACAATAAATAAAACAAAGTCGGCGCTGATTGTAGCATTGAGTCGATACAAACCTTAATCCACTAAACTATCCTAAAACCAGCAAATTATGCTAAACCTTAAATACGAGCTTGAGTTAGTATTCGCACATAAAAACGATAATTACTTAAGAATGTCATTCGGAGGCATATATGCAATCATCCGCATCAAACGGTACCGCCAACTGGTCTTCACGTACAGGCTTTATTCTCGCCGCCGTTGGAAGCTCCGTTGGCTTAGGTAATTTATGGCGTTTTTCGGCCGAAGCCGGGGAAAATGGCGGTGCCGCATTTATTGTTGTTTACCTAGCTTGCGTCGCTTTCATTGGCATCCCGATTATTATGGCGGAACTACTAATAGGAAGAGCCGGTAAAGCCGCAAGCGCCATCAAAAGCGCCGAGGATCTCGCCAAACGAAGCAAGGTCAGCAGTGTCTGGAGTGCCGGCATATGGCTCGGGGTGATTAGCAGTTTTTTGATCTTAAGTTTCTACGCAGTCGTTGCCGCCTGGGTTTTAGCCTATATTCCAAAATTTCTAAGCGGCGCTTTCGATGGTCAAACACCGACCGAAATCGCCTCTCAGTTCGACGCGCTTATCGCCAGCCCGAGTGACTTAATGCTTTGGTTTTTACTTATTTGTTTAGTAACCGTTTGGTTAGTAGCGCGCGGGGTAAACCGAGGCATTGAAATGGCGGCTAAAATACTCATGCCAATCTTCTTTTTCTTACTGCTATTATTGGCGATTGTAAGTGTATGGAGCGGCTGGGAATCAGGTGGCACGCAACAGGCTATTAACTTTATGTTTAGCCCAGACATCACAAAAATTAATGGGCAAGTTGCGGTAAGTGCTTTAGGACAAGCGTTTTTCTCACTGGGTATTGGCATGGCGATGATCGCAACCTACGGTAGCTACCTACCCAAGAACGTCAACATTCAGCAGTCAGCATTGATTATTGGTATATGCGACACCAGCGTCGCTTTAGTAGCCGGTTTCGCTATCTTTCCAATCGTATTCACTTTTGGTCTCGACTTTAGTTCAGGCGCGGGATTGTTTTTTCAAACTTTACCAACCGCCTTAGTTAACACCAATGGGGGAGCATGGATTGGTGCGGCCTTTTTCTCCATGGCATTTTTTGCCGCCTTAACTACCGCAGTGGCATTCTTAGAGCCAGCGGCAGCTTACGTGACTGAACAATTCGGCATCAGCAAAGCCCGATCAGCAATTATTATCGGCATTGCCGTCACCGTATTCGGGCTTGGCTCACTCTATAGTCTTAAGATGATGGACTTTCTGGATACCGGCCTTACTGCTCCGATTTTACTGCCGCTGTCGGCCATGCTGGTAGTTTTATTTACTGGCTGGCGCTTGGATAAGCGAATAATAGCTACTCAGTTAGGCTCACAATCGCCTCGATTAGCGAAATTTCTGTTTTTAATGGTGCGCTATGTTGCGCCTATCATGATCTTGGTTATCATGATCTCTGGCATTTACGATAAATATTTGTAAAACAAGTCTCTAAAGGTTTTGATTTTTGATAAAATCTTCGACGCGATTGGAGTTGAATTAAATTAACAATGAATATTTTAAAGTTAACTAAGGACTATTTAAACTTGGCTTATAGAGCTTTACTGGCTGTCTTGGTGTGCGGATTAAGTTTAGGCTCGATTGCAGAGTCTAAGGCTCAGACAGTTTCTGCACTCCCTGATGAAACACGAAATGTTGTTTGCATAAGACACAAACGAACCACCATTATCACTTACTTTGCCGAGAGACGTGTTTGGTGCGCTATGAATAACCCAGACGATTGCATTACAGATCGTGGTATAGCGACATCTCGTGCGTGCGCCTATGGTAGAAAACGAGCTGCTGAGTTTTTGGCTAAAACCGAGGCTGCAAAAGCCGCAGCCGAAAATAATGAGCCCGCTCTCGCGAATGAAGCACCGGCCGACACAGAAACTGTAAAAACGACACCTGCAGCTACTGAAAGCGCCGCTCAACCGTCGACGCAAACGCCAGCACCCGATAATCAGGTCGATCATCAAAAATTACAAGACGAACTACTTTCATTACAAGAACGTCTAGTCACGCTGAAAAAGAAGCAACTTGAACTGCGTAAACGCGAAGCTACGTTACGCCAGCGCCTAATATATTCGATCGATGCTAGCTCATAGTAACTTAGGCTTAGTAACTTA
>CAYSUU010000008.1:0-61789 GCA_964434375.1 uncultured Gammaproteobacteria bacterium | reverse complement strand
ACTTAGGCTTTCAATTTTCGCCACAGACGCAAACTAGGAAATAGCGACCACAATCTCGACTAAACGCTGAGCCCCAAAGCCCACCAAGTGCGATGACCGGCTGTGTTGCTATGTCGGCTTAGCCTCGTAACACATCACGGCTTGTAGAATAAAGAATGACCGAATTGACGACCACACATAAAACGAGCGTCCAAAGCCCGAAGGTCTTAGGCATTAATTTTAAATGAAGCGCGGCCCATATTCATGCTAGCTATCTTAATACGATAATCGGACAAGCATATGAAATCCGTGCCTTCATGCAAAATGATATAGCAGGCTAATCAAGATATCTAAGTGATTGCAGGGGAGGCACACTTATAATTTGGCGACTGCGCCATAAACCCAGTACGGTAATAACAACAATGCCGCTTAGTACACCTAGAAACCATAAATTGGAATTTAGCTGCGGATCAAGAGAGAACACTTCTAATTGCACAAAATAAAGTATCAATTCGGCACCCATTGCGGCAATCAACCCGGCAATGGCGCCGAGCGCTGCATACTCTACAGCAAGCGCTCCTAACACCATTTTCTTGGAACTACCCAACGTCCTTAAAATTGCATTCTCGCGCAGTCGTTCATCGAAACTAACTCCAATCGAGGCAAATAACACCATCGCGCCACACGCCAAAACCAGTAATAAAATAAGTTCTAAACCTTGGGTCACGCGCGTAATAATGTCTCGAATACGAGCAACCACGTCGTTTAATTCTAAAATCACAGCAGTTGGATATTGACGAACAATCTTTGGAACAAAACTGGCTTGGCGAAGTAACTTAGCTTGGCCCGTTTGAATAACTTCGTGATTGCGCACGGCCGTTACCCAGTTTGGCGCATATTTATCAAGAGCCCCTGGATAAAAAACTATATAAAAATTGGGGTTCATGCTCTGCCATTCAACCGATCTAACATTGGCTAGGCGGGCATCGAAACGAATGCCTCCGATACTAAAACCAACGGTATCTCCAATATTTAAACCAATTTCTTCAGCAACCTCTTGCTCGATCGAAAATTCAACACCTTGAGGAGGCTGAGACCACCACTGGCCAGCAACTACCGCATTGCCGGATGGCACGTCGATCGATTGAGTTAAATTTACCTCTCGCCGTAAACCATCCGAACGCGCCAAACGTTCTTTGGCTATATCTTCGCCATTAATGGTCACTAAACGTCCACGTACCATGGGAAACCAAGGTGTCGTGGTAGCCCTTTCTTGCGCTAGTAGATCTTTGATCGGCTCTACTTCAGGACTGGCAACATTAAACAGAAAATGACTAGGGGTATCGTCCGGCAACTGAGCTTCCCATTCGGCTATCAGGTTTGTGCGCATACCGGTAACCACCAGTAACAACATAAGTGTGGTCGAAAAACCAACTAGTTGAATCATGGTTTGGCCACGTCTGCGCCAAAGATTTGCCAAACCTAAACGAATAAAACTACCTTTCCATTGCCCCATACTTTTTACCGCACGAAGTACTTGTAATGCCACAAATCCACATACGGCAAATAAAACCAACAAAGCAGCTAAAAATAAAGCACCTGTTGTTAGGCTCCGACTATACCAAGACGCTAAAAGTAATAGCGCTGCGACACCAATCAACCAGCGTTTACCATTACCTAATAAAGAAGTTGGAAGATCGCGCCTCAATACCCGCAAGGGAGCGATGCTTGGCAAATGCCAAAGCGCGGGTAAAGCAAAGCCAAGTACACAAATAATACCGGTAGCACTGGCAACAATAAACGGCCGAAAACCAGGTGCAGGCAATTCTATTTCAAGCAGTCCATGAGCAAGCTCTAACAAAAAATAATGACTAAACCAACCCAATAAAATACCAATCAAGGTCGAAACTAGTGCAATCGCGAATAATCGAACGAACTGGCTGCGGCGAACCTGTGTGGCTGATACGCCCCAAGCTTTCATTAACGCTACCTGATCAGTCAAACGACTCGCATATCGTTGGCTCGCTAGAGCCATAGCTAAACCCGCAAGTAAGACCCCAATGGTACCGCTCAACAATAAAAAGGCACGTCCACGCTGAAGCGCATCTGCTAATTGTTGTTCAGCATTCTCAGGGGTAAGTAAACGAAAGTGTTGCTCGTCTTGGTGATCTTGACCGTCATACCATGTTTGGTAAGCCTCTATTTTTGAATTATCTCCGCTTAGTAACAATGAATATGAGATGCGGCTACCAGGGCGAACTAATTTTGATTGCTCGAGGTCATCCCAACTCATTAAGACTCGAGCCCCTGTCGCACCAAAACCGGTTCCACGATCTGGTTCATTCACAATAAGTTGGGTAATTTTTAGCTTGGCGTAACCGACCTCTATTTCGTCGCCCATTTTAATATTTAAAAGATTAAACAAACGAGCTTCAACCCATGCTTCTCCGGCTGACGGACCATGTGAGACGGCACTGGTCGATTGACCGTCTAAATCTGCACTTAGTTCTAATTTTCCACGCAAGGGATAACCGCTACTTACCACCTTTACGGACGCAAGGTGACTGTTGTCTCCTGCAAATACCATGGAACGAAATCGAGCGATATCGGCAGTTTGTAAATCGAGCTCGGCAGCCTGATCAACAAACCTTTTTTCTATAGGCAATCCACCTCGAACAGCAAGATCTGAAGCGAGAAAACTGGATATTTGAGCGTTCAAACCACGCTCCACCCGGTCAGCAAATAAGCTGACTGCAGTCACGACAGTGACAGCCAGTACCAATGCCGAAATAACCAGACTTAACTGGCCTCCGCGCCAATCGCGCCAGAGTAATTTAAGATCAGAGAGAAACATTAGTCACGTACCACCCGTCCATCGTCGATGACTATCTGTCGTTGACATCGATTAGCTAAACGTTGCTCATGCGTCACTAATATTAAAGTAGTATCACTTTGCGCATTCAAATCGAATAAAAGATCACTAACCTTACCCCCTGTGGCTTGATCTAGATTTCCGGTCGGCTCATCGGCAAACAAAATCTTAGGATCACAAGCAAACGCTCGTGCCAACGCGACTCGCTGTTGTTCGCCGCCCGAGAGCTGTTTTGGGTAATGGCGCAAGCGGTCGGCCAAACCTACTTTTTCTAAAAACTGCTTGGCTCGGTCAGCCGCATTACTCTCTCCTTTAAGCTCCATCGGCAGAGCCACGTTTTCCGTCGCGGTTAAACTACCCAATAGCTGAAAAGTTTGAAATACAAAACCAACCAACGCAGCTCTTACCGCAGCCCGACCTTCCTCATCCATATTAGTGATGGTGTGGCTACCAAGAAAAATTTCGCCTTCACTGGGTGTATCAAGCCCAGCTAACAAACCTAATAGAGTAGATTTACCCGCACCAGAAGGGCCGACAATCGCTAGGCTTTCGCCCTTTTCTATACTTATAGAGACTTGATCTAGAATAACTAATTCTTGATCAGAAGTGCGAACACGCTTACTGATATTCGTAGCCTGCAATATGGGAGATGACATTAGTTTTAGACCAGTGATTAATTGAATTAAGTGACGATATACTCAAAATACCGTAGTAAAGGTAGATTAAAATACAAACATAGTGATAGACCGATTTATTAGATGATACCCAACAACTTATTTTTCAAGCTTACGTTTTTATTACTTATTACTCTGCCAACGCAGAACTTAAAAGCGAAAGACATTCTCATTTATGGTGATAGCCTAAGCGCTGCCTATGGCATGGAGCTCGAACAAGGGTGGGCTCAGCTTTTGGCCATTGCGCTTGAGGACAACCACAAAGTCGTCAATGCAAGCATTTCTGGCGAAACATCTACAGGAGGTCGTGCACGATTAGGCATTACCCTAGACCAATTCAAACCCAATCTGCTATTACTAGAGCTCGGCGCCAATGATGGCCTACAAGGCTTACCCACAGAGACTTTACGATCTAACTTGGAAGCAATGATACAAGAAGCCCTTGCCGCCGACATAACTGTGGTGCTGGGCGGCATATCTTTGCCAGCCAGCTATGGCCCTCGATACATCGACCAATTCCGCGATGTATATACCAGTTTAGCCGCACAATACGAGCTTCCATTAATCGACTTTTATCGTCAAGAATTTGTCACCACACCCGGTTATTTGCAAGATGATGGTCTGCATCCAACCGTGCAAACTCAACCAATTGTTCGAGACATAGTTTTAAACTTCCTGTACGAACATCGTCTGCTTAATTAATACTAGGCTCTTTTGAGCTCGAGCAAGGCAAGCCGCACCGCGCCTAAATACGGGTTAGCGTGAGGGCGTTGGCGGCGAATATACTCTAAAGCGACTTCGATACTCATATCTCTAAAATGACATAAGTAGCCAAGCACCGTCGCTGGCGCTCGGCAAATACCAGCATTGCAATGCACATAGACTTTGTGTTGCAAGCCGATTAATTGTTCTAGCGCTCGAATCGGTTGCGGCAATCTCTTTCCCAAATCTTGTTCATCGAAATCAATAATTGGAAAACGTTGAAAGTGAAGATCATTGTATTGATAGGCGTTTTGTAACTTTTGCCAGTCTATGCGATGCGCTCTGATATCAGGGTCACTTTGTAAAGACAAGACAGCGGATATTTTCATCTGCTTTAAACGTGCTACATCAACTGAGTTCTGCGGAGCACTGCCGATAAACAATTGTTCGTCTATCTGACCAAAGTTGATCATAACTTATGATACCCAGGACTTGTTGTTTTGACCGTATCAACCAATGCTGCCATATTTTCAGGATCGGCAAAAGGTTGAATACCGTGACCTAAGTTAAAAATATGACCTTTGTCAGCACCCGTATGATGCCCGAAAGCCTCTAGTACGTTTTGAGCTTCGCGACGCACACTCTGTGAATTTGTATTCATTACCACAGGGTCCATATTACCTTGTAGGACTACTTTGTCGCCTACTCGTGCACGTGCTGACTGCATGTCAACTGTCCAATCTAGGCCTAAGCCATCACATCCGGTAGCGGCCATTAATTCTAGCCATTGGCCACCGCCTTTAGTAAACAACACGATCGGGATTTCTGGATGCTCAGATTTCAAAGCGCTAACAATTTCCTGCATATAGGCCAAGGAAAAGATCTGGTAGTTCGCAGTTGAAAGCATGCCGCCCCATGTATCAAACACCATTAACGACTGAGCGCCTGCTTGCACCTGTGCACTTAAATACTGGACTACTGATTGCGTAACAACTTTTAGTAGGCGGTGTGCATCGTCGGGGCTTTCGAACATTAAACCCTTGATACGTCGGAACTCTTTGCTGCCACTGCCTTCAACCATATAGCTCGCTAATGTCCAAGGACTGCCAGTAAAACCGATGAGCGGCACGCGCCCGTCAAGTTCTTTTCTAATCACCCCTACAGCTTGCATCACATAAGCCAAATCTTGATGCATATCAGGCACACCCAAACGCTTGATATCGGCGCTGCTGCGAACCGGTTTATTGAATACTGGACCAATACCCTCTTCTAAAACAAGCTCTAGACCCATCGCATCGGGGATAGTAAGAATATCGGAAAATAATATTGCGGCATCCAAATCAAACCTATCAATCGGCTGCATGGTTACTTCGCACGCGAGCTCAGGTGTTTTGCACAAGGTTAAAAAGTCGCCTGCTTGCTTACGAACGGCTCTATATTCAGGCAAATATCGTCCAGCTTGACGCATCACCCATATCGGCGTGCGCTCAACTTTCTCTGCGCGTAAAGCACGAAGATATAAATCATTTTTCAAGTTTTTCATAACAGACGAAGGCAACTGCCTAAAAGATTAGGGGTGAAGTATTAAATCGAAAAAAAACATCGATCGAGCTCTAAACATAGAGGCAGCTAGTCTTACCTCTTATTGATTAGATTGGGAATGCCCTAAAAACATCAATGGCCGAGCTCAATGCAGCGGCCATTAACGGTGCTGATCGTGAACCTTAAAGCGCTTAATTTTGCATTTCGTAAAAACAAATTTTGTTGTTATCCGCATCGCGAACATAAGCGCCATAAAAGAATGAGTTTCGTTGACCGGGCTCGCCGTCGCAAGTCGCGCCAAGTTCGATCGCTCGATTATAGAGCTTGGTTACACCTTCAGGCCCATTGCCAGCGATGGCTAACATATTGCCATTACCACAATGTTGTTCACTATTGTCCCAAGGAGTACAAATGGCAACCATAGGGCCCTCACCTGTTCCATAAAATTTAATTCGGTCTAAACCAAAAGTCTGTTTGGCACCGAGTTCGGCAAATAATGCGTCGTAAAATTTTTGAGCTTTGTCTAAATCAGAGACACCGAGAGTAACGTATCCAAGCATAATAAATACCAATAAGTAATTAAGTTTGAAGAGTTTAGAATTGACTCTCAGGTGTTGTAACAACTAAGCCATCGAGTTCATCACTAATCTGAATTTGACAGGATAACCGAGAATTTTCTTGTACGCCATCCGCCACTTCTAACATATCGGCTTCAAGATCATCTGGTTTACCGACTTTGTCCATCCATTGATCGTCAATATAAACGTGACAGGTGGCACAGGCACAGGCACCACCACAATCTGCATCAATGCCTGGCGTATCGTTATCGACCGCGGCTTCCATCAATGAAGATCCAACATTTGCTTGTACTTCAGAACGATTACCTTGGTAATCGATAAATGTGATTTTTGGCATAAAATTTCTCTCTAACATTAGCGACATCGCTGGGTCGCAAACTGGTTTTTAAAAGCTAATAGACTAGTGTTTATTTAAATAATTCAATATACCTTGCGCTGCTTCTCTACCTTCAAACACCGCCGTCACCACTAGATCGGAGCCGCGCACCATATCACCTCCAGCGAAAACTTTGGGATTAGTTGTTTGAAATTTCAGGACAAGGTCTTGCGAGGCTTTGACGCCACCCCAATCGTTAATTTGAATATCAAACTCTTTAAACCATGCGGCTGGGCTTGGCCTAAAACCAAACGCCACTACAACGGCATCAGCTTCAACAATTTCCTCGGAACCTGGGACCACTTCTGGCCTTCGCCGGCCTCGTTCATCTGGCTCACCCAAGCGAGTCGTCGCAAGCTTTACACCACTGACCCTGCCCTTATCGTTTATCAATTCGAGCGGTTGTTTGTTCCACAAAAACTCAACGCCTTCTTCCTTGGCGTTAACCACTTCTCTCATCGACCCTGGCATATTGGCTTCATCTCGGCGATAAGCGCAGCTTACTTTGCTGGCACCCTGCCGGACGCTAGTGCGAACACAATCCATAGCGGTATCGCCGCCACCGAGGACAACAACGTTTTTGCCCGCCATATCAACGAAATCGTTCGCATCTTTTTCAAAACCCATCAAGCGATTGATATTGGATACCAAAAACGGCAATGCTTCATGAACGCCGGTCAAATCTTCGCCGGCAAAACCACCTTTCATGTAGGTATAGGTCCCCATTCCAAGAAAAACAGCATGGTAGTCATCCAATAATTCCTGAAACTGAATATCCTTGCCAATTTCCGTTTTAAGCACAAACTCGACACCCATTTCTTGCATAATCTCGCGACGAGTACGCACAACTTCTTTTTCTAGCTTAAAGGGCGGTATACCAAAAGTAATTAGTCCACCGATTTCAGGGTACTTATCAAATACGACTGGCTTTACACCGTTACGCACTAAAATATCAGCACATGCCAAACCGGCTGGGCCGGCTCCAACGATAGCTACTTTTTTATCGGCCCAAGTAACCTGACTCATGTCGGGGCGCCAACCTTGCTTTAATGCTTCGTCGGTAATGTATTTCTCGATCGAACCAATAGTAACGGCACCAAAACCATCATTGAGGGTACACGCGCCTTCGCACAAACGGTCTTGAGGGCAAATTCGCCCACACACTTCGGGCAAGGAATTTGTTTGGTGCGAAAGCTCAGCGGCTTCGAACAGGTTTCCTTCGGCCACCAACTTCAACCAGTTAGGGATATAATTGTGTACCGGACACTTCCACTCGCAGTACGGGTTACCACACGACAAACAACGATCCGCCTGTGCTGCAGCTTGATCGACTTCATAATCACCGTAAATTTCTTTGAACTCCTTACGACGCTCTCTCGCCGGAACTTTATCAGGATCTTGGCGCGGTACATCTAGAAATTGAAAATCGTTATTCATTTTATCTTTTATCTCTATTACGCCGCTGACTTCAGCGATTCAATCAAAGTATCTAAATCACTCGCCTTCGGTTTTATCATCCAAAATTTAGGAAGATAATCAGCAAAGTCTCGAAGGATTTCTTGAGCCCTTACACTCTTGGTCGCCATATAGTGATTTTCAATCATGGTTTGTACGTATAAAGCATAAGATTCCATGGCCTCTGGCATAAGCCTATAGGTATCAATTAACTCATGATTGTAACGGTCAATAAATTGACGATCTTGATCAAGCACAAACGCCACACCACCAGTCATGCCGGCACCAAAGTTCACGCCGGTTTCACCAAGAACACAAACCGCACCGCCAGTCATATACTCACAGCCGTGATCCCCGACACCTTCGACCACCGCAACGGCACCACAATTGCGCACCGCAAAACGTTCACCAGCCATACCAGCAGCATAGAGTTCACCGCCAGTTGCACCGTATAAACAAGTGTTACCAATAATAGTAGACTCGTGGGCTATTAATTTACTTTCTTCAGCGGGAGAAATTGCGATGACGCCGCCGGACATTCCTTTAGCAACGTAATCGTTAGCATCGCCGCGCAGATTTATATTCAAACCTTTAGCATTCCACACGCCAAAACTCTGCCCAGCGGTACCGACTAGGTTCATCGTAATTGGTTTATCCTCGAGACCGTTATGACCATGAGCTTTTGCTATTTCACCCGAAACCCTAGCACCAATAGAACGATGCACGTTCTTAATCTTGTAGCTAAATTCACCACCGGTCTTTTTATCAATGGCACTGCGCATATCAGCCACCATTGTTTCAGCCAACTCACCTTTATCGAAAGGTTCATTTTTTGGCTCAACACAAAAATGAGGTTTATCATCCGACACCCCTGCATTAGACAGTATTTGTGATAAATCCAAACAACGCTGCTTGTCTGAGTCTCCGTCAATTGCTTGCAGTAAATCGGTTCGCCCGATAAGGTCGGCTAATGAGCGAACACCAAGCTTAGCCATCCATTCACGCGTATCCATTGCTATAAATTTAAAATAATTCATTGCTCGATCAACCGTACCAACGTAATGTTTTTGCCGCAATACGCTGTGTTGTGTTGCAACGCCTGTTGCGCAATTATTCAAATGACAGATACGTAAATATTTACAACCTAAGGCCACCATCGGGCCAGTACCAAAACCAAAACTCTCGGCGCCTAAAATAGCGGCTTTGATGACATCCAGACCGGTCTTTAAACCACCATCAGTTTGTAATCGAACTTTATCGCGCAGATCATTTGCACGTAAAGTTTGATGTGCCTCGGTTAGACCAAGCTCCCACGGGCCACCTGCATAACGCACTGAAGTAAGAGGGCTCGCACCCGTGCCACCATCGTAACCAGAAATAGTGATTAAATCCGCATAGGCTTTGGCAACACCAGCGGCAATCGTACCTACACCTGCTTCGGCTACCAGCTTGACTGAAACCAGAGCCTTGGGATTAACTTGTTTTAAATCAAAGATTAACTGAGCTAAATCTTCTATTGAATAAATATCATGATGCGGCGGAGGCGAAATAAGCGCGACGCCAGGACGTGAATAACGCAGCTGCGCAATCAGTTCATTAACCTTATGCCCAGGTAATTGACCTCCCTCACCTGGTTTTGCGCCTTGAGCAACTTTTATTTGCAGTACTTCTGCATTGACTAGGTAGTGTGGCGTAACACCGAAGCGACCGGAAGCAACTTGCTTGATTTTTGACATCTTAGCACTGCCATAACGCGCTGCATCTTCACCACCCTCTCCCGAATTTGAGCGCCCACCAAGATTATTCATCGCCTCAGCGAGAGATTCATGTGCCTCTGGAGACAAGGCCCCAAGTGACATCCCAGCACTGTCAAAACGCAAAACGATGTCTTGCCATGCCTCGACCTCATCAAGTGCAATAGCTGAGACATCTTGTTTTAAACTAAGCAAATCTCTTAGCACCATTGGCTTACGCCCATTCACGGTTTGTGCGTAATCCCGATACAACTCAAAGTCTCCAGATTCTACTGCAGCGTGCAAAGTATTTACTACATCTGGATTGTAAGCATGGTACTCACCGCCATGCACAAATTTCAGAAGACCTCCCTGTACTAAGCCAGTCTGAACATTCCAAGCAAGCGTCTGTAGCTCACGCTGGTCGTTCTCCAATTCCTCGAAACTAGCACCGGCTATTCGACTCACGGTTCCAGTAAAACAAAGATCAATGATTTCAGGTTGCAGACCGATGGCTTCAAACAACTGGGCACCCCGATAACTATGTATCGTTGAAATGCCCATTTTTGAGATTATTTTATATAAACCTTTGTTGATCCCTTTTCGATACTGACGAAGCAAGGTGTTAACGTCGCCCTTTATTTGCCCACAGCGATGCATATCAATAATGGTCTGAAACGCAAGGTAAGGATGTACGGCCGTGGCTCCGTAACCGATAAGCACAGCGTATTGATGCGAGTCTCGCGCGGTTGCAGTATCAACAACAATATTTGTGTTGCAACGTAAACCGGTTTGAGTCAGCCGATGATGTACCACGCCGGTAGCTAGTAGAGCTTGAACAGGAAGGCGATTTTTATCAATACTGCGATCCGAAAGAACGATTATCCGAGCACCATCGCGCACGGCCTGTTCCGCTTCGTCGGCGATCTGATTGAGTCTCTCCTTTAAGCTAAAAGATAAATCGTAACTGGCATCAATAATTCGATGATTAAAGTCTTCATCATCTATACTTAGTAGACGCTCATATTTGGATGTCGAGAGCACGGGAGAGTCGACAACAATCGCCTTTGCCATACCTTCATTTGGCTCAAAAAGACCACTCTCCGTTCCAAAGTACGTTTCTAGCGACATTACGATTTGCTCACGCAAAGGGTCAATCGGTGGATTCGTCACTTGCGCGAATTGTTGCCGGAAATAGTCCGCGAGCATACGATGGCGCATCGATAAGACCGCCATTGGCGTATCATCACCCATAGACCCCGTGGCTTCCTGTGCCGATTCGGCCAAAACCCGGATAACGTCAACGCATTCTTCTTTACTTATCTGAAATAGTTTTTGATAAATTGTTAATGAAGCCGAATTTAAAACAACTTGGGCTTCTTGTTCATCAAATCGAGATTTAAGCCGCAGTACATTATCACGCATCCAGTCTTTATAAGGGTGCTCACTTTTAATACGTTCGTGTACATCGCCGGGCTTGATTAAAGTACCAGTGCTCGTGTCAACCGCCAACATTTGACCTGGTTTAAGACGCCCTTTCTCAACCACATCAGATTCTCGATAATCATAAACACCGACCTCTGAGGCCAAGGTAATTATTCGATCTTTGGTAATAACATAACGGGCCGGGCGCAAGCCATTTCGATCTAGGGCACAAGATGCATACCGACCATCGGTCAATACTAAGCCCGCAGGACCATCCCAAGGTTCTGCATGAATTGCTTGAAAACGGTAAAAAGCTTTGAGGTCTGGATCAATGTGCTCCGCGTTTTGCCAAGCCGGTGGAACAAGAGTCTGAGCGGCTTTAAAGATATCCATCCCGCCCATCAAGTAAGCTTCGAGCATATTATCCAAGCTCATAGAATCAGAGCCATTGGCATCCACAAAAGGAGCTGCATCGGCGAGGTTCGGAAACCAACTAGACCTTAATTTGGTACCTCGCGCGAAAGCCCAGTTACGATTACCTTGAATCGTATTAATCTCACCATTATGCGCGAGGTAACGGAACGGTTGCGCTAAACGCCACTGAGGCAAAGTGTTGGTCGAAAACCGTTGATGAAATAGGCATAGAGACGATGCCATCGCCTTATCGTTTAGGTCTTGGTAAAACACCGGTAAATACTCCGGCATAACTAGACCTTTATACAGAATGACCTTACAAGACAAACTCGGTATATAGAACTCAGGATCACTCGGCGTTATTTGCTTCTCGACGGCGCGTCGTGTCAAAAACAGCCTACGTTCAAAATCATGAGCATTTATGTCTTGATGACAATTTATAAAGAGTTGCTTTATAAGCGGAACTGAAACCTTGGCTTGGTCTCCAAGCGCATTCTGATCGAGCGGCAGATCTCTCCAGCCTGCCAGCGACAGCTGATTGTCTTCTAATGCACGCGCTATACTTTCTACAGCTTGATCTCTTTTATCTTTATTCTGGTTAAGGAAAACCAGGCCAGTAGCAAACTGTTTGCTCAACTTTATACTGGCTTGGGAGGCAACACCGCGCATGAAGGAATCCGGCATAGCCATAAGAATTCCGCAACCATCACCAGTCTTGCCGTCTGCGGCGACCGCGCCACGATGCGTAAGTCTCGTAAGGGCATTAATAGCATTACGTATTAGACGGTGACTTGGCTTTCCATCCATGTGAGCAATCAGACCAAAACCGCAGTTGTCTCGCTCAAATTCGGGGCGGTAAAGACCGCCACCGTTGTGATACATCTTCGTCACAATGATTTCTCAATTGGTAGTGAATGTTTCACCAGCGGGGAAGTGGTATATAGGAGTACTACGGCATCCCAATACAAACTTCTATACTAGCTCGAAAGCTATTTTCATACGCCTAAATAGCCAACCTAGATTACTTCTAAGACTATTTTGCCAGCCTTTGCCAATACGCCGATAACATTCAGAGCGTGGTCATGATGCACGCGCCGACAAAGCTAAATACTTCGAGGGTATTTAACGGTTACAGAGGTATTAAAAATAGAAACAAAAATAAAAAGGCAGCTGAGTATACGCGAGCGCCGTGAAAATGTCATCTCATCCCCAGTCATTGGCGGCTTTGGCAAGCAAAGCCGAGTCCAAAAACATCCTGTTTATCCTACATATATCAGGCTTGAGTCGCATTAGTGATTTTAAAAGTATTCACCTATGAACCCAAATTTTCACAATTTGATCACACTCCAATACGCGCTCTCATAAAGAATCTTAATAACTAAAATTCTCTTTGAAAAGTTAACCAGTTTTTATCACGCTTACTCTTATTAAAGTCAAACTTAGGCGCACTCTTTTTTACATCTTTAGTGGCAGCACGTTCATTTTTGTACAAGTATAACTTATCGTCTCTGATCGAGAACTGTTGTGGATCTGACTCTACAAGTTTGTTTCGACCTAAAGAATGTGCACAAAAACCACCATACTGTGGCGCAAATTTTTCCGGGTCGGATAAAAATTTATCTCGATTTTCGGCCGAAGAAAAATGCCAAGTCCGATTTAAATACTCACAGCTATGAGTGTCTAAGCCTTTTACCGCCTGACCTTCGTCGAAATAAGCAACCGGATCGTAACCATCTATTGCAACGCCATTCTCATCGGCTTGGACATTGTGTGCGCTGGTCACAGGGCTAGATTTCGGTACAACTTCGGTTGCTTGCTGCGCGCCTACAGAAACGGTCATGAAAAGAGCGAAAAAAGCGAATACTTTAGTAAATACTGCTGTGTTTATCATCGTGTTGGTACTACCTAGTTTTACGTGTGTCTATAACGATAACATAAAACCGAAGCCTACGACTGATGATCACAGTCGTTCAAGAGTACACTAGTGCAGCCTTACTTCCCCATTGCGACACATATCTCATCAACCACTTTCGATACCACACGATCACCAGAGGTTACCGTTAGGTCGGCTTCTTGCTCATACAGAGCACCTCGGTCACGCATAAGTTCTTCCAATTTTTCTTGTGCGTCAACGTTGTCTAATAGTGGTCGATTCTGATTTTTTTGTGTACGAGCCATCTGAGTTTCGATTGAGGTCTTGAGATATACAACATAACCTTTACGTAAAAGAATCCGGTTCTCTTCGCTAACGATGGCACCTCCCCCAGTAGCTAAGACTGCACCAGTTCGCTCACACAGCTCGCGCAACATTTTTGTTTCCCGTTTACGAAAACCGTCTTCACCTTCAATATCGAATATGGTTGCAATAGAGACACCGCAACGTTCTTCTATCATATGATCTGAATCAACAAAATCCATTCGTAGACGCTTGGATAGCTGGCGACCAACAGTTGTTTTTCCCGACCCCATTGGACCTATCAAGATAATATTCTGCATACTTTTTAATTCTATTCTGTACTCGTGCCCATATTTGACAAGAATGTAGTCTACTAAGAGCAGTGAAATTAATTTAATTCCTAAGGATTTTTGGAGACAAAACTAAGAAAGCAGGGCTAAGCCCTGCTTTCAACCTTAACTAGAAATAGTGACGATTTATCCCAAATTCAACTTCGGGCTGATAATTTTTGGTGTGAGAAAAATCAAAAGTTCGGTTCGATCGTTTTTACTTGAACGCTGTCTAAACAAACGCCCAATAAAAGGTAAATCGCCAAGCAATGGCACCTTCACGACATCAACATTATTCTCTTCAGAGTATATCCCACCAATCACAACAGTTTCGCCGTTATCAGCAATGACCTGAGTATCAATCTCTTGTGTTCCCAAAACAATGGGTGCCAAACTAATAATCGTATCCTGCTCAATCGAGACATCCATAATAACCCTATCATCGGGCGTAATTTGTGGAGTAACCCGCAAAGTCAACTCAGCTTCAATGGTTTCAGTGATACCACCACCACCACCACCGCCGCCGGCACCAGTTGCGAGAACATCAACAGACTCGACAATTTCGGATCCTTGACTAATCATTGCCTCACGCTGGTTTGCGGTCGTTAAGCGCGGACTTGCCACCACCCGACCTTTACCTTCAGCTTCTAGAGCACTTAATTCAAGCGTAATGAGATTAGCAAAACCTGTGCCAGTTCGAAAGATATCAATCGCATATGAGGCCGGATTATTCCCGTCAATCGTATTCGCTCCCAAATCGACGGCAAGGCCGCCAGGAGTACCTCGTGAATTATCAAAGATCACACCAGGCTCATCATCGATAAGAGAGTCACTAATCGTTGTGATTCCTTCGGTAGTACCACTACCGATAACATCACCAATATTCGATCCATTCACACCCGGAAAACGGGCGTTTTCAGTAATCTGCTGAAAACCTAAGCGAGCACCAAGTTCTTGGCTAAAGGTATCATTTGCTTCAACAATTCGCGTTTCAATTAAGACTTGACGAACCGGTTTATCAAGTTGTTCGATAACCTCTCGCAGAGCTTTGATACTTTCGGCTACATCTTGAACTAAAATGCTATTGGTACGTGCGTCAACCGTCACACTACCGCGCGCACTCAAGATAGAATTCGTGCTTGTTTCTGTCGGATTTATCGCGCCTACATTATTGACATCATTGACAGCTCCAGCACGTGTGGTGCCTTGGCTCACTATTTCGATCGACTCAACAACCTCAGCGATGTCTTCAGCTCTCGCGTAATTGACTTGAATGACTTCTGTGATCAGCGGGGCGAATTCAGCCACTACCGATTTAGCTCTTAGTTCTGCCTCTTCGAATTCACGAATTTCATCACTTGGTGCAACCCAAACAATATCGCCGTTACGCCGCTGAGATAAACCCTTACTGCGGAGAATAACGGCAAGCGCTTGGTCCCATGGCACATCTTCTAAATTCAAAGTCACGTTACCTTGAACGGTATCACTAGCGACAAAATTAAGGCCGGTGAAATCTGCAATGACAGATAAAGCTGCGCGCACCTCAATATCTTGAAAATTAATTGAGAGTCGCTCACCCTCAAAACCTAAGGCTTCATCTTCGGCGTTGCGCAGATCCTCTTCGGTTTCGATAATAGGGTCAACAACTAAAGTAAAGGTTTTACCAGCCTGAAATGATATGTGTTGAGATTTACTCTGCGGAACCACCACAAGGCGCACATTATCGCCATTTTGGAAGGCATCAATTGTTTGCACAGGTGTAGCGAAATCAACCACGTCGAGACGGCGCTCTAAACTAGGCGGTAATGTAGCACCGAGTAAATCGACCACAATTTCGCCATCTCTTTCACGCGTATCAACCGTTACTCCATCATCGCTAAAATTAACGACTAATTTGCCACCTCCGGCTTCGGAACGTCGAAAATCGACTTTTTCAACACTCGTCTCAGGCAAGAGTACAGGGCGCTGCTCAAAAGGCTTAGGTGCCTCTACCGTGCTATTGTCAATTTGCGTGTTGAACACCGTAATTGAATAACCATCGTCGATAGGCGTTAATTTAAAGCGCGCGCTGTCATATAAATTAATTACTACACGAGTTCGATCCGCTGTTTCTACAACACTTATACTTTCAACTCGGCCAGCTTCTACCGTTCGACGCGGATTTGCTAATTGGTTTTTTACCCCAAAAAAGTCTAAGGCAATACGAGCTGGAGCGTCGGTACTAAAACTCCCTGGCTCATCTAGATCCTGATCAGTGATAATATTAATTTGCACGTCATCGCCAGGTAACTTACTGAACAAGATTTCATTGATGCTTGCACCTTCTTGTGCAGACACGACTGAAGTCGTACCTAAGAACAATAGGGCCAGACCCGCATAAATCCTAAAACAGCGCGCAAGCGGCTGCGTAAATATTGAGTTTGCAATCATGATGTTGCTTCCTAGTTATAATTTATTCATCAATAGTTAATTCGACGTCGCGAGTCACCCAACGACCTGAAGGATCAGGTACCGTTTCTACCAACACAACTCTCTCTTCGTCAGGAAAAATATCTTTTATCTTTCCATCATTTTGCCCCATATAATTACCGACAGTCAGCAAATGAGCACTTCCTTCACTGGTTTCGACAACTACCCAAGGAACCCCTTTTTGAGTCATGGTCCCTACCATACTCAATGCATCCAACGGAAAGCTTTCTAAAAGCTCTTTATCACGGTTTGCATCAGGCCGTGAAGACACTGCATTTCCATCTTGGTCGCGATTCGTAATTATATTACCAACCGAAAATGGATCACTACTTTCATCCGGCGAATACTTAAACGCTCTATATGGCTCAAATGGCGGGAGTGGTTCAATCTCCGGCTTTTCATCCTGGTATGCGGTTTCTACAAATTCCCGTAAGTCAGGCAAATCGCTGTCCAAACATGCCTGCAATAAACAGGCACACAAAGATACAGCGAGTATACGCGTCAAAGCGCCGAGCCGAAAAGAGCCATAAATGCTATTAAGTTCTCTATTGGATTGGTTCATTTTCTTCATCCAAATAATGATATGTCTTGGTCACAGCCTGAAAGGTAAGATTATTAGTGTTTTCTTCACGCACTAATGTAAAATTTGCAAAATTTATTATACGAGGCAGAGCGGCAATTTCACTTACAAAGTTAGCAATCTGAAAATATGAGCCATTCGCAATAATATCTACAGATTTCTCAGCGTAAAAATCATTATCGACATTATTGCCCGGCCTAAAACGCTCAAACTGCAAGCCTTGCGACAAACCCACTTGAGTCATATCACGCAGTAAATCAGGTATTTCACTTTCATTGGGCAACACTTCTTTCAAAAGGTTAAATGTCTCTTGTGCTTCAACTTTTTGTTTTTTGTATTCTTCTAGATTGATCGCCAGTTCTTTTTTATCTAAGTACGTCTTTTTAAGTCCAGGCTCACGCGCCTTCACATCCTCAAGAGCAACCCTCTGCGGTTGAACTACAAACTTAAAACCTAGACCGATTATTACTATGCAAAGCAATGATGCCACTAGTATTTTCACACGCCGAGTCCACGAGGCAATATCGTTAGGATCGGTATTAGCTATTTCTTCAAAAAATGTCATCGCACTCTCCTTTAACGAACTTGACGAGCTTGATTCTCACTCTCGTCGTCTTCAGCACCCTCTTCGTCAACACGCAAATCGAATTCGCTGAGCGAAAGTGTGTCTTGCTCAACCGATCCAACGTCTTTTAGATCAGAAACCTTTAGCCATTCAGAACCATCAATGCTGCGCATCAATGTCGATATTCTATTGTTTGATTGAGCCTTACCTTTAATCGACAAGGTTTTATCTTTCTTTTCGATTGTGTCGTAAAAAACACCTTCTGGTTGTTTGTTAACCAGATCATCAAATACGTGCACCACTTGAGAACGGTTACGCTGTAAATCTTGAATGACTTCCATGCGTGCGATAAGTTCATCACGCTTTTGTTTAAGGTCCTCGATCTCAGCAATTACTTGCGACAGTGCATTGATTTCACTTTGTAAATACGCATTTCTCGCCTTTTGATGGTCAATACGGTAATCCATGACCAATTTGCCGCCCAATACAACCAAACCAGCGATCGCCCACAAAGCAACACAAATCATTAGTGTCCCTCTATTTCGCTCTCGGCGCCGTGCATCACGCCACGGTAGCAGATTAATATTTGCCATAATTAGTTTAAACCTCTTAAAGATAAACCGTAAGCGACCGACAAGCCGGGCGCTGCTGCCATAGCCTCTTCACGTCGAGACATTATAGTGGCGTTAACAAGCGGATTCATTATCGTCACCTTAGTCCGCAATTTAACCTCAAGGTCGCTCGATAAGTTCGGCAAGGCACAACAGGCTCCAGAAAGCACTACTCTATCAATATTCGAAAAAGAACTCGATGAATAGAAAAACTGCAGAGCGCGGCTGATTTCTTGTCGTAGCATTTCCACGAATGGATCCTGCACGGCAGTTATAAAATCACCTGGAGGCTGTGAAGATGCCAATATTTCTTCGGCTTCTTCAGCACTCACACCGTATTCTTTGCGAATCAACTTTATTAGCTGGGTCGCACCGAAATTTTGGTGTCTCGAGTACAAAACTCGCTCATGATCAAGCACCATCAAATGACTGCTCGACGACCCAATATCAAATAAAGCGACTGGCTGATCTGAGCCCGAACCTAGACTAGCTTGTGATCTATACACACGCTCAAGAGAATAGGTATCAATATCGACGTAATTCAAATCCAAAGCTAGATCTTCAACTAAATCAATATAATCGTCAACAATACTGCGACGGCAAGCAACAAGAAGCACGTCATTTTCTTGTTCATTCGTCGTTGAAGGCCCTATCACCTCAAAATCAAGATTTACTTCATCGATAGGGTAAGGAATAAAGTGCAGAGCTTCTATGCTCACTTGCTCCTCTAATTCAACGTCACTTATATCTGTTGGCATACCTAATACTTTGGTAATCGCGTGCGAAGACGATACGGCCACGGCCGCAGCATCAGATTTCGCACCACACTTAACCATTAGACTATTTAACACTTCAGCAATCAGGTCGGCATTGGCAATTGAATTTTCTGAGAACGCACCAGCAGGCAGAGGCGCTATGCCCCATGCTCCAACCTTAGGATTGCTCTTAGACCCAGACAGTTCAACCAACTTTATTGAATGAGTGCCAATATCAACGCCAATGATCGCCTTTGATTTTTTGGAAAACAGTTTCAAGAAACCTCCATAAAAAACCGCTATTTATAAGCGAAATATAACTTGTTACCTTAAATTCTACTCAACCCCACGCAATAATGCCACACTTCTATTTAGGAAATCCAACAATTAATATATAGTTCCCCTATCCCTCTTGGTATATGTGGCTCTGTGTTAAACAAAAATAGACTCTGGTTAACCCTATCTGTGGCACTCGGCGGCTTATTTATGGCTGCAGTGGTCATTGCTGGCTTTTTACTCGTGCAATTCAGCCGAGAATTGCCTGATGCGCAAACCATACGCAACGTTAACCTTAAAGTTCCACTGCGAGTTTACTCTGCAGATGGCGTTCTTATTTCCGAATTTGGCAATGAACGCCGCATGCCGCTTGACTATGCAGAAACGCCAAAAACAATCATCGACGCGGTACTCGCCAGTGAAGACGATAGCTTTTTTGAGCATTCTGGCATCGATTTCAAAGGACTTATAAGAGCGGCTCTGTCAAACAGCATTAGTGGGCGTTCAGGCCAAGGTGCGAGCACCATCACCATGCAGGTCGCGCGCAACTTCTTCTTGAGCCCCGAAAAAACCTACACACGCAAAATCAAAGAAGTGTTACTGGCTCTGCGTCTAGAGCAAATTCTAAGTAAAGAAGAAATCTTATCTCTGTACTTAAATAAAATCTTTCTGGGACACCGTTCGTACGGCTTTGGTGCAGCGGCACAAACGTATTACGGACACGACCTTAATGAGCTGACTCTCGCTCAAACAGCGATGCTTGCTGGACTTCCTAAAGCACCATCATCGTATAACCCCTTACGTAATCCCGAACGAGCCAAAATAAGGCGTGACTACGTGCTAAGCCGGCTGCGTGATCTAGGGAAAATAAACCAATCAGATTTCGAGTCATCGATTGCGGAAGAAATTAGCGCTAAAAGACATAAGCGAAACACTGGCTTAGCGGCGCCGCATATCGCAGAAATGGTGCGCCAACAACTAATTAGTCAATATGGCGAAGATGCTTACTGGCAAGGCCTTAATGTATACACCACAATTCTCTCTAAGCAACAAATTAAAGCGCAACAGGCTCTACGGACTGGTTTACAGCAATATGACCGGCGTCATGGCTTTCGCGGCGCAATAGGCAAAGTCGACCTAAGCGCACTTAAACAACGCCTAGCCGATAATCCTGAGCTTGATCAAGAAACCGAACTCGAAATTTCCTTAGAAAACTACCCAACAAGCCAAGAACAGGTGCCAGCGGTTGTACTTAGTGTCGAACAAAAAAGTGCAAAATTATGGACGAGAAATTTTAATGAAGTAGATTTAGTACTCGAAAACAATAAATGGGCTAGGCGTTATAAGACAGCGAATCTTCGAGGCGACCCACTTGAGTCCATGAGTGAGGTTCTAAAACAGGGTGATGTTGTATATGTCAAACCAAGGTCTAAGGTAAGTGTTACCGAAAACCCTGACGGATCAACTAATGACACAAACATTAGCTGGCAATTGAGTCAAATACCAAACGTTGGCGGCGCCATAATCTCAGTTCATCCGAGTACTGGCGAAGTACTAAGCCTAGCGGGTGGTTACGACTTCTTTCTAAATAAATTTAATCGCGCCGTGCAGTCAATTCGCCAGCCCGGATCGAACATAAAACCATTTATCTATTCCGCGTCTCTGGATCAAGGGTTTACGCCAGCAAGTTTAATTAGTGGTGCACCAATCGTCATCACCGACCCCTCTCACGGCACGCTATGGCGACCGGAAAACTATAGCGGGAGATTTTTCGGGCCAACCCGAATGCGAGAAGCGCTTAGCAAATCAATAAATCTTGTTTCTATTCGTCTATTACGCGCGATTGGGATCCCTTATACACGTTCATATATAGAACGCTTTGGCATCGACATGAGCCGTTTCTCACCCTCCCTAACGATGGCACTAGGATCGGGCGGCGTAACGCCGATGGAAATGATAACGGCTTATACGTCTTTGGCCAATGGCGGCTATAAGATAGAGCCTTATTTTATTGGGCGTATCACCGATAGAAACGACAAGCTCGTTTATCAAGCACCAAAACCCGAGTTTTGTGACGAATGTTTTGCCGACTATTTACCTAAGCCTGCTCCACCGGAAGATTTAGAATTAGATCAAGAATTAGATTCACAAATCGCAAGCATAGAGGAAGACCTAGAACCAATCAGTGAAGATTTACCTAAGGAGACGATTAATACTGATGAGTCTTTGATTAGCAGTTATACGGCGCCTCGGATAATGTCACATGCCAATAATTTCTTAACCGTCAGCATGATGAAAGACGTTATTAACCGAGGAACGGCACGCAAAGCTCTTAGCTTAAATCGACAAGATCTCGCTGGAAAAACTGGTACAACTAACGATTACATTGACGCATGGTTTACAGGCTTTAATTCCCAAGTCGCCACCACCGTATGGGTCGGCTTTGATGAGCCTCAATCAATGGGCCGAGGTGAAGCCGGGAGTGTAGCCGCGTTGCCAATCTGGATAGACTATATGAAAGAAGCAATGCAGGATATCGAGCAAGATTACGAAACCATCCCCCCTTATATTGAAGCCCAATTCATCAATCAACAAACAGGCAAACCTACTGACGAAACCGATCCAGGCGCAATAATGGAATATTCCGTGAACGACGAGCTAACGCCAGAATACGCTTTAATGCGCGAGCTATATCCGTATATCGATGATATCGCTGAACAAGAAACCAAGCTTGATGCAATTGACGACTTAGAACTCAATATTGATGGTACCTTTGACAACCTAGAAGCTGTTGAGCTACCTACTGCAATTGATCCAGAGCTTCGCATTATTGAAGATGATGACGATACTGAAGGCTTATTCTAGAATGCACTCTAATACGCCGAAGCATTAGCAGCATTAAAGTGCAATTCGATAATGAAGTAATATTCGATTCAAAAACACTTAAGGAACCGAAATAAATTAAGAAACTTTTAATTAAGCAACCTTCTTTTTAGTTTTTTTCTTACTTTTCTTTTTACTTGCTTTTTTCTTAGCGACCTTCTTTTTGCTGCGTTTACCATCGCTTATCGCCCATTTACCACCTTCATAAAAAGCTTTCCAACCGGTGGCTTTCCCATCTTCTTCCGATTGCACGTAAATCTCTTTGGTTTTACGCGAATAACGAATCACTGTGGGCAAACCGTCATCATCAGCAACCGGGGCACTAAAAAGATAATTGTACTTAGGATCAATTTCGGACTGATGCGGGAGAATCTCTGCTACTAAAGGCGCTCGCGTTTCTCGGTTCTTTGGAAAACCACTTGCCGCGAGAAACATGCCTGAAGCACCGTCTCGCAATACATAATGATCATCAACCTTTAGGCAACGCAATTCAGGCATCGATACCGGTTCCATTTTCGGAGGAGCCGGCTCACCATTGCGCAGCAACTTGCGCGTATTTTTACAGTCTTCAGACATGCAACCAAAATACTTCCCAAAACGGCCGTTTTTAAGCTGCATTTCACTGCCGCACTTGTCGCACTCTAAAATTGGGCCTTCGTAACCTTTTATTTTAAAAGTGCCTTGCTCAACCTCATAACCATCGCAATCAGGATTGTTGCCACAGATATGCAGTTTTCTTTTTTCATCGAGAAAATAGCTATCCATAGCGGTTTCACATTTTTTACAATGACGCTTACTAATAAGCAATTTAGCTTCTGCTTCGTCATCCTCATCGACATTAACGGCTTCATCGCCAGACACCAAATTCATGGTACTTTTGCAGCGTTCTTTGGGCGGCAATGAATATCCCGAACAACCTAAAAACACGCCCGTACTGCCAGTACGCACTTGCATATGCCTACCACATTTTTCACATTCAATATTAGTTTCAGTTGGTGAATTCGGTCGCATACCGCCGTCATCATCATTCTGAGCCTTTAACAAAGTTTCAGAAAAATCCTTATAAAACCGATCTAACAACTCGCGCCATTGTAATCGCCCTTGCGCAACATCATCTAGACGATCCTCCATATTGGCGGTGAAATCATAATCCATTAGTTCTGTGAAACTCTCAACTAAACGCTCGGTAACAATGTCGCCCATTTTTTCAGCATAGAAGCGACGCTTTTCGACTTGCACATAACCCCGATCTTGTATGGTCGAAATAATCGCAGCATAAGTAGAAGGCCGGCCTATGCCACGCTTTTCCATTTCTTTTACCAAACTTGCTTCGGTATATCGAGCTGGAGGCTTAGTGAAGTGTTGCACTGGAGACAGTTCATGTAACTTCAGAACCTCTCCTTCACGCATCGCGGGCAACACACCATCGTCATCTTTTTTGGCCATCGGTGGCTGCACTTTTTGGTAACCATCGAACACAACCACTCTGCCGCGCGTGCGGAGCTCGTAATCATTTACATTAATGACCACGCTGGTACTCAAAAACCTAGCCGGAGTCATCTGACAGGCCAAAAACTGACGCCAAATAAGCGCATACAAGCGCTCTGCATCGCGCTCCATATTGCTTAATTGGGTAGGCTTTACCGAAACACTCGACGGACGGATCGCCTCATGTGCATCCTGAGCACTATCTTTACTTGAGTAAATATTTGGGGTGTCCGGCAAATATTTTTTGCCATATTCTTTTTCAATAAAAACTCGGCAATCACCAACAGCATCCTTACTTAAATTAGTCGAGTCGGTACGCATATAGGTTATATAACCCGCCTCATACAAACGCTGAGCGAGCATCATAGTCTTTTTTACGCCAAAGCCTAGACGGGTACTCGCGGCTTGCTGCAAGGTAGATGTCATAAAAGGCGCTTGCGGCTTGGTCGACGTTGGCCGCTCTTTTATTTCATCTATTTTGAAGTTTGCATGTTTTAACTCAGCGATCGCAGCCAAGGTTTGCGCTTCATTATTAGGACGAAAAGCCTCACCTTTGTATTTTTTAACATCAAATTTAATTCGGTCTTTATTTTGCGAATCAAGATCAGCAAATAATTCCCAATATTCTTCAGGAATAAATGCTCTAATTTCACGTTCCCTCTCAACCACTAGTCGCAATGCTACTGACTGAACTCGTCCCGCTGATAAGCCTCGAGCAATCTTTGCCCAAAGAAGTGGTGATACCATATATCCAACAACTCGATCTAGAAACCGACGAGCCTGTTGCGCCTGTACTCGAGCCATATCGACAGGGCCTGGCTTTTCAAAAGCCGCTTGGATTGCAGTTTCAGTAATCTCATTAAAAACAACCCGACGATAGCGAGATGGGTCACCACCAATAGCTTCTTGAAGATGCCAAGCAATGGCCTCACCCTCTCTGTCCATATCCGTTGCCAGATAGATAACGTCAGCTTTTTCAGCAATCTTTCTTAATTCATCGACAACTTTTTCCTTGTTTGGCAAAATTTCATAACGCGCTTCCCAATTCTTCTCCGGGTTAATCCCCATTCGACGCATTAATTGCTCTTTACTCTTTTTACGCTTGTGAATCACCTTATCTTCAGGCGAAAGCTTACGTGTTATCGCCGCCTGACGAGCTCGTTCTTTGGTATCCACGGGCTTACGGTCGCCACCACTGGTTGGCAAATCACGTATGTGGCCAACGCTAGATTTAACAACAAAGTCGTTCCCTAAATATTTATTAATCGTTTTCGCTTTAGCTGGCGACTCTACGATTACCAATGATTTTCCCATACTATCTTTTAACCCGCATATCGCCCTTTTAAATTGGCCAGTGTAGCCTTCACCACTAAGACATTAAACTTGAACAAGCTTGCTTATTTGCCATTTTAACTTGGATTTGGCGCAAGAGTATCCACATTATGCCCCTTGGCTGCAAGGCGAAGTGACATCGATACAATATTTATAAGTTTATTCATTACACGAGGAGAGCATATTATTATTTACCTTAAGTTAACAAATCCACCATCACGTGTAACCGCTATTTGCCCCTGCAATTCCATACTTAGAAGCGCGCTAGAGACCTCAGCCGCACTCAAGCCGCTCGCTTGAATGATGTCATCAATCGAAGTCGATTCTGCGCCAACATACTGCAACAACGGATTTACTTTTATGTTTAGATCCATCGCATCAGCCAACCCATTTTCAGGCTGAGAGATCGACTTCAAAACATATTGTAAGTCGCTAGCCAAACATTGAATGATGTCCTGTGCGCTGCAAACCACTGCGGCCCCTTGTTGTATTAGCCGATGAGAACCACGGTATTGAGCGCTCAGCGCCGAACCCGGAACCACCATAAGTTCGCGGCTTTGCTCAAGCGCTAAACGAGCGGTAACAAGCGTGCCACTTCTTTCTGCGGCTTCGACAATAACCACACCAAGCGACAATCCACTAACAATGCGATTGCGCTCAGGAAACCGATATTTAGTTGGGCCTACACCAATAGGGTATTCGCTTATTACTAAACCGCAACTGCACAATTGTTTAAATAAACGTTGGTTACTTAGAGGGTAAACAGTATCCAAACCATGGGCTAACACCGCAATGGACTTGCCTTGTGCCACACTCAAGGCAGCTCGGCCCGCAATTCCATCTATACCTAGAGCCATTCCACTCGTAACAATCAAACCGAAACTCGCGAGTTCTTGAGCAATTTGCTCGGCACATTTATGCCCTATTGGTGTAGGCTTGCGTGAGCCTACAATGGCGATCTGTGGCTGACTTAAAAGACCAATATCGCCAATCGCGTAGAGTAGCAAAGGTGGGTCCGGTATATGCCTCAAACGCTCTGGATAATTTGGGTCAGTAATCGGAATTAAATGATGATTGGGCATTTGCAGCCAGTTAATTTCCGCGCGTAAGGCCTGACTTGGCTGATTGTCCTTAAGCGATACGACATCCCTAATCGCGCCTTTACAACGAATCAGGTGTTCAAACTTTGTTGCACGACTCTGGCCTCGTCGATGAATAAAACTTAACCACGCCGTCCGATCACAAACGCGTGTTTCTCGAATAACAATATCTTCGATAGTCCTTATTGGCATTTCCATTACGCACTCCTTCGCGATTTCTTTTTTACTAAATAGACCCCTGCCTTGGGCCTGATTACCCTGTTAATTAAAGCGCTTAAAAGAGTCTAGGCTTTACAAATCCAACAACCACATATAACTATCGTCTATAAGAATAAAGTTAAAGGATAATCGGCTGACAACAGTGCACTCAACTTCATGCACACACCCAATTAATCCTTACTTTACGTTTATAACACCTAAACCCAATCGTTCAGCGAACCTTAGCGTTAACGACCAAATACACGCAAAAACCTAGGCAACAACTTTTTCGACTTAGGCTTTTCTTGCGCCTCACCTTCCAGCTCTGGTGTCACACTCGCATCAATCGCTTCAGCGTCTGGGCTCACTAACACATCACCGGCTCTAACTTGACGATTTGTATCAGTTATCAAACCATAACTGACTTTCTCAAAAGTTCGAAAAATCAATAACAAGCCAATATCTTCCTCAGGAATAAAATAGCGCTCACCATTCACCGGATCGCGTTTCTGATATCGTTGACTTTTAATCCGAAACACATCACCGGGCTGAACATTCTCTCTATCGCCTAAATTAACCGCAACTACAGACAAAGCGCCAAGCTCGGTTTCACGATTAGGTGCCTCTAATATCACGCCACGCAACTTACTATTATCAGGCGCTCTGGGTGCAAAAAATGGCAAGACATCTTCTTTTTCTATGGCTCGTAAACGATCTGTCGCCTTAACCTCTTCATAAGCATTAGTAATCGAAAATTTCGTTGGATCACCAGAACCTAATTTATTGGCATCACCAACATGTACAGCCTCCCAACCTAATGACTCTCTACTAATAGGGTCAACAAACTGGCGCCCTGGTCTAAAGATTCGATATTTTACTATGTCTTCTTCTTTAATTCCGCGTGCGTAAAACTTATCGTACTTACCAAATACCAGACGATTATCGAAACCATCTACCACGTAAGCAGCCTTTCTCATTTCTTTTACATCGGTCACCAATGGGGCATTGATATATGCCGCAATAGCTGCAGGATCAATTAGTGGAATAGCATCAAATTTCGTTTCTCGTGCCTGCGGAGATAACTTAACCGTCTCTCGGCGCAAGGCCTTTAACACTGGTCGACCATCAACAAAAGTGATCACTAACACATCACCAGGAAAAATAAGGTCTGGATTTTCGACTTGAGGGTTACCTTGCCACACCTCAGGCCAACGCCATGGGTCACGTAAAAAACGTCCCGAAATACCCCACAAAGTATCACCCTTGATGACCGTATAACGGTCAGGGTAGTCCTCATTTAGTAATTCGCCGTCTTGTGCAGTTGCTGTAATATTACCGAAAGCGACAGTAAGCAGCATCGCAATTAGCACAGTCATCATGCGCCCATAAGACGCGCAAAAAATTCTTTGTTTAATCATTATAATTTTTGCTACTTAATATTTAGCTAGTTAAGCATTTCATATTCAGGGTTAAGGTCATTGTCCATCTTTATTAAACGACTATTTAATTCACAAACAGCTTTGTTAACTCACTGCCTTATCAAAAGGCTTAATGTTGTATGATGATTTAACTGCATTTAATTTCAGTTAAGCCAATCAGTTCAATTCACCCCTTGAGCCACGTGCGCATCGAACATTAAATCGTCATAATGACAATCACCATAATCTTCACGCATAATACGCGCATTGCTTCAGGTCCGCGTCAAAATTCAGCAAGTAAACTGTCGAACGTAGCTGATGCGAACCTTTATAAATTCATTTTTGTCCGCCTTAGGCAAATTCTACTTCTTTTTTAGTAGCTTAGGCAAACTAGTTAATACACAGTTTACGTTATTTAAGGCTAAACTGTATGCAATTTTACGATTTCTTGCTTCCTTTTATGTCCATTTTAGAAATTTTAGTTTACCCCGACGAACGTTTACGACGCGTTGCCAAACCAGTAACGAGCGTTGACACGCGCATTCGCACACTGGTCAAAGACATGATTGAGACCATGTATAACGCCAATGGCATTGGCTTAGCAGCCACCCAAGTCGACGTTCATGAGCAAGTTATTGTGATGGATTTATCAGAAGAACGAGATCAACCGCGCGTACTTATCAATCCTCAGATTATCGAGCAAGACGGCGAACAAGTATATGATGAAGGCTGCCTATCAGTCCCTGAATACTATGCGCCGGTGAAACGCGCAGAGCGTATAAAAATCACAGCGCTAGACGAACAAGGGGAAATTTATGAGCTTGAGGCTGATGGCCTGCTCGCGGTTTGTATTCAACATGAGATGGATCACCTGGCGGGCCGCGTATTTGTTGACTACCTATCACGCCTAAAGCAAGATCGGGTGCGCAAAAAAATGGTTAAGCGCGAACGCAGCTCCTAAAGCCCGGAAAAGCTTCTCTAGAGTTATAAAAATATGAAAATCTTATTCGCCGGCACACCTCTCTTTTCAGTTCCGGCTCTACAATCGATTGCTCGTCAGCACGATGTTGTCGGGGTTTTTACGCAACCAGACAGACGCTCAGGTAGAGGAAAAAAAGTTGCAGAACCTGCTGTGAAGACAGCTGCTAAAAGTCTTCAATTGGAAATACATCAGCCTCCGTCTTTACGAGATCAAACCGAATTTATTAGCGAGCTGGCTCCTGATGTAATGGTCGTCGTCGCTTATGGTGTTATTCTGCCTCAAACGATTCTTGACATACCAAAACATGGTTGCTTGAATATTCATGCTTCATTACTACCACGATGGCGCGGCGCAGCGCCGATACACCGTGCAATAGAGGCAGGAGACAAGCAAACCGGAATTTGCATCATGCAAATGGAGGCAGGGTTAGATACTGGGCCTGTAATGGATACGTATGAAATTGATATACTCAGCCAAGACACATCGTCAAGCCTACACGATAAACTTTCCAATATCGGCGCTGACCGTATTTCAGCCGTGCTTGCTCGCCTAGAAAACGGGGAAACGCTAAAAGTCAGCGAGCAAAACAATGACAACGCAAGCTATGCCAACAAAATAAGTAAGAGTGAAGCACAGATAGATTGGTCACAACCTGCTGATGTTATAGAGCGGCGGGTTCGCGCATTTAACGCCTGGCCTATCATGCAAACACATCATCACCAAACTCGCCTGCGAGTGTGGGAGGCGAAGCTGGCAACTGACTCTCCTAATAAGGGCTCACCAGGCGAAGTCCTCTCTATGGATGAACATGGCCTGTATGTGGCCTGCGGGAGTGGCGTCGTACAATTACGAACCCTACAACGTGATGGTAGTAAGCCAATGCCCTATAAAGCGTTTCGTAACGGCTATCAAATCTCAGTGAAGGACATACTTGGCTAATCTAACCACACGTGCGGCAGCCGCAGTTCTCTCATGGCAAGTAATCGACCAGGGTCGTTCTCTGGACCGTGCACGAGACGCTCTGTATGAAAAATACAGTTTTAGTCATTCGGAGCGTAGCTTCATTCAAGAACTCCTCTACGGAGTCTGTCGATGGTATGGAGAACTAGACCATATTGCGCTAAAACTGATGAACAAACCCATACGCAAAAAAGATCGTGCCCTGCACTTTCTATTATTAGTTGGTATTTATCAATTACGCCACCTTTCGACCGCCGACCATGCGGCCGTTTCCGAGACGGTCAAGGGCTGTAAAAGCATCAATAAATTATGGGGTCGCAACTTACTTAATGCTTGTTTGCGCGCTTATTTGCGCGAGCCAACAACGATTGAAAATCCGGCTATATTAAGTCACCCGGAGTGGATCACGGCAAGTTTGTCTAAAGCCTACCCAAAACATACATCGAGCATCCTTGACGCGAATAACCAACGCGCACCAATGTGTCTGCGAGTTAACACTAGACATCATAGTCGTGAGGAATACCTTAAAATCCTAGAGCAACACAATATTGAGTCTGTTGCCGACCCCTATAGCAAAACAGGCATTATACTAGCTTCGCCCTGTTCAGTTTTTGACCTACCGGGCTTTGAGAATGGCGACTGCTCAGTGCAAGATAGCGCCGCTCAACTAAGCGCCCAAATTTTAGACGCACAGAAAGGCATGACAGTGCTAGACGCCTGTGCCGCACCCGGTGGCAAAACTGCCCATATTCTAGAACAAGCAGACAATCAACTCAGGCTCGATGCAATTGACGTTTCGCAAGCGCGCTGCGAACAATTACAAAGCACTCTAAAGCGAAATCAACTTAGCGCTAACGTGCATATCGGTGATGCCACTGACATTGAATCTTGGTCTCGCCCAAGTGAGGGTTATGATCGGATTTTGATTGATGCTCCATGCAGTGGACTTGGGGTAATTCGCAGACACCCCGATATTAAGCATCACCGTCGGCAGAGCGATATCGGCGCACTCAATCATACTCAAGACGCCCTACTATCTAGGCTCTGGCCTTTACTTAAACCATCAGGCCTACTGCTTTATATGACATGCTCAGTCCTACCGGAAGAAAACCAAGATAGAATTAGACAGTTTTTAGCGAACACAAACAATGCTATTGTGAAACCCATAGAACATCCAAATGCCCTTGCCTTAGAGTTTGGTTGCCAAACCTTACCTGGAGTGCATAGCATGGATGGCTTTTACTATTGCCTAATTCAGAAAACTTAAATAACTATTTTGGCTACCTCATCATGCCCATAAAAGTCGCTCACCAAATAGCTATAAGATTACACTCATGGTGTAAGCGCTTTTTGAGCGGATTAGTATTCTGCTTTATTTTTAGCTATAGCAACGTAATTATGGCGCAGGGCATAGAAGTCGAACAAACACACGTTAAGATAAGTTTGAGCGAAGAAGTGCAAAACGCCCTAGAAAGCGGTGTCAACTTAACCTTTGTTGCGAGCGCCGCTAAGCGCGACACATTTCTTTTTTTTAATTGGCGCACACCCTATAACAAGCAAATTTTTAAAATTCACCGACACACGCTTAGCCGACACTACATTGTTCACAATTCCAAACAAAACACACAGCAGAGCTTTTCATCCTTGCGTATGAGTCTAGAACACATTTCGCAACGCAGTAGCGCTTTTTTCACTCAAGTGAATGAGGAAAGCATCGTTGGCAACTTTGAAGCGTGTTTTAAAGTACATATGGATAAATTTTCGCTTCCTACACCGATGCGTATAAATGCATTCTGGAGCCATGAGTGGGATTTAGATTCAGGCTGGCAACCATGAACATAAAATCCATCATCCGGAAAATCAGCTCACCCGCGCCAGTAATCGCGGTATGCACCTTATTACTATTTACTCTGAGCTTTTTGATCGTTTCGAGCTTACAAGAAGATTCGCCCGGCAGGCTGCAATACTGGATCACCGTTGTTGGTGGAATAGGAATCGCCCTTCTTTTATTTTTCTTACTCGCTAACGCCTATGTATTAATCCGACAATTGCTTCGTAATGAATTAGGTTCGCGCTTAACTACGAAGTTGGTATTAATTTTTCTATTTTTAATGTTCATACCGTTTTCACTTATTTATTACTTTTCGATTCAGTTTTTAAATAAGGGCGTCGACAGCTGGTTTGATGTTCGCATTGAACAAACGGTCAATGACTCGATTTTACTGAGCCAAACGGCGTTAGAAGGTATAAAAGAAGAAACCATCAAAGACGTCGAGGATTTTACGCGCACTCTACGTCAAAACGTACCGGCAAGTGAACTACTCGATACACTTGAACAGTTTCGCGAGCTGGAAGATTACACAGAAGTGTCATTGTTTACAGACGATGGTCGTGTACTAGCGTTTTCGAACCGCGACACTACGCAAATTTTTCCCGACACCCCAGGCGACGAAGTGTTCGATGAGCTACGTTTAAACCAAACTTATACTTTGTTAGAGCCAATATCTGAATCTACGCAACAAATGCGCGTGGTCGCGCCTATTCCAGTAAGAGAGTTAGGCCGCCAGTTCTATGGCTTGCAAGTCATTAAAATTCTTCCACTACGTTACGCCAAACTTGCCAACAGCGTGGAAACAGCCAACAATCAATATGCTCAAATGGTGTTCGCGCGCGCACCTTTAAAATTCAGTTTAGTGGTTACGCTAAGCTTAATTTCACTGGCAAGCTTACTGTTTTCGCTAGTCACCGCCGTGTATTTATCTCGCCGCTTGGTTTCGCCAATATCAAACCTAGCGGCCGGCACAAAGAAAATTGCCGAAGGTGACTATGGCTCACAATTGCCAATTACCAGTACAGACGAACTTGGAATACTAACCGGCTCATTTAACAATATGAGCCGAAAAATTTTTGAAGCTCAACAAACCGCAGCCGCCAGCCAAACAGAAACAGAAGATCAAAAGGCGTATTTAGAGGCTGTACTCACCAATCTTTCTTCTGGTGTGTTTTCTTTCAATGCTTCAAACACCTTAGAAATATGCAATTCGGCGGCCAGCGATATCCTTGGCATTGAGCAAAAGCATCTTTTACAAAAATCAGTTACGAGCTTAAAACAACTTAACACTCAAACGTCAGTATTTTTTGAGCGTATCGAGAATGGCATCAGCTCAGGCAAACAATCTTGGCAAGATGAAGTCACTTTGTTAGGCCAACACGGTCGACAAATTGTAATTATTCGCGGATCAGTCCTTGGCAGCGGGTCAGTCCCTGGCATCAATACAAGCTCGTCACACGACAATCAATTCAGCGATGAACTAAAAGTAACGGATAATCATGTTGTCGTTTTCGATGATGTCACTAATCTTATTCAGGCGCAAAGAGATGCCGCTTGGGGCGAGGTTGCCAGACGTCTAGCTCATGAAATTAAAAACCCATTAACCCCTATTCAATTATCCGCAGAACGCATAAAAACAAAACTTGAAGATGAAGTAGCAGAACCATATAAAGAAATGCTTGAGCGAAGTACTCGAACTATTGTGCAACAAGTAGAATCCATGAAAGACATGGTTAACGACTTTTCGAGTTACGCACAACCAGTACGAGCGAAACTCGCGCCTATGCCAGTAAACCAACTCGTGCGCGATGTTATTGAGCTGCACGCAACCGTTCTACAAAATATCGAACTCGAAGTGAATCTTGCAGATAGCTTACCTTCGATTAAGGCTAATGCCGGCGCTCTGCGCCAAGTGCTCAATAATTTAGTAATAAACGCCTGCCACGCCCTAGAAGGTATAGACACACCAAAGCTAAAGGTCAGCAGTAAACAAGCTGAAAGCGTCAACGGCCAATATGTAGACATCGTTATTGAAGATAACGGCAACGGGATTCCAGCAGATATTCGGGAATCTATTTTTGATCCCTACGTCAGCTCCAAAGCGAAAGGATCAGGGCTCGGGCTGGCAATCGTTAAACGAATTGTAGAAGAACACGGCGGCTCAGTATGGACCCACACCGGCAGTTTGGACGGCACAGCAATGCAACTCCGCTTACCGATCAACGCAATGCAGTCATATCGTGGTAATCGGAGTTAAAATGGTTTACATTCTGACGAATGCCACACATATACTATGGTCCTCACAAGTGATTCGCTCAGACATATCTGCCTTCATGAGAGGGCCGAAAGCGTGACACACCTCCTCATTAAGTTAGCTTCTTAAAAACGGCATGGCAGATAATAAAAAACACATTCTTGTGGTTGATGACGAACCGGATATACGTTCGATTTTGCAAGATATTTTGGAAGACGAAGGATACTCTGTAGGACTTGCTGAAAATGGTCACGAGGCTCGTGTTCGCTTCCAAGATAAGCGACCAGATCTTGTTCTATTAGATATTTGGATGCCCCAAGAAGATGGCATGTCAGTGCTAAAGTCGTGGGTGGATAAAAATGAGTTAAACGACACACCGGTGATTATGATCTCAGGACATGGAACGGTCGAGAACGCAGTTGAAGCAGTTAAACTAGGCGCGTATGATTTTCTCGAAAAACCACTATCGACAAGCAAACTTTTATTGTGCGTCGAACGTGGGCTTGAAGCCTCGTACTTACGAAAAGAAAACCAGCAGTTGCGCTCGCGTTTAGAAAACACGTCGCCTCTTGTATCACACAGCAAAGCCAGTCGAGAATTATTGCGCCACATCAAACTACTTGGCCCAACCGACTCATGGATTTTTATCACTGGCGAATCAGGTACGGGCAAACGTTTAGTAGCTCAGAACGTGCATCAAAACAGTCCGCGAGCAGAGGCAGGCTTCGTCGAGTTAAACTTAGCCGCGATGCCTAGCGAAAGTGTTGCACAAGCTTTATTCGGCAGCGAAATAGACGGCAAAGTCGTGGTGGGCCGTTTTGAAGAAGCGAAAGGCGGAACCGTTTTCATTAACGAAGTCCTTGGCCTAAATCTCGACATTCAAAACATGCTCCTAAGTGCATTACAAGAACAGCAATTTCTTCGTGTTGGTGGCTCCGAATATGTCGAATTGGATGTTCGAGTCATTGTTTGCACCAGTGGTAATCCACAAGAAGCCGTACGTGAAGGACTCTTTCATGAAGACTTATACTACCGCTTGAACGTCATACCGATTCAAGTTCCTGCCTTACGTGAGCGACGACAAGACCTACCCGAGCTTATCGACTTATTTATTAAAGACATCGCTGAAAAAAATAATTTAGATATACCTCAAATCAGCAAACCTGCCCAACTCGCACTTAATAATTACGCGTGGCCTGGTAATGCACGTCAACTGCAAAACGTTGTTCAACGTTTGCTGGTGTTAAATATAGGTGGAAAAATAGACTTACCAGAAGTCGAAGCAGCATTAAGCAGCGATATTAATGTACAAAAAAAACACTCAGCTCCAGACTATTTCCACGGCGACATGCGTACCGCAAAAGAATCATTCGAACGCGAGTACTTGTCACACCATCTTAACGCCGTGAATGGCAACGTAAGCAAACTCGCCACAATCGTTGGACTTGAACGAACGCATTTGTATCGCAAACTCAAGAGCCTTGATATTAATAGTCGAGACATTAAAAACAGCACATTATGAAAATTTTGATTTTAGGGGCAAGTCAGGTAGGCGTCTCTATTGCTGAAGTACTCGTAGGTGAAGACAACGATGTAACCATTGTTGACGTAAACCAAAACACACTGCGACAATTACAAGACCGATTAGATATAAGAACGGTTTGCGGCAATGCAGCGCATCCATCAGCACTGAGGAGTGCTGGTGCAGAAGACGCGTCCTTAGTACTTGCGGTCACTAATAGTGACGAAGTAAATTTAGTTGCATGCCAGATCGCCGACAATATATTTGCCACGCCGACGAAAATAGCTCGTTTGCGATCAAAAGAGTATTTAAACAACGTAGATTTATTTTCTGGCGATAGTGGCTTCCAAGTTGATGTAGTAATCTCTCCCGAACAAATAGTTCGCGATCACATTGCTCGCTTAATTGAATTTCCTGGTGCTTCACAAGTACTCGACTTCGCCGATGGTTTAGTTCAACTTGTTGGCGCAAAAGCAGTTAAGGGTGGCGCTCTGATTGGCCATCCACTCACCGAATTGAAGCAACACATGCCGAGCGTTGAGACGCGCGTGGCGGCCATCTATCGCGGTGGTGACGTTATTATTCCAAAGTCTGAAACCGTCATTGAAGAAAAGGATGAGGTTTTTTTTGTTGCCGCACGACAACACATCCGCCAAATAATGAATGAGATGCGCGGTAAAAGTGACAAAACAAAACGTATCTTCATAGCGGGCGGCGGCAACATCGGTCTTAATCTTGCCTTAGAGTTGGAACGCAAAGGTTATTCGGTCAAACTTATCGAGCACAACCCTCAGCGCGCAGAATTGATCGCCGAACGTGTAGATAACACCATCATATTAAATGGCGATGCAACGGACTCGAGCCTCTTACTACAAGAAAATATAGAGAACTGCGACGTATTTTGCGCCGTTACTGAACATGACGAAATCAATATTTTATCCGCCAAACTAGCGAAAGAGCTTGGTGCCAAACGTGTAATGGCGTTGGTCAACAAAGCCGCCTATGTAGAAAACCTGACGCACCTTGATATAAATGCGCTCATTTCGCCACGCACAGCAACAATTGGCTCAGTATTAGCGCACATTCGTCGTGGCGATGTAGTTGCTGTGCATTCACTTCGACGAGGTCGAGCCGAGGCTATCGAAGCCATAGCGCATGGCGATGAAAACTCATCTAAGGTAATCGGTAAAGGCGTTCGCGAAATCCCTTTCGCACCCGGCACAGGCGTTGGTGCTATTGTTCGTGATGAACAAGTCATCATCCCAAATGCCAGCACGGTGATTCAAGCCGAAGATCATGTAATTGTGTTTATCGATGACAAGGCCAGTATTTCCGATGTGGAAGCTTTGTTTGAAGTGGATGTTACCTTTCTCTAAGGTCGAGGTTATAAAGACACATGCACTTTAGTACGGTCTTACGAATATTGGGCATCCTTTTGGTAATTTTTAGTGCCACTCATTTAAGCCCTCTACTAGTATCTCTAATCTACCAAGACGGTAATAAACTGCCGTTCACGATTAGCTTTTCGGTGACCTTCTTAACCGGCCTTATTCTTTGGGCTAGCACTCATCGGTCTCGAGCCGACCTTCGTTATCGTGACGGATTTTTAGTGGTCGTCTTGTTCTGGACCGTATTGGCAACATTCGGCTCGTTACCATTCATGCTTAGTACTGTCGCCCCGCTTTCGGCCACCGATGCTTTCTTCGAGTCGATGTCCGGGCTCACGACCACAGGCGGCACAATATTCACTGAATTAGAAATACTACCAAAATCACTACTTTATTATCGACAGCAATTGCAGTGGCTGGGTGGCATGGGCATCGTCGTGCTAGCTGTCGCCATTATGCCCATGCTGGGTATTGGCGGGATGCAGCTTTATCGCGCTGAAACGCCGGGCCCCATGAAAGACAATAAGTTGGCTCCGCGCATTACTGAAAGTGCGAAAGCGCTTTGGTATATATATCTTAGCCTAACCGTTGCCTGCTGCATCGCTTACGCGATAGCGGGTATGCCTTGGTTTGATGCACTTGGGCATGCCTTTTCAACTGTCGCCATTGGAGGTTTTTCTACTCACGACACAAGCATTGGCTATTTTGATAATAGTGCCATTGAAATGGTTGCAATATTTTTTATGCTACTGGCGTCGGCAAACTTCTCACTTCATTTTTTAGCCTGGCGCAAACGCTCGATTACCCCTTATCTACACGACAGTGAATACAGATTCTTCTTTGCAATTATTGTTTTAGCCAGCATAACGATTGTTGTCAGCTTAATACTGCATTCAAGTTATGCGGAACATAGCTTGGCTATTCGCCACGGAATCTTCCATCTAGTTTCAATTTTGACCACCACTGGTTATACCTCAAGCGGTTTTGCATGGTGGCCCGGCGCATTGCCTGTCTTGCTAATACTACTAAGCTTTATGGGAGGATGTGCCGGCTCGACAGCTGGAGGCGTCAAGGTTATGCGCATTCAGTTAATGTATAAGCAAGGCCGCAAAGAAGTTGTGCGTCTCATCCACCCCAATGCAGTGCTTTCTATTAAAAGCAACGGCCAAGTTATCAATACGAATATCATTGCGGCAGTGACCGCATTTTTTTCTATGTATATTTTTTCGTTTGCAGCCATTGGCTTTTTACTTAGTGCCGTTGGGCTCGACTGGGTAACGGCTTTTTCAGCCGCCGCTGCTTGTTTAAATAACTTGGGTCCTGGCTTAGGCGAGGTGGCTAACAATTACGCCAGCATCAACGATGCCGCTAAATGGATTCTATCTTTTGCGATGTTGTTGGGTCGCCTGGAATTATTCACACTATTGGTACTATTTACCGTCACTTTTTGGCGCGACTAGCGTTTGATGTCTTTCGATTTCCTTACCGGTATTAGAATGCAACAAAAAGGCTGCCCTATTGGCAGCCTTTAAACAAACCTATTTATGAAATTACTTGTATACAGATGCCTTGCGGAAGTGCTTAGTAAGAAGGTAATACATTACCGCTCGATACTTACTCCTGTTTGAACGACCATAAATATCGATACAAGCAGCAATACCTTCGTCTAATTTAGGGGAATCAGCAAGACCAAGTTTTTTCATTAGAAAGTTCTTTTTAACACGATCCAGCTCTTTTTTATCACCAGCAGACACCGTGCTCGCGTCTGCATTATAGATAGAAGGGCCGCATCCAATTGTTACTGCAGTAAGCAGCTTCATATCTGGCTTCATGTTACATTTGGTTTCCAAATCTTTAGCATACTTAGCAATCAGTTCATCACGTTTGCTCATTCGATATTCTCCAACAGGTGGTTAAGTGTTATTAAATTAATATTTTTATTTGTTTTGTCTGAGCAAATTTTGGCTGTACTAAACAGACTCGAGCGCTTAAGACTTGATGACACTACCGCAATGCTTAAAGAAAATAAATGGCATTTTACAAAATTTAAAGCTCGCAAGCTCTAGAAGGCTAGTCGGGTCTATATTATTGATACTAAATTCGACATAAAATAGCTGTCTTAAACGACACTAGGAAACCATAATGAAACGACGCAACATGCTATTACTCAGCGCTCTAGGAATTGGCAGTGGAGCTGGATGGTTGCACGCCAGTAATGAAGAAAAAACAGATAAAATAATGACCGATTCTACGCAAGACATATTGTTAGACCTTGAGGCAAACCCAAAGACGATAGAACCTGTAAAGCTAAATAGAGAACAATGGGCAAACCGGCTTAGTCGCGAAGCATTTTATGTATTGCGTGAAGAAGGTACGGAACGCCCATTTACTAGCCCATTAAATGATGAAAAACGTGATGGTGAATTTGCCTGTGCAGGCTGCGGGCTTGCTTTGTTCACATCCGATACGAAGTTTGATAGCGGTACAGGATGGCCAAGCTTTTATGACACTATTGAAGGTCGAATAGAAACTAAAACGGATTTCAAACTAATCATACCTCGCACCGAATACCACTGCATCCGATGTGGCGGTCATCAAGGCCATGTTTTTAAAGACGGACCTCAACCAACCGGCTTACGATATTGCAACAACGGCGTAGCATTAACATTTATTCCTGCATAAAAACCTAAAGAGATCGCAGAACTGATGGACTGCGATCTAAAGCACTAATTAAATTAGAGAGTGGGTGCTTAAATATTCTTTTATGGCTGGCACATGATGGCTGGCTGCAAGCAGGTCAGCCCAAGTATCAATATCCCTTAAGCTCTCTAAACAGTGAAATTGTCTTTGCTGCTGCTTTGCTAAGGACAATGTTGTGCTAAGAACTTGCTCACCTCCCCAGGCTTGTTGGGCAAGCAATAGTTCACTATTTTGGTTAACACCAAGCAAATAGAAACCGCCATCTTGTGCTGGGCCAATCACTTCTTCTCCTCGTTTTAAGGCAGCATGTGCATGCTCTAATACTTTCAAATTAAGCTGAGGAACGTCACAACCCATAACCGCCGCAGGATACCCATGCTCATCCAAGGATGCGGCCATCTTCACACCTAAGTCGCCTTCGACTTGCATACTAAGCTTGACGCTATAACGCTCGACAAGACCTTGTAAGAATGGATGATTTTGATCTAAAAACACACTCAAGACTACCCGACCAGGCCAATAAACGATCGCCTTTTGAACACTAGTCTCTAAAAGAATTTGAGCAATTTCAGCACATTGAATTTCTGAGCAATGGCTAGCAAGTCTCGTTTTTACGAGCCCAGCGATAGGCGCCTTGGCAAACAAGATCAAAGGAATTTCAGACATAACTATCTAACGTCACGATAACTTTGCTTTAATAAGCTTGGCCTGGCTCCAAAGGTAAATGCCAAACGCAGGCGCCACATTAATAAAATAGTCCTTATCACACCGTCCTGCTCCCAACGCCTTGCACTTGTCGTGACCTTGGCACGACTAGCATACGGCTTAGCGTGCTTGGCGAGCGCGCGGCTAAGATCGATGTCTTCCATAATTGCCAGCTCCTTAAAACCACCGACAGACTCAAATAATTCACGCCGTACAAATATCGCTTGATCTCCGGTGGCGATATTAGTGAATCGAGAACGCATATTCATAAACCAAGCGATCACACCCATTGATAAAAGCTCTGAATCAAAACGTACATCAAAGCGCCCCCAAAGATCACGAATTTCTGAATGAAAATTTATTGGCAACCGAGTATCAGCATGCAAAAAAATAACATAATCACTCTTTAGTACTTCGGCGCCAAGGTTCATTTGAGAAGCACGTCCTGGCTCAGAGTTAAGTACATGGATACCTGCGGCCTTCAGAGCTTGGGGCGATCCGTCGTGACTACCGCCATCAACTATCACCAACTCGTCGACATCAAGGGATTCAAGATACGGTAATAGACACGGCATACTCGACATCTCGTTCAATACAGGCATAACGATGCCAATCGTTGGCACGTCGGACACAGGACTAAGCTCTTCGGCGGTCATAAACTTAGGCACAGCAACTTAACGCTTTGCACCAATACGAAGGCGCAAGGCATTTAGTTTAATAAAACCTTCAGCGTCTGCTTGATTATAAGCACCTTCATCATCTTCAAAAGTAGCAATACGCTCATCGAACAATGAGTCTGTCTCCGACTTTCTACCGAGTATGCTCACAGAACCTTTATACAGTTTAAGGCGAACAGTGCCATTAACATGCTTTTGCGATTCATCAATCATGCATTGCAACATCTCTCGTTCTGGGCTCCACCAATAACCGTTGTATATTAACTCCGCATATTTTGGCATGAGTTCATCTTTTAAATGAGCGACTTCTCGATCAAGGGTCAGGGATTCTATCGCTCGATGTGCTCGCAACATAATTGTACCCGCAGGCGTCTCGTAGCATCCTCTGGACTTCATGCCGACATAACGATTCTCTACGATGTCATCACGACCAATTCCGTGTTTACCACCAATCTCATTAAGCTTGGCCATGACTTTTTCGGGCGTCATTTGCCAGCCGTTTATAGCAACGATGTCACCATGCTGGTAATCCAACTCTATAATCTCCGCTTTATCGGGCGCCGCTTCTGGTGACACGCTCCAACGCCACATATCATCCTCTGCTGTCGCCCAAGGGTCTTCTAAAACTCCACCCTCATACGAGATATGCAGAAGATTGGCATCCATTGAATACTGCGATTTACCATCTTTCTTCTTCTCTACCTCTATATTGTGCTCACGCGCGTACGCCATGAGTTTTTCACGTGAGTTCAGATTCCATTCGCGCCAAGGCGCAATAATCTTTATATCTGGGCGTAAGGCATAAGCGCCAAGTTCAAACCTCACTTGATCATTACCTTTTCCGGTCGCGCCATGCGCTATTGCATCAGCACCGGTTTCATTCGCAATTTCAATAAGCCGTTTTGAAATCAGAGGACGGGCGATCGATGTTCCTAAGCGATATTCTCCCTCGTAGATAGCATTTGCGCGCATCATCGGATAAACAAAATCGGCCGCAAACTCTTGTTTCAGATCATCAATATAAATCTCTGAGGCTCCCATTGCTTGAGCTTTTTTACGCGCAGGCTCTACTTCCTCACCCTGACCAATATCGGCTGTAAATGTGACGACTTCACAACCGTATTCTTGTTGTAACCAGGTTAGGATTATCGAGGTATCTAGCCCTCCTGAATAGGCTAACACTACTTTTTTGATTTCACTCATGCGCGTCGAAACAATATTAAATTGGTGTCGATAGTGTCCGCGCTAGCTGATTAAAGGTCAAGTCTTTGCATAGCAGATGGGTCAAGCTTAAGACTAATTTTAAATCCACTTGTACAGAGTCGAAAACTCAAGATACAAGGCTTGTAATTGTGAATTAACATTCGAAAGTCATTTTTATTAGACTCAAAATACCTTGCGTACAACACGACATACGTTAGACTTAAACTGTACAGAGTTTTTTGCAAAATTTTCATATTTTAAAAGGCGTCCTAACGGCGCCTTTTGTCGCTTACGCTTTTGACAATTTTGTCTTATTTCTACTAACACCCCGCTAGGGTGTGTGCGCTTAAGGCAGGGTTAGAAACTCCAAAAACTACTAGGTGAAATTGCAGCATGGGGATCTTAAAAAATTTAGCACGTCGGTTGAGCCGACAAAGTAAATTCGGCTCGAATGAAGGCGCGTTGATGCCGGCCTATGCACGTCTTAATACTCAATTTACAAAGGGTCAAGGAAGCCGCTTATGGGATCAGAACGGACGAGAGTATTTGGATGCCTTAGGCGGCATAGCTGTTTGTTTTCTGGGACACAGCCATCCAAAAGTAAATCATGCTATTAGTGAGCAAGCTTCGCTATTAATGCATGTTAGTAATTTATTTGAGATTCCCCAACAAGCTGAGTTAGGGCTTAGATTTTGCGAAATATCAGGCATGGACAATGCCTTCTTCACCAACTCTGGCACCGAGGCGAATGAAGCCGCAATAAAATTAACTCGCCTGTACGCCAAACAAAAAAACGTAGACGCGCCAATCGTAATCACCGCAGATGGTTCATTTCATGGGCGCAGTATTGGTGCGCTTTCAGCGACTGGAAACTTAGCGATAAAAGAAGATTTTAAGCCTTTACTTGAAGGCTTCGAGCATGTTCCTTATAACGACATTGAGGCAATACAAGCCTATGCCAACAACCCAAATGTCGTAGCGATTATGATCGAACCAATTCAGGGGGAAGCGGGTGTCATCATTCCCGATAAGGGGTATTTAAAAGCAATCCGAAAACTTTGTGACAAGCATGGTTGGCTGTTTATTGTTGATGAAATTCAAACCGGAATCGGACGAACCGGAAAGTGGTTCGGCTTTCAACATGAAGCAATTCAACCTGATATTCTGACCAGCGCAAAAGCGCTAGGAAACGGCTATCCGATTGGCGTATGTGCTGCTCGAGGGCATGCGGCTAAGCTACTCAGCCCTGGCGGTCATGGTTCTACTTTTGGTGGCAACCCATTGGCCTGTGCAGTTGGCTTGATGGTCATCAATACAGTTGAAGAAGAAGCCTTGGTTAATAAGGCTGAAGAGCTTGGGTCAAAGCTTAAACAAGCACTTCAACAACAATTATCCAAGCTAAAAACGGTCACACAAGTGCGTGGTAAAGGGCTTATGTTAGCTGTGCAACTCTCTCATTTACATGAAGGCTTAGCGCAGAAATTTTTAGATGCTGGTCTAGTTGTTAACATCACCGGAGCCGGCAAAATCATAAGACTGCTTCCCTCCGTGATTATTACCGAGCAAGAAATTTCCCAAATAGCCTCGATTTGTCACTCCGTTATCGAGGCGGCCGAGAACGGTGCCTAATACTATGTCAGTTCAACACTTTTTACGTCTTGACGATCTAAGCAGCGAGGACTTAATCGCAATCGTAAAGCGAGCTAGTCAATTGAAGAAAATTCAAAATGAAGGTCTTATTTTTGAACCTCTTAAAAATCGTTCGCTTGCAATGATCTTTACTAAAGCATCTACTCGTACCCGAATTAGTTTTGAAGTTGGCATGCGCCAGCTCGGCGGCGGCGCCCTGAATTTGAACACCAACGACACTCAGCTTGGTCGCGGCGAGCCGATCGAAGATTCAGCGCGTGTTATTTCCTCCATGGTCGATGGAATCATGATTAGAACCGACTCGCATGCGATGCTCGAAACATTCGCACAACACTCCAGTGTGCCGGTGATTAATGGCCTCACGGACGATTTCCATCCATGTCAACTGCTTGCAGACATGCAAACCTTATTGGAACAACGCGGCAATATCCAAGATGCTAAAATAGCGTGGATTGGAGACGGCAACAACGTTTGTCACTCGTTTATGAATGCTGCGCGTCTATTTGACTTCCAGTTACACATTGCGACTCCCAAAAGTTATGAACCGAATAAAGAAATAGCACAACTCAATTCGAGTCACTGCCATTTCTTTTCATCTGCAAGCGAAGCGGTGTCCAATTGTGATGTGGTCGTCACTGACACTTGGGCAAGCATGGGACAAGAAAGCGAGAAGAATGAACGTAAAGAAGCGTTCAAGAACTATTGCGTGGATTCTGACTTATTTAATCGTGCCCACAAAGATGCCTTGTTTATGCACTGCCTGCCTGCCTATAGAGGCATGGAGGTGCACGCCGACGTGATTGATGGCCCAAACAGCGTAGTGTTTGAAGAAGCCGAAAACCGTTTACATGCACAAAAGTCGCTTCTTGAATTCTTACTCGCCTAAGCACCCACTATGACATCAAGAGCGTTTCTAGAACTCAAGAAAGTCAGTGCCAGTTATCGACAACGACACAAGGTACTCGATTCCGTCAGTCTTAGCGTCAAGAAAGGCGAACTTGTTTGTCTTTTAGGACCAAGTGGTTGTGGAAAAACAACCATCTTGCGAGCCATAGGTGGATTTCAGGATCTAGAAACCGGCCAAATACGCTTAGATGGAGTCGAAATTGCGAACAGCAAAAAAGCGCTTGAACCAGAAAATCGTAATGTCGGAATGGTGTTTCAAGATCACGCACTATTCCCCCACTTAACGGTTAAAGACAATATTGGCTTTGGCCTCAGACAACTAAAAGCACCAGATAAAGCCGATCGAATTTCGGAACTCTTAGCACTAATTAACTTAGGTGGTTTAGAGAAAAAGTATCCTCATGAACTATCCGGAGGCGAGAGCCAGAGAGTGGCTCTTGCTCGAGCGCTAGCGCCACAACCAAAGCTACTTTTACTCGACGAACCATTTTCTAGTCTCGATCGCGCTTTGCGAGGGGTTCTAGGTCTCGAGGTCCGCAGCATATTAAAAAAATTAGATATAACCGCCATTATGGTAACTCACGACCACCAAGAAGCATTTACCTTAGCCGATACTGTAGGCGTGATGGCAAACGGTAAAATACTTCAATGGGGTCAGCCAAAAGAACTCTATCAGAACCCAAATAGCGCCTTTGTCGCCGGCTTCGTTGGTGCCGGCAACCTACTAACAGGTCAAATGTTAGATAATAATCAAATTTCAACGGAGTTGGGATTTTTAAAACCAAAAGCAAATATTTTGAACGAGTACGGCAATACCAAAGCAATCATCGACGGCAAAGTACAAGTACTCATAGCCGACGATGACATAGAGCTTGACGGATCAAGCGACTTTAGCGCCAAGGTCCTCAACAAAGCCTTTAAAGGCTCGACTATTGAGCTCACACTCGAACTCAAAAATAAAGAGCGGCTTAACTGTATTGTAGATACTGACAAAAAGTTCTTGATTGGTGACGAACTCAAAGTATCGCTCAGTAAACGCGAGTATCAGTTCTTCAAAAATTAATATTTATAAGACCCTATCGGTGACACTTTTATTGGTGACACCCTCATAAAGGCCTTTTAAATTAAAGTCGTTTGCATAAGTTCTATATTGCGTAAGCACAAACTCTCTCGAAAACACGCAACGAACTTGCATCCGTGAAGAATTACTAAGTGTTGCTTAGATGTTCACCCGCTAGTCGATAGATTGTACGCAACATCGAATGCAATCCGTTGCTTCGAGTAGGACTCAAGTGATCGTTAAATCCAATATCGTTAATAAAATTAGGTTTAGTGTCCAAAATTGTTTGCGGACTCTGGCCGGAATAAACACGTAAAACAATAGCTACCAAACCTTTTACAATTGCGGCGTCACTCATACCATTAATAATGAGTTTGCCATCTCGCAATTCACTATGTAACCAAACTTGTGACTGACAGCCTTGAATTTTATTTTCTTGCGTCTGCCAATTGACATCAAAGTCAGGCAATTTTTTACCTAAGTCAATGACATACTCGTAACGTGACATCCAGTCATCAAACAATTCAAATTCTTCGGCAAGCTCAGATTGAATTTCGGCCGGTGTAAGCGTTGTAAGCATCAGTTTTTCTCTATCCGCCAAGTTGTACCGGTAGCACTGTCTTCCACCACCACATTCAGTTCACTAAGTTGATCGCGCAACTGATCCGCAACCGCCCAATTTTTAGATTCTTTGGCCTCATTGCGCTGCTTAATAAGATCATCAACAAGCTCCGTGTCGACGTCGCCAGAAAACCATTCGCTAGGTGATTTGCTCAACATTCCAAGAAGCTGTCCGCAAGCCAGAATCTGACCTTTAAGCTTAGCCTGTTGGTCTTCATTTTCGCTAATTTGCACTTTTTTAGCCAGCGCAAACAATTCCGCTAATGCCTTCGGGGTATTCAGGTCATCATGCATTGCTTCGATAAAAGCGGCGGGCGGCGCTTGCTTTATTTCATCAATGCTTTCAACTTTACGCAAGGCTCCATAAAGCCTGTCTAAACTTGCAACCGCTTGCCTTAACACATCGTCACTCCATTCTAGAGGCGCACGATAATGCGCAGACAATAAAACATAACGAATTGCTTCACCATCAGCTTGCTCCAATAACTCCTTAACCAATAGAACATTACCAATCGATTTAGACATTTTCTCTTGATTAACATTCACAAAGCCGTTGTGCATCCAGTAATTCACAAACGGCACTCCATGAGCACATGCGCTTTGAGCACGTTCATTTTCGTGATGCGGGAAAATCAGGTCATGCCCACCACCATGAATATCAATCGTTTCTCCTAAGTGAGCCGCAGCCATTGCCGTGCATTCTATATGCCAACCTGGCCTACCACGACCCCAAGGGCTGTCCCAACCAGGCTGATCATCAGACGACGGTTTCCAAAGCACAAAGTCGCCGTCATTTTTTTTATAGGTTGCAACGTCGATTCTAGCGCCCGCTAAAAGTTCATCAGGATTGCGTTTTGAAAGCTCGCCATAGCCCGCAAAAGACGACACACTAAACAAAACATGGCCTTCGGCCACATAGGCGTGATCGCGATCAATTAAGGATTGAATTTTTTGATGAATTTCACCAACATGTTCAGTAACTTTTGGTTCGACATCTGGTGGCAAAACCCCTAAAGCATCTAAACCCTCGTGATAAGCTTGCGTATAACGCTTAGAGATAACGGAAATATCCACGCCTTGTTCAGCCGCCGCTTTATTAATCTTATCGTCAATATCAGTGATATTGCGCGCGTAAGTAAGCTTCGGGAATTTCGCTCGAAGTACTCGTGCTAAGACATCAAAAACCACTGGCGGGCGATAGTTGCCAATGTGCGCGTGATTCCACACCGTCGGGCCACACACATACATTGTGACGTGATCGGGATTAAGTGGCACAAAATCGGATTTTTTCTTGGTTTCAGTATTGTAAAGCTTCACGGATTTGATGCTAATAAACTAAAGTCTCACGGGACTACGATTGTACCCTGTATTAAGTCGAAAACCACATCCTGATCAATTTGCATTTGCATCTTTACTAAATCTGCCTATAAAAAGAACCTTAAGTGCTTATTTACCTAGACCAGTCGATACTTTGTACTTCTACCTTGAAACGTTTTAAATCAATGACTGAAACATTGGATTTGAAGAGGTCGGAAAAGACTCGCCATTTAAGCACATAAGTAAGCGCAATAATGCCTAGTCTTTTTCGAATATCGTCAAAGCGCGTGTTTAGCGCCCCGGAATATACTTAATGGTTGCCATAACAATCGCATCGTCACCATTATCACTTATGTGATTAGGATTGCTGCGATATTGGGCAAAAGCACCCAATTCGAAACGATCACTCACCACAGTGCGATAGTAAGCCTCGATATTGCGTTCAGTGGCATTCGTTTCGCCTAGATTTATTCGTTCTGTATCAAAACCAATATCACCATTGGCTAAGCGGCTGGTTGGAATAGAGTAGTCAACCGATCCAGATTGAATTTTTAATGGCTGAGCAAACGAAATACCCATTTGGTCGCGCTTACGAAAAACGCTATTTCCAATTACTCCAAGTCCATACCAATTACTTCTGAGAGTTGAAAAATCAGCCAGCAAACTATCACTAGATGCATCAACGCTTGTATGTCCGATACCGTAATTGCTAACCAGTGAAAAGCGTTTACCCAATTTGATCTTACCGGCGAAATTTAACGCATAGGTGGTCGAGTTTTCTACACCAAAAACGCCCGCGGATGCGCCACCCAATACACTTCCAGTTTCTTCGATTTGACCAAACTGTACACTCAAACCAGCGCGCTCGTTAATCTGATAACTACCTTGTAAAATACTCGATAGAGATGTTTGACTAAACGCATTGTCACCATCAACGGAGACCAAACTTAACTTAACACCATTGGCCACATTATCTTTGGAATGAAATGCTAATGATGCTGTATTTGCTTGCGGACTAAAACCGGACAACACCGAAGTAAATGACTGTCCAGAGATAAACGAGCTAGCGCCAAATTCCGAATCATTCTGCAATAATTGCAACCCGCCTAACTCTTGCTGAGCGCTCACTCGATAACCAGAGCTAAAAGACAGATTTTTGCTTAGGCGACTTGAGGTCGCAAAAGTCAGAGAGTTTTGCCCTGATTCAATGCCTACATCACCTGGTGTTGCGAAATATTCGATATAGCCTATTCTTGGGTCATTCGTGGTGGTTGCAGAAAAAGCTACGCTAGTTTTTAGTGACGCGAACTGCACTTGCCCACCCACAGACTCTTGCTCAAGAGAATTAAAGAAATGACCAATTTCTAAATCAGCATCGTTGACCCGTACTTGATCATTTAAATCAACACCAAAACTCCGCCCATAGGAATCCAAAACCAAGGTTTTTTCTAATTTCGTCTTCGAACGACGTGTTAACAACAACGCTCCCGCGAGTGCACCGCCAACCAAAAGTATTGCAGCACCACCGCCGCCGCCACCGCCGCCGCCACCGCCGCCGGTATCGGCAACTGTATCTGGTGTCGTCGGGGCTGAAGGCTGCGCAGTAGGATCAGGCGTCGTAGGATCAGGAGCGGGGTTTGTTGGTGTTGGTATCGATGTTCCACCAATCGGGTTATTAAGAACTTGTTCGGCACTTAATATTACGCCTCGACCAAACTCCGAATCTGTTCCTTCAGCACCACGATCCTCTGCCGACTCAAATATAACTTGTGCGACCTCTTCAGCTGTCAAATTTGGGTTCTGTAATAAAACAGCCCCCGCGATACCAGCAATTCGCGCGGTCGCAAACGCCGTTCCACCGTCCGTTGCGTCCTCGGTAGATAAACCAATTGCAGCAACGAAACGATTTGCCGTATTTCCAGCTCGATTAGAGTCGGGCAGAAGCGCGCCACTCGCATCGGTTGCACCAACAACAAGTACGCCAGGTAAATTAAAGCTAGAGGTCGCTAGTGTATGCGGTTGTGCAGCTGCATTATCACCCGCCATAATTGCCACAAAACGATCACTCGCCGACAAGTCAGAGAGCAATGGTGCTGGTGTGTTAACAACCCCATTACTTCCCCACGTTAAGCCCACCACACGAACATCGCTTCGCCCTAAAATATCAGCTAAGGCATTATCGCGCGCAGCAGTGACCAATGCTTCATTATCAGGGTCTTCACTAGTATCACCATTAGTAATTACGAGTGGAATGATTTCTCCAGAGAATGCCTCTGATGCGACTCTAACTGAAACTGTGCCATGTCCTTCGGGTTCAAGAGTAGATACGTCACTGGTATCCTCAGTATTGGTAAAGTGATTGAAACCAGAACCAATATTAAACCCACGATTAGGGTCTACTCCAGTATCCAGCAGCGCTACTTGTTCAGCATGTGCGTGACCGCTACCAACGCTGACGCCCATAAGACCGATACTTAATGCAATAATTTTCTGACGCATAATCTGGCTCTCTATATTTTTCGCGCGTTTGCTTGGTTTTAATAAGCCAATTTTTATATTCTAAAAGCTAAATATACAGCGGTATTTTAGCTCAATAGTTGGCCACACCGCTGGTATAAATTTATTGCTCAAGCATCAAGACACTATTCGTGTTCCTATTGCGCAATTTTTGATACTGAGTCAACTATAAAACAAAATACACCTTAAACGTATTAACGCTGAACTAAAAAGCATTGCCAATTATTAACGCCCCAAGGTACCGGAAAAGTAATTTCTCTCTTTCTTAAACAAAAGACGAAGGCAAATTACGAGCATGACGGAAAAGACTATTACCATCCAAACAGGAATACTCAGACCCAAAAATGTGTCAATCTCAGCACATTCACCACTACCTGATAGTACGTTATTAATCATCTCAGTGATCGGTAATACATCGATCATATAAGCAAGAGGTGGCCCGCATTCTGGAACTAGATCTTCTGGCAGATTTTGCAACCAGACGTGCCTTGCCGCTAAAGCAAGGCCAGCACTGGCACTTATTGTTGCGCCTAGTGCAAGTAACCTTGCACCAATTTTTTTAGGAGAAAAGATAATTCCGAGGACACACATACTAGCAACCGCCACTAGAGCAGCTCGCTGAAACATGCACAAAGGACAAGGAGGCATACCGAGATGCTTTTGAAAATAAAAATAGGCAATAGCAAGGAGCGAAAGGCAAGCGACCAGACCTAACCAATACCAAGATTTAGCGATCAATTATGGGCTCCATTGAGATATAAAATATATTATTTAGCCAAAAGCTATAAATCTCAACATAGTATACACCAAGGCACTTAGAGCGTGTCTGCTTAAAATAAATATCTAAGTTTTTTGCCATTGCTCGATGAGCTGTAAACACAAATATTTTAAAATTCGGCTTCTAACTAAAAGTTCACTATTTTTTAGTTGGCCACTCGACTACATAATTTTCAATATCTTCCTTATTAATACTTGCCACAGATCGGCACTTGTCTTGGGCTGAAAAACCCTGCTCATGCATGTGCTTCGAGTCACCGCGCCGCAAATGGTGCCAATCTGGTAAATCTTCACCCAAAGCCAACAATCGGTAGGCACAACTAGGTGGCGCGAATTCGGCCGCCTGCATAACATTACTAGAATCTAGACTTAAACAGTTGGGAACTTTAGTTGTACGATTATCGTAGTCAGTACAACGGCAAGTTGATTGATCAAACAAATCACAAGCCACATCAGTAAATACTAATTCCTGAGTCTGCTCATCTTCTAACTGTTGCAAACAGCATTTACCGCAGCCATCACATAAGCTTTCCCACTCAGACGGCGTCATGTCAAATAAGGACTTAGTTTGCCAAAACGGCTTAATGTTCTGTTCACTCATCGACGTGCTTGCTCCATTGAATGCTTCCATATCTCGAGCTTACGCCGCTTAGCCATCGCAGCGTAGGCGGGACTCGTGGACGGACAAGCGAACAGTGTGATCGAATCCGACTCTAAAGATGCTGCATAGTGACGCTTAAAGAGCTTAAGCGCAGCGGTGCCGTTAAACACAATAGATCGAATTGAGGAATAAGTCTTTAACCAGCTAATAAAATCATTAGCTCGCTCGCTCTGGCGTTCTATTGCACTGTCAAGACTACCAGCTCGTCGACACTGATGTAATACATCCCATACCGCCACTCCCTGTTGATTCAATACTTTACAACGCTCTGAATAGCTCAAAGTTATTTTGAAATCATATAGCTCAGACATGATCCACCAAAATGAATTTTGCGGATGAGCATAATACTCTTGATGCTTAAGAGAGGCTTGGCTTGGCATACTTCCCAAGATGAGAACCTTTGGCTGCTCACCGACAATAGGTGGCAGCGCTGTATCAATCATAACAATCCTTATTTACTATCGAAGAATAGAATCGTTAACCAGTTTGAGCGAGCTGCACCACAAATTGTGATATTTCTGTTTGCAACTTTGGTGGAAACTCTGGGATCTTAGATTCTATTTCGTAGTAGTACTCGTAGAAACCCTCTTCATCATCCATTGCTTTTAAAAGCCTTAAGCGCTCACAATGATAGCGATCATCGTTAATCTCGTTGTATCGAGCAAAATCCAGCAACTCACGCGCGAAACTATAATCCTTTTCTTCAATTAAACTTGAAAAACGTTCGTCAAAGGTTAACCCTTCTTCTTCGTCATCATCAAAGCCGTCTAATTCGGATTCTTCAGTTTCTATCGTTAAAATTTCATTTTGCTCGTAAGAACCATCGTCATAGTCTATTTCATCGGAAACATCTTCAGAGACCGTCACAGCTTCAATGTCTGGGTCGACCGACGAATCACTTTCTTGCTCAGGCTCAGGCTCAGGATCAGCCAAATCGAGATAGCTAATCCCTTCAGCTAACTCATTACTATCATTACGTCGCACCGCCTGAATACCTGAATAATCCCTACTACCTACGGGCTGATTTTTATCTATTTGCGGCGCACCACGCGCATAATCAAAATCCAACTCTTCATCACGTCCACCAAAATTTAGCGAGCGGAATAAGTTTGCAAGACGATCACGTAAGAAAAATAAAATAACTGCGGCTAATGCTAAAGCCCCGGCAATCCAAAACCAAAAGTTTTGCTCCTTCTCACTTTTAGCAACTTGGGTGACAGGTACGGGAGCTTCCTCTACCGCGGCAGTTTCTTGCGCGATTGGTTCGTCTATAAGTTCGTCTAAAGGTTCATCAACTGCAGACTCTTGCACTATAGAGTCATCGACGATTTCCTCGTCAATTAATGGCTCTTGATCAATATCGTTCACTTGATCAGTCACTTCGTCAGCTAACAAAGCATCAGTATCTAAAATTGAATCTATATCCTCGATACCGACGTCTTCGACACCTGTATTCTGAGCAATTGTTTCATCAACAATTGCAATGGGTGCTTGGTTGCTTTCATCACGAATGAACTTGGTAAGCTCTTCAACTTGGCCTTCTAACAAGGATATTTGCTCATCTTTATTAATAAGCTCTTGGCTTAAACTGCCGACCGTTTCAGCAAGAGATTGAATAATGGCACTGGACGACTCACCACCGCCACCACCTACTGAACCATCGATACCGGTAAGGTCAAAGACCGGATCACTTGGCACTTGTGAAGCGCTAAACTCGTCTATTGGAGAATTCGGTGCTTTAGCAACAACATCATCGAGATTTTGGACGACAGTAGGAGACTTATCTACCAGCTGTGCGTTACTGGATTCTTGTATACGTGCTTTGGCCTCAGAAAAACCAATGGCGCGGACCTGAGACTCTGAAGGTATTGTTAATACTTGACCTGCTTGCAAGCTCTCGACACTATTCGAACTAAATGCTTGAGGGTTGGCTTGATATAGAGCCCACATCATTTCCTCAATACTGACTCCCATTGCCTCGTTTATACGTCTAGCAACTCGCCATAACGACTGACCGTCCAACACCGGCCCGAATTTAGCTGGAATTTGACCAGCCTTGGCCCAATCATACGGCCCCATGATCTCGCTACTTATTGAGTCTGAAGAATTTGTAAAAGATCCTTGATTGTCGCCCGCACTATTAAGACTTCGGCTTGGAACGATATCTAATTCTTGCACCTGATAATTGTTAGTATCAGGACTCGGCAAATCAAACAAAACATTGAAATCTCGAGTAACCGTTGCAGTACCATCCGTGACGCTTAAACCAAAGCTAAAAAACGGCTCATTTACCGGCGACTCGGATCGAATCACAACTGTTAATGGAGAACTAGACCGATCTAATTCTGCGGTTAGTCTTTTTATCAGAGAGGTTTGGCCGTCAAGCTCGCTAAATTCTATTTGGAGTTCATTGGGATTAGAAACATTAAAAAGCTCGACTCGCACGCGCATGTTTTGGCCAATCGCTGACTGCGCCTGCGCCGCCCCCATACCCAATGCATACAAATTGGATGGAAACACCAAAACCAATAGCATGCCAAACAATACCAGACTTAGCAGTCCGTTTTTCAATTGAAATTTCATTAACAACCTTAATTATTTTATTAAATTATTCTACAACTAAAGGTTTACGTTGCCTGCATCTTCACCAAGCTATCCATATATGGGAGAGCGGCCTTTGATCACAGTCTAGCATCAAACTAATTTAATCACCCTAAGACTATTGACCCCGCGGTTGAAATCTAACATTTTATCGTGTCTTTTAGTAGAGCTATGTTATAAAACAACAAATTACAACGATAGTTTGACGCAGAGTCTCAAGACAATCAATTCGACTCGATAAGTATTACAGATAAACTTTATTAAAAGAACATTTATAAGACATTGTGTCCAGTAATTATAATTCTATGTTATACATACAATCACTATACTAATATTACGCTTTCTCTAATGCAGCCACGGCAGGCAATATCTTCCCTTCTAGAAACTCTAAAAAAGCGCCTCCTCCAGTAGAAATATATGAGACATCATCGGCAATCCCAAACTTATCGATGGCCGCTACCGTGTCTCCGCCGCCGGCAATGGAGAATGCTTTAGATTTCGCAATTGCCTGAGCAAGAATCTGCGTGCCTTTAGAAAACTGCTCAAATTCAAAAACACCAAGCGGGCCATTCCACACAATAGTGCCAGCCTGATCCAACAAAGCCGCCAAACGTTTAGCCGTTTGCGGGCCTACATCTAAAATAAGGTCATCATCAGCGACATCCTCCACTAACTTAACCGTCGCCGGAGCATCGTCGGCAAATTTTTTCGCACAAACAACATCAACAGGTATTGGGATATCACCACCACAACTGTGTGCAGTTTTAGCCAGCCTAGACGCATGATCTATTAAACCCTCCTCATACAAAGACTTACCAACCGCATGCCCCGCAGCAGCAATAAAAGTATTCGCAATACCGCCACCAACGATAAGCTGATCCACTTTGTCCGATAATGCATCAAGTACGGTTAGCTTGCTGGACACTTTCGAGCCACCAACAATAGCTACAATTGGTTTGGCAGGTTTATCTAAGGCTTTGCGTAAAGCATCAAGCTCTTGACTCAATAGCGGCCCGGCACATACTTCCTTGGCATATTTAGCGATGCCGCAGGTCGACGCATGGGCTCGATGCGCCGTACCAAAGGCATCCATAATGAAAACATCACAAAGCGCAGCCATCTTTTTTGACAACTCTTTGGAGTTAGCTTTCTCGCCTTCGTTAAACCTTACGTTTTCGCACAGCACAAGATCGCCGGCCGATTCTGGTATGCCGTTAAGCCAATCGGTTTGCAAGTGCACAGGACGACCCATTAGATCTGATAAACAAGTGGCCACAACCGCCAAAGAATACTTATCATCAAACTCGCCTTCCTTCGGCCGGCCTAGGTGCGACATGAGCCGCACTTGAGCACCGGCCTCTAGCGCCATTTCTATGGTCGGTATTGAGGCACGAATCCGAGCATCATTGCTTACTTTACCAGCAGCAATGGGTACGTTTAAATCCTGACGAATCAAAACAATTTTGCCATCTAGGTTAAGGTCTTTCATTTTTTGATACACAACTAAGCTCCTCGCAAGAAATCAAATAGGTATATCAAAGTAGGTCTTTCGCGCGCGAAATCACATTCTCCAGCGTGAAACCAAAGTGCACAAACAATTCATCTGCAGGGGCAGACTCACCAAAGCTGTGCATACCAACAACATCACCTTGCAAACCAACATACTTGTACCAGTAATCGCCGATACCAGCTTCAATCGCTAGACGCTTAGTAACTAATGAAGGTAATACTTTTTCGCGATATTCATCGGACTGAGCATCAAACACATCGGTTGATGGCATAGATACGACACGAACACTGTTGCCTTCATCACTAAGTGCCGCGGCAGCCTGCATTGCTAGATCAACCTCTGAACCCGTTGCAATCAATATCAAATCCGGCGCAGCCTCACAATCTTTAAGGATATAGCCGCCTCTCTCAATATCTTTAAGTTGTTGCGTGTCACGTGTTTGATGAGCAAGCGTTTGACGCGAGAAAATCAAACTTGTTGGTTTATCTATTTGCTCACACGCTACTTTCCATGCGACCAAAGACTCAACTGCGTCGCAAGGGCGCCACAATGACATATTAGGAATTAAGCGTAAGCTCGCGCAATGCTCTACTGGCTGGTGTGTTGGTCCATCCTCACCAAGACCAATCGAGTCGTGGGTTAACACATAGATCACCGGCTGCTTCATTAACGCCGACATTCGCATACCGTTGCGCATGTAATCGGAAAACACTAAAAAGGTAGCGGCGTAGGCCTTAAAGCCACCATAAATAGATAGCCCATTGCAAATAGCAGACATGGCAAATTCACGCACACCAAAATACAAATAATTGCCATCCGCGTCATCGGCCGTAATTGCTTTCGATTGATCCCAAATAGTGTAATTTGAACCCGCCAAATCAGCCGACCCACCGATAAATTCGGGCAATAAAGGCCCAAGTTGGTTTAAAGACAACAAGCTTGCTTTTCTGCTCGCTAAATTGGCCGCAGACGCATCCGCTTGCTGCACAAGTGCGTCCGTATCAGCAGCCCAATTATCGGGCAATTCTCCCGCTAATCTGCGTTTTAGTTGGGCTGCCAGTTCAGGTTGGTCTTTGGCATAAGCATCAAAATTTATCTGCCATTGGTCTTCCTTAGCTTGGCCTTTAGTTCGAGCATCCCACGCCTGTTTTATCTCATCTGGAATCACAAATGGCTCAGAATCCCAAGCTAAACGTTCACGTACCAAGGCAACTTCATCGACACCTAAGGCAGCGCCATGACAGCTTTCAGTGCCTTCTTTATTAGGCGAACCTTTGCCAATAACCGTACGACAACAAATCAAACTAGGTTTATCAGTCTCACCTTGTGCTTTCTCAATAGCTTGTTTTATGGCCTCAGGATTGTGCCCATCGACACTATCAATAACGTGCCAACCATAGCTTCGAAACCTGGCAGGTGTGTCATCACTAAACCAAGCGTCAACTTGTCCATCAATCGAGATTCCGTTGTCATCCCAAAAGGCGATTAGTTTACCCAGACCAAGCGTTCCTGCGAGTGAGCATGCTTCATGCGAAACGCCCTCCATCATGCAGCCATCACCCATAAACACATAGGTATTATGATCAATGATCAAGTGATCTTTAGTGTTAAACTGAGCGGCAAGGCTTGCTTCGCCAATCGCCATACCAACAGCATTCGCAATACCTTGACCAAGCGGGCCGGTGGTTGTTTCTACCCCTGGCGTATACCCGAGCTCAGGGTGGCCTGGCGTCTTGGAGTGCATCTGACGAAAGTCTCTTAAATCATCAGCGCTTAAGTCATAGCCACTCAAATGCAATAACGAGTAGATCAGCATAGATCCATGACCATTAGACAAAACAAACCTATCTCGATTTGCCCAACCTGGATTGCCTGGATTGTGCACCATGAAATCATTCCACAAGACTTCGGCGATGTCCGCCATACCCATTGGCGCCCCTGGATGACCAGAATTAGCTTGTTGAACAGCATCAGCCGCTAGAATTCGGATCGCGTTAGAACACTGTTGGCGAGAGATAGATGACATTGAGGTAGCTCCTATAGAGGTCTTTTCTGAGCAAAAATTTTGATTGAGACCACACCTGAATTGCTCGTTATCTCGGCATTCTACGGGCAGCCCTCTAGATGAGCCTACTATAACAAATTTAGCCCTCTAGACAGACTCAGCGTTGCTCTTTTTATTAATTATAATTGCAATACTCAAGTGCTCCATTATTCGAGAGAACAAAATTTCACAGACCGAAGGAGAAAAATTCAGAAGTACAACTCGCACAGCAACACTTACAAACAGATATCTAGAAATAGGAAAACGCAACGCCCAGAGCGCCGAGCTTAGGAATAATAAAGTCCGATTCACCAATTCGTACGACGCTTTCAACATAACGTTTATCGGCACCATTTGGCACTTCAGCGGTAGTAATCGAAGCATCAATTGATAATTGCTTGACACTACCAAAGCACAATAAACCCGAATACACTTTTCGTTGCGCACTTGGAATTGGATTTAAAACAACCAATAGCGGCTTCTTTAAGTCGGATTCATCGAGTTTGGCATCATGTAAGGAGGCATAGGACATAAGCGGCAATCGTTGGTTGCGCCAAGTGACATGACCAAGCATCCAACTCGCACGCGCATCTGCTAACGGTTCTATCTCCGGATTTACTAAGACCTCAGCCACACATTCAACCGGCAACAATAGCGGCAACGGTGTACTAGGCAAGATGTAACAATCTATTTTATCCTGGCTCATGTATCTACTTTGCTAATTAAAGAAATGATGGAAATTAATCCAACACTATATCTTGCTCTAAATCGAGGTGTTGGTTGAATAATTGTACGAGGCTTTCGAGCAAGTACGGCTTACCTAAAAAGGCAGAACAACCAAGTTCGGTTGCTTTATCCACATATTTTTGAGTAGCACGCGAAGAAATCATAATCACAGGTATGTATTTAAGAGCATCTTCCGATTTAATCCACTCAAGCAATTCAAAGCCGTCCATACGAGGCATCTCAATATCAAGCAAAATCATATCCGGCACTTCTTGGCGTAACTGAATTTGTGCATCGACGCCATCTTTGGCAAGTACTGAGTTAATCCCGACACCATTGATATCTCGTTCCGCCGACTTACGAATAGTCAACGAATCATCAACCACCATAACGGTTGGAATAACGTGAGACACACCTAAACCTTGTTCAGGAATCGCCACAAAAGATTCATAGTAAGAAATACCGACGAGATCTAAAACAAGAACAACAGCCCCATCCGCACGAATTGTCGCACCTGAATAAATAGGAATCCTACCTAAATGATCACCTAAATTTTTGACCACAATTTCTTGTGTTTCAAACAGCTGTTCAACAATCACTGCGATATTTTGCACACCGACATTAACTAAAATAACGGATAGTTTACCGGTTAATATAGGCAACTTTGAGTCATAACCAAGGTAATCAGCGACATCAATTAGCGCATAGCTAACTCCATCAACTTCCATGCGAGGTTTATCCGCTTTTAAATAACCAATTAAATCATCGACATCCACGTTGACGACACGCTCAATAGTACGAGCAGATATAGCAAAGGCTTCACCTCCACATTCAACAAACATAGCACTCGTAACCGCCAAGGAAATAGGCAAACGAATAATAAAGTGTGAACCCGCCGATTGATTATCAACATCGTAGGAAATGCTGCCACTCATGCGACGCAGGGTAAACTGAACAACATCCATACCGACGCCACGTCCAGATATTTGAGTCAGTTTTTCTGCTGTACTAAAGCCGCTTTGAGAAATATACATCAACATATCTTGCGGGTTTAATTCTTGATCAGCAGACAACAATTTATCTTCGATTGCCTTTGCTCTTATTTTCTCAAGATCAAGACCTACCCCATCGTCACGAACACTAATTACAATTTCTCGGGCTACCTGACGACACTCTAGAGTTATCTGGCCAGTTTTAGGTTTACGCGCCTTAACACGTTGCTCTGGAGATTCAATGCCATGGTCGACCGCATTTCTTAACATGTGCTCAAGTGCCGGCACAACCCCATCCAAAATCGCTTTATCGAGACGAACATCTGCGCCTTCAATCTTCAATTGAGCGTCTTTACCTAGCTCTCTAGATGTTCGGCGTACAACTTGCCGCAATTGGGCGCCGACACCGCCAAAAGATACCAAGCGCACCTGCATAATTTCGTCTTGTAATTCACGGTTTAGACGTTCCTGCTTTTGCAGCGAAGTCTCAGCTCGGTATACAAAACTGCTCAAAGAATTTTGGATCGTTCCAAGTTCGTCTAAGTTTTCAGTCAAACCACGAGACAACTGCTGAAGCTTGGTATACCTATCTAGCTCTAAAGGATCAAACTCGTCACTGCGATCTGTTACGTTTTCATTTGTTCGCGAACTGATCTTTGTATCCGTTTCGATTTCGAGTTCACGTAACTGCTTACCAAAACGTTGCACATTACTGTACAAATCCTCTACAACCGTCTTAATAGTAACCACTTCTTCACGCATTTGAGAACGGTTCATACTTGCATCACCAACAAAGTTGGTAAGACTATCTAAAGTATCTGTATGGATACGTAAAGCTGCGGCACGTTCTTTGGCCGCCGCATCTTGACGCTGCTTGTCTTCTTGATCTACAACATTTGGCTCGCTTGCGCCTGGAACAAACAAAGGAGCATTCAACGTCTTAGCTTCACTTAAGTTAGATCCAGCAGCCTTATCAGCGTCAGCGTCTGAGACTTTAGTTTGATCTGCGGACAGTCGCGAAATTAAATCCTGCGAATCACTCACTTGTTGACCGCTCGACAGGTTCTTGCCGTCCTCGACGATGGTATCAATACTCTCCTGTAAAAGCGCCTTAGCCGCACGGTACTCGTTCGCCTTGCTGGGTGACAACTGATTCACAAACTCATGTGTTTGTTTGATAAGCGGCATTAAGACACCGGCTTCATCACTGCCTTGGTTAACAACGTCACTTAATGCGGCGAGATGTTTAGAGATTTCAGCTTGTATTTTTTTCCAGCCACGCGCCGAATGCCATTCGTCTTGAACCTTTTGGATATCATTTGCGGCTTCAGTCAAACTATTGATAAAGTCAACCGATAAGTCGTCTTCTTCAATTTTTTCAACTTCTTCTAAAACCTGAGGATCATTCAGTGCCAAATCCGATACATCAGCTGACTCATCGGGGGCAACGCCTAACCGCTCCATCAACTCGACAGGAATACTAAATCCACTATTAGCTCTATAGGCTTTGGATGCGACATCGAGAGTATCGAGATATTGCTCCAAAGTTTGACGAACCTGCTTGAGCTCTACATCATTACGAATAAAGTTAGTTTCTAAAAAAGTCTCCGTATGGTGAGTTAATTCACCTAATCGACGAGCATCAGCCATTAAAGAGCTCCCCTTAACAGTATGCAAATGTCGAAGAATATTCGCCATCGCCGGGGCCATCTCGCCGAGAGTTGATAACTTAGCAATTTCATCATCTAGCTCATGATGCAAGCCGCGCAACTCTTCTACAAAAATCGTTCGCAGCTCTTCACTCACTTCTTCATCCGGCTCGACAGGCGTTAGCGCCTCGGGTTCAAGCTCGATTTTAGTGGTCTCGTCTTGTTCAGAGATTTGATCAACATCATTTATCTCATTGTCCTCCAACTGCTCAATATTTAATGCGGCATCATCCAGCATATCTTCTTCTAGCAAATTGGCGAGATCATCGGGGATCAAACTTTGAGCTTGTGTTTTGTCTTGCGAAACTAGCGGCTCAGCATCTTGCTCAAAGGCCGACAAAGACTCTTCAAACTCCAATAACTCTTGATCGTCAGTAGGTTCAGAGCTGTTATCGGAAGAATCTATCTCATCCGATTCCACTAAATCGTCAATAGGGTCTAGTCCCCTAAAAACCGCAGACACCCTATCCCGATTACTCTCGAACTCTACATTTACCGCCTCATCGTGATCTGTGTCTTCATGATCTGACTTTTCATGATCTGACT
>CAYSUU010000007.1:0-144038 GCA_964434375.1 uncultured Gammaproteobacteria bacterium | reverse complement strand
CAAACAGCCCTGAGCTTAGTTAACAAAAAGATCTGGCATACCTAATAAGGTCCAGCCAAGTAACACATCTAAGTCATTAGGGTTGGTCTGTGCGTATTCTTGCTTAGCATTTGTCACTGCGTCACCAATGCGTTCACCATTAGCAAGTCGAGCAAACACAAGCCGCGCTAACACGCGCTCAGAATTCGCATTGGTCAAGGTTGTCGCACCCATCACCGCCACCGCACCTTGCTCGCCTTCCATCATAAAACGATGTCCCATACTGTCTTCGTTCGGGCTCACATAATACGCATTCCAACAACCCCATTGAGTAACAACCGTTGGCCTACCAACATTAGTCAAACTGGCCGCATCATTACCCGTCAACAAGCCATTGAAACTCCATTGATTGGTTGAACTATGACCAAAGAATGCGGTCAGAGTCGTGCCTTGATTAATCTCGTTGGTCAACACCGTTCTCGCATTCTTGGAGCCTAAGTCATCAACATAGGCCGTCCTAAGCTGGAAGTTACCCAAGAAGTCATCCGCCACCGATTGCGCATCACTGGTGAAATCATACTGTTGTACGACATCGAATTCGTCCGCCACTAACAAAGCTGTGCCAGCATAATCTCGGCTCAAATAACTGGCTCGCTTGTTCATTAATGCTGTTAACTGCGCCGTTGTCCGCACAGGCAAACGCCCTATCGACAAGTCCGGCACATTGTCATCATTCACATCCGCATACTTCGCATCCACCGGCGCAAAGGTAATACTCTTACCCGTGGCGGCATACAAACTGGGTATAAAACTAGTCGCGTCTTCATTCTCAAACTGACGATAGTCATACACATCACCGCCCACTAGCAAGACATACTGCGTGCCTCGGTTAGCGTTCGCGAATTGGATATAACGTTGTATCGCAGTCGGGTCGAACACATGCCCGCTGTACTGGGCGTAAATCTGCTCTACATCCACCACATCGGCACTGCCCAACTGTTCGGTCAACTCTTGCGCCAGTGCTTCAAGCTGGTTATTACCTGCTTCACCGATAAAGTCGGGGTGACTAATAATAAGATAGCTCGCCAAACCTGAATTAATGTCTTGTTCTTCAAGCGCAGCTTGCAAGGCGACTTGATGGTCGTTGGCGGACACGTAATACGTCGCTACTTCGCCAGTCCCTGCAAAGGTCACGCTGCAATCTCGTCGACAGTCGGGCTCCGCATTACTAATCTGCTCCACCTGACCGTTCTGATCTTCTCTTAACACCACCACGTCAAGACTCGGCCGGCCGTTTTCATCAATCGCATTAGCGCTAAAGCCGCGCACTAAAAACTTGTTTAAGCGTGAAGTAAACACTAAGCGATTGTCTTGTGCGACAAACTGACGTGGATACTGCACTTCCACTTCATTCACATTGACTACGTCAAGACCAAAACCTTCTTGAGTCGGCAAGGTCAGAGTCACTTGATTACTTCCTTCTCGTACCTCACTTAAATTCATCTCAAACGACTTGGCATCAAGTCCTTCAAAGGTATCGTCCATCAATTGCTGACCATTGAACGATACTTGCATACGGTGATCGTTAAGCCCGGGTAAGTTGCTGCCGCCCCACACATTGACACTCATCTTGGCTTGCGTCGAACCCGTGTTACCGCCCACCGCAATGTCATCTAATTGCACTTGCACGGTCTCACTCACGGCCTGGTTTACCGACACCAATCGAGTCGCATACCATGGATCATCCGCATCCGGTGAGGTGAACGAGTAACGCGCTTGTGGCGCGAACTTAGCACTGGACAAATAACTGATTGCAAATGCTCCGGCTGGCAACTCGGTCGCGACGCTATTAATTTTATCCACCGCGCCTGCACCACTGCGCAAGGTGTAAATATTCTGATCGGTGTACAGAGTATCAATCGGCTTGGCGATAAAACGCAGGCTAGAGCCCTGTGTAAAAACATCACCACCGAGCACTTGTACCGGCACATTAACACCTTGATTGACCATACTCAGATCGGCTGACTGAAGACCATCAAGATCAACCCCGAACTGAGCGAGTGTCTCATAACTGACTTCGTGCACACCGTCTTCGGTGGTCGCAAGGTTAACCCAATCGACCACTTCTTGTGCATGCGCACTGGGAATCAGAACGCTAAGGCTCGCCACAACAAGCCCATTAAAAGACTCGATCAATGAGCGTTGTAAGTTAATCATCATTGACGTTTCCTCATTCTCAGTTTCATTATCCGCGCTGTCTCTTTGCGCTTCCTTGGTTTGGGATTGACGCAGCTTTAGCCGCTCTAACTTACGCTCAGTACGTTCACGTTGACGCGCTTCACGGCGAACTTTGCGTTGCTCGGCTTTGGCCTCGCGCTCAGCTTTCTCGCCTTGCCAATCGATACCACGACGTTCCCCAATGGTGCCGTGCGAGGCGCCCAAGTTAAAGGGGCCGTGCAAAGTTTCCACGCCTTCAAGGTCCACATCAGAGAGTGAGAAGATACGCGCATCTGTCAGCGCACTAAATTCATAATTCTGCAAGCTAACACTGTCGCCTTGAGAGAGAATAATCTCGTTGTTTAGCTGTATCCACTCATCGTCAACACGACCATAAAGGTGAAAGCCCACGTTCGCGACTTCGGTTTGCGTCACCCAAGTGAACACAACCGCACCATCTACCACCGTACTCGAGAATGAACCTAAACTAATCGGCACAGTCGGGATCGCTACGCTAAATAAAGTGTCTGAAGCCACATCCGCGCCAGCTGTTGGCGATGCCGCACTCTCTGAGTCATCCGCCACAGACACGCCGCTTGGGTCGGTACCCGACGCCACTGCATTGTTGTTGTAAGGGCCTAAGAAAGTATCTGGGGTAAATACCATGGTCACCGTTAACTCTGAACTCGCTCCAACTGGGAACGGATCCGTGCCGGCCAACATATTAGTATCAACCACCCCGTCAAACGCTGGATTAGGCGTTAAGACATCACCGGCAACAAACGCCACCAGCGCGCTATCAACAGTGCCGCCATTAGGCGTAGGGTTATTAAGCGCGGCAAGAAGATCGTCGACAATTTGAAGATCGCTAATATCAACTTGGCCATCGTTCTCAACCACAAAGTTAAACGTGACTTGGAACTGCCCATTACCAAGATCAATAGGAATGGTTGCCACTTCTTTAGAGACAACCAAACTCGAATCCGGCTCTGGGAAAGTAACCGGCGTTGGCGTGCCTGGACCACCGGCGTTAGTCATTGCGTCAGCGCCATTATCGGATAAATCTTCTGCCAATCGCCCAGCTGGATCAGCGCCACTTGCGGTGGCCGTATTATTCAATGTTTGGCCCGCAACCTCAGGATTAAAGCGCACCGTGAAGGTCACTTGCACACTATCACCCACGCCCAATGTACTTGAATCGGCAGTGAATAGATCAATACCTGCGGCATCACCAGTATACGCCGCATTGCCAGTCGGCAAGATAATCGCGGTACCCGACGCATCGACGGCTGGCGTAACGACTGGTGCCACCACAATTCCACCGCTTGGATCTGTTGCATCTGACGCGGTAAAAAAGGCCGCACCAAACTGGCTTGCCAGATCGTCAGATAAGCTGATACTGCTGATATCAACTGCACCAGTATTCTCAAGCAACAGCGTATACACCACATCGAAAGTGCCATCGGTATTTAACGTCGGCACCCCGGCGGCTTTACTCACACCAATTTGAGGTTCTGGAATAAAACCAAAATCAAGTGTCATATTGCCTGCATCGTCGGCAATACCCGTTTGACCCGGCTGGTCGTCCGTAGCATCCGCCGCAAGCTCTCCGGTGGGCTCCGTACCCGGCGTTAGACTGATCACACCAGAGGTAAAAACACCTGCCGCTGGGTCATTAAATGGGCTCGCAACATCAACATTTGAATCGTTATTGACGTCATCATCAGGGTCAGAGACCTGGTTCGGCGTCGGACTCAATGACGGGTCAACCACCACTTGAACAATATAGTCTCCAGGCAATAAATCATTAAAGAAGTAGTTACCGTTAGCATCGGTTGTGGTCGTAATAGGGTCACCATTCGAGTCCAACACTGGCGAGCCATCTGGATTAAGTAAGTTAACCACGGCACCAACAATCGGCGGCTCATCCTCATCCAACACACCGTCTCCATCGGTGTCTATCCAAAGCGCTGAACCTAAACTCACCAATTGAATATTATCAAAGGTACAGGTGATCGTATCACCTGGGTCTATGGTCACGGTTACTTCACCACTCGAACCATCAGCCTCAACACTACCTATAATCGGCGAATTTAGAGTTGGAGTGTTAGTGGTATCTACTTCAGTACAACTCACACTGTTCAGCATCCAACCTTGTGGTGGCTGCTCAGAAAAAGTTACAGACTCTGTAACTGTAAATGATCCTGTGGCAGCAATTTGATTGATAAGTAAATCACTATCTGAATCAACTAACTCACCGTCAAGATCAAAATCACCAGCTGGGATAGTTGCCGAGCCAGGATCACCGACCAATTCTCTAGTACTAGAGAAAGTGAAGTTAGTGCCATCCGCCGGCGTTGCCGTTTTCACCACGGCCACCGTCGATTGCTGAGTATTGGTGAAAGTACAGGTAATCGTACTTTCAGCAGTCGTATTGCCGTTGAGCGTAATAATGCTTGTATCAAAACTAAGAAGGCCATTAGATGGGGCAGAAACAGCGCTACCATTTGCGTCGGTACACACAGCTGAGGTAATAAAACCGTTTGTGCTGGTGGCAACCTCCTCACTGATAATGATAGGTGGAACCACGCCTTGGCTAAAGGGTACGAAAGCAGTTGCTGTACCACTTCCACCTGTTGCAGTTGCTGTACCAGCCGTTAAATCAAAGGTGTCCGGAGCATTCGCAGGAACCAGAACTTTTTCAGTTCTAACGACTGGCAATATTTCAATTAAATGATCTTCAACCTCCCCATCAGTTGCGAAACCAAGCGGAGTAATCACATCATCAAGAACACTCGATAAACGCAAACGTACACCCGTGGTACCAGATGCAATACCGCTAACAGAAAAAACCAGAGCAGCGGTACCACTAGTAGAAACAGTTGCTGGGGCTGACGCTTCTCCCGTATCAAAATCACCATCACCATTGAAATCAATATACCCGACTACAAAAGCATCCGCGCCAGTGGTATTAACGACCGGAATATTAAGTGTATACGTTGACGTAGGCACACCGTTACCATCAGCAACTGTTAAAGGTGCTTGCCCAGTAATCAAAGCCGATCCAGGAACGTTTTGCAAAGCGTCTTCGTCATCGGCAATTCCAGTATCACCACTGAAATTATCATCATCGCCAAGTGCTCTAACAGAGCCAATCTGACCATCAAGCTCAGCATCAACAACCGCACCCAACGCCAAACCATCACGGATTGGATGAACAGGCCCGCCGCTCGCAATAAGTGTTGAAAAGGTATCTTCCAAGTCGGCCAAGTCGCAGCCTGTGACCATTACCGACACGTCGTTAGAGCGTATTGGTAAAAAGATCTCATCCACTCGTAGACCAAAAGTGTTGGTCCACAAATCTTCACAACCTGTATCAATGCTGTCTAAAGTTAAATTAAGAGTCGCGGTTTCTCCTGGTAACAAACCAGCTCCACCATCGATTAAACCATACACCGCGGTAACGTCTTCTGGGGTTGCTGGGCAAGCACCAGCCGGACCACTCACTACCGCGCCAGCAACAGCGTCACACCAAGTGGTGGCGTTCAATGCCAAATTAGGATCACGCGAAACCGTCAACGGCGCGTCTCCCGTTACCCAAACAGCCGCAAGCGAAGAACCAGCCGGAATAGAGTCTGCGGCTAAGCTCACAAACGAAACGTCACCGGCAAAATTAGACGCGGGAAAACGTCCATCACCAACAGTCGGCGGTCTGGAACTTCCTAACTGAGCAGCACTGGTATCAGACACTTCTTCTGTGGCGTCCGCCAAATGCGGAAACACATCAATGAATTCTAAGCGCGTAAAAGCCGTATTACCTTCATTGGTAACGGATAAATCAAACGAAAGTTCTTCATTGGCAACAACCATCGAACAGCGTTCTTGCCATTCAGCTAGAGTACCGCCTTCATCTAAAAATTCTTGAGGCGCAACCTCGCATTCTCCCTCTAGTTCATTAACGACCTTAACAATCACACCTTCATCAGCCGGCAACGGTAAAAATGAGCTTGCACGACTAGCACGACTTCTCGGTGCATTTACGACTTGTGTAACATCGATAAAATCTTCAGCGACCGGATCCCACGGGCCCAGTCCGGTTGAGAGTACTGTTGCCGTATTGGAGATTACCGTTGGCGTAACAGGGTCGGCAACCGCACCGACAACCACTACCTCAATAACGACTTCATCAGACCAGCCACCCGGCAAACCAGAAGGCAATGGGCCAGTATCCACGGCTGGATTTGGCTCGGAGAACTGACAGGTAATGGTGCCATCGGGTGTTGACGGAGGATTACATGTCGCGCCAGGAGTGCTAGGCCCACTAACGAAGTCAACAAAATTATAATTAGGTGGCAAATTATCGGTTAGCCTAACATTAGTTAGCGCTTCAAGGCTTGAACCAACAACGCTCGGCCTTAAAGTAAAGAATACTGAATCGCCATTATCTGCGATATCACCCAAACCATCGTTGTTCGTCTTAGAGAGCGCCAAATTGGCCTCTACAATACTGATCACTGCGCCCGAAGCATTAAAAACACGCAGAACTCCACTATTAGTAAGCGTGGTCTGCGTCGTGGAATTATTGTCCCAATCAACTAAATCATTAGTATCAAAAGAATTAGCGCCGTCATCTTCAAAAGTGTTATTACAATACCCAGTGGTAGTTTGAAGATCATTGCCCGTTGCTTGCCATTGAGGATTGCTATAGGGGACACACTGATTTGGCAGACCTGCCACATCGGGAACGGTACCGCCTATAAACGGAATACCATCCGGAACCCCATTAGGACCAAGGTCGCCAAAACTATGACTTTGCAAAGCAAACAATTCTTGATTTACAGTCTGCACTGCTAGATCAGATAAAACCCGAGCTTGGAAGTAAGCGGCAAAACCAGTAGTGAGATCATTCAAACCCGGGCCAGGGCCCAGGGCCCAAGGGAAACGTTCTGTAATCCGAACTCGAGCACGGGTAATGCCTTCAAAATTGCCATCGCCATTTTGATCAAATGCCGCCGTAAGTGCAGCCGCTTCAGTTGCATCTATCCAGCCAGAAGGGCCTGCATCATCATCATTACAAGTTAGCTGATCATTCAAAACGCCGAAGTTACCGCCAGGCAAAAGTTGAAGTGGAGCGTCGGTAAACTCAACTGTAAAGGGAATACCTGCTCTGGTACCACCAACCGCAATGAATTGGCCACCCACATCAGCGCGAGTAGCACGCGCTAAACCAGTATAGACATGTGCCAACGGGCCTGTATTTGAGCTAACCGATGTGCCACCTATCACAGTTGGGTTAACACCAGGGCCCGTGCCATCGGTTTGAGTTATTGGAATCTGTCCAAATCCGGTAAGCTGATAGTGTGATGTATCAAAAGCAGTACACCCTTGAATTGGTGCATCGTACGGTGATTCTGTCGAGGTCGACAGAGTGAGCACTTGCGAATGAATTGTGACTATATTGCCTCTGGGTGTCTCACCAATATCATCTCCATTTGAAGTGCCGGGATCGACAGCTTCACCAGGGAGCAGCCCACGAAGTCCGCCGTTAGCAATAGTACGAAAATCTAGACCAAACCTTGGTTCAGGACCGTATAAGGTGGTTTCAAGGAGTTGCAGAGGACCACCGCGAAATGAAATATTATGGCCAATGGTCGCGCCTGGACCAACACCCACACCGGTTGGAGAGCTACCGAGTATTGTGCGACTGGCGTTTTCCGAGGGGTCATCAGCGGGATCGCTAGCAGTAGCTAGCTCATCCACAAAGCCACTGCTCCCTGGCACTTGAATAGGAGCTACATCGGTCTGCTCTGTGATTTCGGTAGCATCATCTTGACTGGCAATCGCATTTTCGAAAAAGGCCGAGATAGCAGAATCATTAAGAGGGTCGCTTATCTCATCTTGAGCTTCATCAGCAGGAACCCAAAAGGCGATCTGCCCAGTAAGAACATTGACACCACTGCCAACAACATTATCACTACCATCAGCATTGAGTGCGGGAGCCTGACTGGCATCATGACCGGTCACATTAATGGGTACTACTGGGTAACCATTTGGGTTTGTAGGTGTACCACAAGTCCAAGTACCAACTGTGATCGGAAAAGCACCAGCGCCATCATATGCGCCACAAACCGGGCGACCAGCAAACCCAACGCCAGCATCTATCATCTGCTGAGCGGTTGCCAATGCTGCATTGGCGCTTAACATATAAGCATGATCAAAAAAGTCAATCGGGAGGGCACTATTAATCGGCCCCGCACCTAATATTGGATCAGCTCCTTGGCTAAAATCGATAAGGCTAAGCGGGTACAGAAAGACAAGACCTGATTCGCCGCCTGATATAATCGGCGCATCTATGGTTCCAGCCACCTCGGCGGGGCCTTTAAGAAAGTTAGCAATAGGCGTTTCGGACACAGTTAGGAATTGGTCAAGACTGTCAGTCACCCCGCCAGTGTCTTCTCCAGTGGTAAGCGTAGTGGGGATATCAAAAACCGTATTGTCGGTGGAAGTATTTAATAAAGCGGTCATGCGGATGGTGCCATTAGACCCTTCGGCCTGATCACCGACCACACAAACTGCGGTCTGAGGGTCTGGAAACGTAGTAGTGGCACATCCTGAGTATCCACCAGTATCATCGGTCGTCCATTCAGCAAATAATGGCAATTGAGTTGTTAAGGTCGCCCCAGTTGCTAAGTCCTCGTTGATGTTCCAATCAACTCTAACCGCAAATTGATCGTTAGTTCGGACCACCAAGTTCTGCGGCCCACCATCCGATCCAGGTGTATGTGGCTCAGGCGCAGTGCCGGTCGCTGCTGTTGGCTCGCCAGCGGTAAAGTCAGAAGCACCATCAAAAAGAACGCTGATTTGTACTTCGTTTTGAGACTGAGCGTATGCACTCGAAGACATCAATCCGAATAATAAAAAGCAGTGGCTCAGGAGTAGCCAGACTATCACCCGACTGAGCTTTTTATAATTAATAAACTTCACCCAAAATTGGTCTAAGATATTTAAATTCATGTTGCCACCCATCTTTTAATATCGTTCAATGCTGTAGGTCCTATCGGCTTAAAAGCATGAAGCAGATATATCTACATTGATTGAAACTAAGCAAAAATCAAAAATTAATTTGAATTAAAAAATCCTTTATGCGGAGAATTGAAGGGGAAGATACACGAGCCAAAAACGGCCCATTGAAACGCATCACCATGACTTAGTACATATAGTTAAAGTGATGGTCAAAGTTAAAAAAGAATAACAAATGAATCGATAATTCACTCATTAAATGTCCCCCCCAAGGAAACTAGCGCATAAAAACTTATGTATAACGCTGCGAAAAAGTATTCACACGTAAAGCGTCCGACTCTTTCGCATTTCGAGGAATCATACATAACGCAATACAACTTAACAAGAAGACAATGATTTTGTAAAAACCCCTAAATTTATGACGAAAAAAGCGCTCAAAACAAGTTGGCGCAACAATTTCCAGACAATTGACCACGATTAGAACACCTTATTGAAACGCAAAATTACCTCTTTAATTTTCATTTTTTTACGATTACATTTGGAATGTTTCCGCCGAACTTAGGCCTTACCAAGCAACTAAAGAGTTAAATATTCACTTAAACATTGAGTAAATCATAAGGTCAGAAAGGTGTATTCTTGACGGTCATTTAATGATAAGACACTGTTTTTAGTAAAAATAATAAATACACCTACAATCACGACCGGAGGACTCGCATGCGAACTCATTCTTTTCTAAGCCTATTAAGCTTTGTCGCAGTATTCGTTGTTGGCGGTTTTACATCAGCCCATTCTGATGAAACCTGTATGTCGCCTTATATGGCGAAAATCGTTGGTCAGGAAGATTTTGTTTACGTTTGGACGCTTGGCGAAGAAGGTCTTGGCGACGAACAAGATAAACTAGTTACCATCGACGTTAATCCAAACTCTCCAGACTACGGCGAAGTTGTCAATACGCTGTCTGTCGGCGGTCGTAACGAAGCACATCATTCAGGCTTTAGTGATGACCGGCGCTTTTTATGGGCAGGCGGGTTAGATAGCAACAAGATATTCATTTTTGATGTTCATACCGATCCTGCCAAACCCACACTGCACAAAACAATTGACAACTTTGTTAGTAAAAGTGGTGGCGTGGTAGGCCCACATACTTTTTACGCCTTAGCGGGGCGCATGATGATCACCGGGCTTTCTAATAATAAAGATCATGGCGGTAGAACAGCCATGGTGGAATACTCCAATAAAGGTGAGTACCTAGCGACGCACTGGCACCCAACTGACGAAGATTTGCGTGGTGCTGAAAAATCGGGGCAATTTGCCGATGGCTATGGCTACGATGTTCGAGTAATGCCGCGCCGCAATGCAATGTTTACTTCGTCTTTTACTGGGTGGTCTAATTACATGACCGACTTTGGCACTATGCTAGGTGATGCGGCCGCCATGCAACGTTTTGGTAACACAGCGGTTGTTTGGGATTTACATACACGAAAACCCAAGAAAATTTTAGACATACCCGGTGCGCCGCTTGAAATTCGTTGTGCATGGGGTGCAAATAATAATTATTGTTTCACCACCACAGCTCTAACTTCAAAAATTTGGTTAATCTATGAAGACGAAGCCGGTGCTTGGCAATCTAAAGCAGTGGCTGATATTGGCGATCCATCTAAAGTTCCGCTTCCGGTTGATATTTCAATCACTTCGGATGATAGAGGTTTATGGGTACAGACGTTTATGGACGGTAAAGCACGTTACTTTGATGTATCAGATCCGTTTGCGCCAAAACAAATGTACGAAAAAGTAATTGGTGCGCAGCTTAATATGATTTCACAAAGCTGGGATGGCAAACGTGCCTATTTCACCTCATCGTTGCTCGACAACTGGGATAAAAAAGGCGATCTAGACGAGCAATTTTTTAAAGCCTATGCCTGGGACGGATCAAAACTGCAACTTGAATTTGAAGTTGATTTTAAAGAACAAAAACTTGGTAGCGCTCACCAAATGCGTTTTGGAGCGTATGCCTTATATGGTTTGGAACGCCCTTATGAAAACCCAGCTGTAGTCGCAGAACAATGAGCTCACGATTGTTTTTAGTGTTGCTACTTTATTGGGGCAGCGCTAGTTCATCGGTCGCAGAGAATAAAAATATCGAAGATGTTTTTCTAGCGCCTGGCTGGGGCAAGCTTAGTTTTGACGCACCGGCAGCGGGCAGCTATGAATTACCTCCCTTAGAAAAAGCAGCAGGCGGCAGCGTCCTCGATACGGCAGGCAAACCGCAAGAGTTGGCTAGCTTTCTAGGAGGCAAACCTACTCTGCTTAGTTTTATTTATCGCACTTGCGACGATGTCAATGGTTGCCCATTGTCGACCATGGTTCTGTACACCGTGGCCGAACGGATCAATCAAGAACCTGCACTTAAAGACAAACTCAAACTGATTACTCTAAGCTTTGATCCGAAAGGTGATACACCGGACGCCATGGCCGAGTACCAAGAATCGATCATGGGTGATGCCGACCTTGATTGGGACTTCCTTACCACTCAATCAGAGCGTGAGTTGAAGCCAATATTAGAGGATTATCAACAGTCGGTAGTCGCTGATAAAAACAGCGAAGACGGCAAAGGTAAGTTTTCACATATTTTAAGAGTCTTCTTAATCGATGAAAAATCACAGATCCGCAATATTTATAGCTTATCTTTTCTGCACCCAGACATTTTGGTGAATGATATCAAAACGCTGTTATTTGAAAGTGATAAAACTTTAGCCGCCGACCAGCTGAAAAAATAGAGTACATGAGTATTGGCGCTCGACATTATACTGGGCTATTGATTGCCGCCGGTTTGACCTTGAACTCGAGCTTTGCCCAATCGCCGATACGTATCGGCCCTGGCGACGATAAGCGTGGCTACCATAGCGAGCAATATTCCACCAACTCTTTGAGTCTTGAAAATCGGCGAGGTACAGCTACCGATCTAGTGTCGATCGCGAATAGTAAACAGCGTGGCTTACCTGACCCAAAACCGTATCAAGAAATACAAGCTAACCCTAAACAGATCGCACTAGGGCGTGCGCTTTTTTTTGACCGGCGCTTATCGCGTAACAAAACTATGTCATGCGCAATGTGCCATATTCCGGAACAAGGATTCACCAACAATGAATTAAAACGCCCTGTTGGTTTTGAAGGGCGCGCATTGAAACGAAATGCACCAACGCTCCTTAATGTAGTTTATCGAAAAAAATTGTTTGCCGATGCACGCGAAAGTAAACTATCTCAACAAGTTTGGTCACCCTTGTTAGCCAACAATGAAATGAACAATGCGTCAGTCGGCGCCGTGATCGATCAGCTTTTGGCGGACGCGGATTATCGAGCACTATTTGATCAAGCCTTTGGCGAAGCGCCCAACATGATTAATATAGGTTTGGCGTTTGCCCAATATCAACAGTCACTGATAGCCGGCGACTCACGTTTTGATAAATGGTTTTATGGCAAACAGCAAGATGCTTTAAACGCCACGGAAATAGCAGGCTTTGAATTATTTCAAGGCAAAGCAGGATGCGCTTCTTGCCATCTGTTTGATCAAGAAAATGCTCTGTTCACGGACCATAAATTGCACAATACCGGCACTGGCTATAGAGCATCGATGATTGCGCCGCAAGACACCATCGAGGTACAACTTGCTCCTGGTATCACCACTAAATTGGATCGCTCAGTGATTGATAGTGTAGGCGTTAAGAAGGCTAATGACCTAGGGCGCTATGAGGTAACACAAAGCCCGAGCGATCGATGGAAATTCCTCACACCGTCTTTGCGTAACGTCGGTATCACAGCTCCTTATATGCACAACGGAGAATTTCTTGATCTACGAAGCGTGATAGAATTTTATAAACAAGGTGGTCAAGGACATGAACTACTAAGCCCCCTAATTAAACCTTTAGACCTCAATAGTAAAGAAACCGATTCTCTTATTGCCTTTATTCACACGCTAAGCAGTGACAATATAGAGATACTTATTCAGGACGCGTTCGCTGCGACTATTGAAGATCAACGGTAACAGCTACCACAGTACTTTTCGTATTGACTCATTTATTTACTAGCCTAATGACATAAGGCATTGGCAGACAAATCAAGAACACATGGAAAACAGTTTTAACAGATTAAAGCTTTTGGCTAGTAAATTATAAATTTGGAATGGCCAATTTGAATATGGGGGGGATTACACTATCAGTGGGCTCGCAAAAAGATTTTCTAAGAAGAGAATATCTATGAGGAGGTATATTCTTTATTGAGACCAGTTATTGATTTGAATGGTGGGCCGTGCGCGATTCGAACGCGCGACCACCTGATTAAAAGTCAGATGCTCTACCAGCTGAGCTAACGGCCCTTATTTCATTCATTTTAGTCGCTTCGTTTTGAGTGTCCGAAGCGAGGCGTGATTATCTTTGCTTGGCTTTAACTGGTCAACCTTTTTTACCGCTTATTTTCCTGATTATTTAGGTTTTATAAGATCATTTTCCTAGGCTCAGCCAAACTCGCCAATCCAATCACGTTTAATTACAGATAAACTCAAACATCTACTCATTCTCTTATTGGTAGAATATTCGATTAGTTAATAAATGCACCTCAAAAACGGCTGGTTTTTATTGTGCAATAACACCATAAAATACTCTTAATATGTCAAAACGAAATATCTTTGCATTAGTCCTAATTCTGGCTTCTTTAGCCTGCCTATACCCCGGCCTTATGTTTAATATGCTAACGATTAAAGTCGGCAAGGCGTTGCCACTTATTGGTCAATTAGATCTTTATGAAGCGACCCAAAGCATTATTCAGACGATCGAATACTTATTCCTTGACGAAAATTATCTAGTCGCTTGGCTCATCCTTATATTTAGCGTCGTGGTACCCGTAGTTAAAATTCTTCTTTTGTTAGTAGTTCTATTTTCAGGTAAAGAAAAACTCAACGACCACATTTTTAAGATTGTATCGGCGATTGGAAAATGGTCGATGGCCGATGTCTTTGTGGTGAGTATTTTTATGGCGTTTTTAGCCACTAAATCAAACGAAGCCGTGAGTGCGACTTTGCATTCAGGATACTACTATTTCACCGCCTATTGCGTACTCTCTATATTAGGCACACAACTAATCGTGCGCCCGCCACAACATTTAGAGCTACTTCGCTGAGCCTAAGGCAGGATCACGTGAACCCGCTTCAGCGAAGCCTGCCGCTCGAATCCGACATGAGTCGCATTGCGCACATACAGTACCGTCATCGCTTGGACTGTAACAAGAAAGGGTTTGCGAATAATCAACACCTAAGCGTATACCCTCGCGTATTATTTGAGACTTAGTCAGGTCAATAATCGGCGCTTTAATTTTTATCTCATCGCCTTCAACACCGCGCTTGGTCGCGAGATTAGCCATAGTTTGAAACGATGCGATATAGTCTGGTCGGCAATCGGGATAACCTGAATAATCGACTGCATTAGCGCCAATAAAAATAGCCTTAGCCTCCAACACTTCGGCCCACGCAAGTGCGACTGATAGGAATACCGTATTGCGAGCAGGCACGTAAGTAATTGGAATATCATCAGTTTCTCTGGTAGGCACATCGAGCGCGTGGTCAGTAAGTGCCGAACCACCGAAGTCACCAATATCAATACGCACCACTCTATGCTCAATCGCTCCATTGGTTTTTGCGACCAGCGCTGCGCGCTTTAATTCAATTTTATGGCGCTGGCCATAGTCCATACTTAAGGCATAACATTCGTAATTCTGTTCGATCGCCAAGGCAAGAACGGTGGCAGAGTCTAGACCGCCAGATACCAATACCACTGCTTTTTTATTCATCTTTATGTAGTTTTAACTTGCTAGTAAGTCACTAACTTTATTTGCCGCGCGCATCATTCCATAAAACTTTATGTAACTGCATTTGAAAACGTACAGCAAGCTGGTCTTGCAATATCCACTCAGCAAGCTCAGTTGCCGAAAGCTGTTCGGAGGAAGGCGAAAACAAGATTTCACACTTAGTAAACAAGGAACGGCTAATTAATTGTTGTTTAGCCCACTCATAATCATCTCGACTACAAATTACAAATTTTAGGCAATCAGAAGGTTTAATGTGGTCTAAGTTTTCATAAGTATTATTGTGCTCCTCATTGGACGCGGGTGTTTTAATATCCAAAACAACATAGACGCGTGAATCCACCGCACTGATATCGATCGCCCCACCCGTCTCTAATGAAACTTTATAGCCCGCATCGCAAAGTGCTTGCAGGAGCGCATGACATTCCCCTTGTGCTAATGGTTCGCCGCCGGTCACCGTAACGTGCTTAGCGCGGTATTGACCAACCTCCGTTAAAATTTCGGAAACACTGTATTTTTCACCACCCTGAAAGGCATAGGCGGTATCGCAATACGTACAACGCATAGGGCAGCCGGTTAGGCGCACAAATACTGTGGGATAACCGGTAGTTGCGGATTCGCCCTGAATGGAAAAAAAGATCTCGGTGATTCTAACTGCCATAGCGAAGCACTGCCGAGCAGCGCGAAGATATTACTGTAGCGTTTCTAAACGATTTCTAGCCGCTATAGCTGCGTCAGATTGCGGATGTTTATTAACCACTTCTTGCAATAAAATGCGTGCCTCAATCAAATTCCCTTTTCGTTCTTCAATATAGGCAAGACGCAAACGTGCATCTGGCACCCGACTACTCTGCGGATAATCATCAACGATTGCCTTTAAGTTAACGCGAGCCGCTTCTGTATTACTAACCATAGTCATGGCTTCTGAAATCCAATAATGCGCGTCGTCGGCCAAATTACCTTGTGGATAAACATTAATTTGCTTCTCGAACACGCTCGCAGCATCTTCAAACTTAGATTGCTTTAATAACTCAAAACCTTGGTTATACATTTCATCTTCAGATGTTTGACCAGCGAGTGAAGCTTGCTGATTGCCCGCGCTCGGTATCCCTTGAGCACTGCTGGGAGCCGAAGGCACGGCAATCACACCCGCGTTAGGTGCTTGATTCGGAAGTCGAGTTGCTGAGCCTGAATTGAAGGGTTCTAGAGGTCTTGCCGAAATACCTTGATCAGTCACCGGCTCCTGAAACGCAGGCGGCACGGCTTGTTCTAATTGAGGCTGCGAAGGAATACCATTCGGGTCTTGATTAAGCGTGGGCGCTCTACCGATACTGCGGTCTACCACGGGAGGAAAACCACCTTGTTGTGCAGGAATTGGCGGTGCGTTAATTACTCTGTCTTCTACCGTAGGCGCTTGCTGTCCTGTGCCTTGAGCGGCATTAGAGTCAAAAGGCTGATATGCGTCACGCGGGATCTGATCAACTGCCGCAGTCGTATTGCTAGGTCTGTTGGCAAGCTGACTATTCTGGGGTGCCGGAAAACCTTGTTGGTTTGTCGGAAAATTATTGTGAGTGGGCTGCGTTAACGGCACCTGCCCCGACTGACCAACTTGAGCCGGTGCGGTATTTTCATAAAACTCACCTTGAGTCTGAAAACCTGTGGTTGGTCTACCATACTGAGATGAAGCGGACACTGACGGTTGCTGACCCTGTTCGATCCGACGCTCAAGCAAACGGATGGTTTGGCCTTGGCGTTCAACTAAATCTCTTAACTGACCGATTTCTTCTCTCATCACTTGTATTTCTAACAAGGTTTGAGTTTGCTGAGTTTGCGCGACCGCAGACGAAAAAATCGGAACAACAATAATCGTCATTCCGACTACTAAAACTGCTTTTTTCATGCATCTCATCATATTTCAACGACAAAGAGCTAGCTTCCACTAACTCTTTGTCTTGCGCCCTGTCGACGAGGGCGTTGCGCTATAACTTAGTAGTTAATAGCAACGCGACGATTTTGCTGCCACGCTGCTTCATTATGTCCTGTATCAACAGGTCGCTCTTCGCCATATGAAAGAGTCTGGATAGTACTACCCGCACCACCCGCATTCAATAAACGGCCGACTTCTTGAGCACGGCGCTCGCCAAGTGCTAAATTATAATCCCGCGTACCACGCTCATCAGCATGGCCTTCAAGACCCACTTGAGCACCACCAGTTCTACCAAGGTTGCGCGCATGCGCATCGATAATGACGCGTGAGCGCTCATCAACACTAGAACTATTGTATTGGAAATACACAACTTTGTAATTCAGTGGGTTCTCAGTAATACCAAGAGCACGCAATTGATCTTCAGAATAGCCTGGGACACCCCATGGATTGCTAGTACTTGAATCATAGGCTTCTGCTCCCGACGTATTAGCACCGGCATCGTCTACCGCCACTGGCGCATCTTTCTTTTTACCTGCGCAAGCAGTTAAAAATACAGCCATTAATAGGGTCAAAATTAGACCAGATTTAGAATTCATAGTTCACTCCGATTATGAGTTTTTGGTTAGAGTTTAATTTCTTAATGACGACCACGCAGGTTCGCGCACATCGCCTCTTACATTCGTTAGTCTTGTTCTGATTCGACCATCTGACGAGGCAACCATCAAGGCCGGCTCAAAATTCTGTTCCGCCTTATACAATACCATGTCTCCGTTCGGAGAAAAACTAGGACTTTCATCGTATTTTGCATTAGTTAGCCAGGTAAGGCGGCTATTGTCTTTATTCATCACAACTATTTGACCACCCTCGTGAACCATAGCGATGTTTCCACCATTAAAATCATAAGAAGCATTCGCACTTTCGTTACCTTCGAACGTCATCCGAGAAATATCTTGGCTCGCAAAATTGTAATTATAGATCTGTGGCTTACCGGTACGACTAGAGGTAAATAGTAAGTTACGCCCATCTGGCGACCAAGCGGGCTCAGTATCGATCGCATAATGCGAATTTATTCGTTGGTGTGAACCGCTAAGCAAATCATAAACAAACACATCTGGACTGCCGTGACGTGAAGACGAATAAGCAATTCTGCCTCCATCTGGTGACCACGCAGGCGCCGAGTTAGTCCCTTTAAAGCTCGCGACAATTTTTGTTTTTCCAGTGGTCAACTCAATGACTTTAATTGCGGGTCCAGATGGCGCATAAGAGACAAAGGCAAGCTGTTGTCGGTCTGGCGACCAGCTTGGTGAAAGAATCGGCTGCCAGGAACCGAATACTTCACGGGCATTAAAACCATCCCAATCAGCAACCATTAACTTGTAGCGATAACGTTGAGATTCGATCTCCGTTTTCTGTACAAAAGCTATGTTCGACTGAAACGCGCCAGGACGCCCTGTGTAAGCAGTATAAACACTGTCTGCAACAACGTGTGCAGCGGCACGCAAGCCTTGCTTACTCAAACCAGATATTCGCTTACCGGTGCCAACTTCTTGTTCACGAGCAACATCAAAAATTCGGAATTGGACTTCATACTTGTCTTCGTCAAGCTTCCAAACTTCGCCCATGACTAATACTTCAGCTTCCAGCACACGCCAGTCTTTCGCTCTAAATTCTTCTGGTCGAGATGGAAACGATAAAAATCGACTACTATCAATAGATTCAAACTTGCCGGTGGCGTCTAAATCAAAAGCAACAATCTTATGAATCTGATGCTCTAGCACATCACCATCTAGAACCTTAAACGGAACAATCGCAATAGGTTTGCCGCCAACATCGGGATTCTCAATGCCTAATTCTACCTGCGCGTAAGCAATATTGAGCCAAATAGAAACTAATACCACAGACGCTAATAAAACACTTTTTTTCAAAAATACGTTCATTTATTTTTTTAAACTTAGGTTGATGTTTTGTAACTCTCGCAATGCGACCGCATCTTCGTCAACACTCGGCAATGGTAAAGGGCTTGCTTGATACACCGCGGTTACGGCGCTCTTATCAAAAGCCGGAAGCCCGCTTGAGTTTACGATACGTACAGATTCGACTTCGCCACGTGGAGTAAGTTTAATATTGACTTTAGCTTCGCGCCAGTCTTCTGTGCCCGGGGCAACTCGCCATACGGCTTGAATAGCCTTTTCGATACGCGCCCCATAAATACTCATAATTGATGCGGTGCGCTCTTTTGAGCGCCGATCAGCTTCTTCTTGTTGACGCTTTGCATCTTCCGCATCAAGTTGCTCTTGAAATCGTTGACGCTCACGAAGCGCTTCGTTTTCTTGCTCAATACGTTTGCGCTCCGCTTCTTCTTTTTTGCGCTTCTCTTCTTCTTTTTTGCGTTTCTCTTCTTCGGCTTTAGCCTTTTCTTCGTCTTTTTTCTTTTGTAATGAAATAGCTTTTTGTTGCGCTTTTAGCTCCGCCGCTTTTTTTGCTTCATCGATATTTTTCTGCTCAAGCTCTTTGATCTTTTTTTCTTCTTCTGCTCGATCCCGTTTTAGCTTTTCGAGACGTTCACGCTCGCGTCTTTCCTTTTCTTTTTTATCTCTATCGCGCTGCTTAATTTTTTCTTGTTGGTCTTTTATTTGCGACTCATCGATAACACTGGCCTTAACCGTATCAACCTTCTCGGCATCAAAGGTATCAATGGTTTTTGTTTCACTAGTGAAATTAACCAGCAGCACGGCAATAATCAAAACATGCAACAAACCTGCTGCCACCCACGCAACTGTTCGATTTTTTATGCCCGCTTTACGTCTTCTTTCGCTCATCTTATTTTTTTTCTTGCGGTCGCTCGGTAACCAAACTCACCGTTTCTACGCCTGCTTGTTTCAACAAAACCATTGCTTTTATAACATTGTCGTAGCGCGTATTTTTATCGCCACGAACCAAGAAGTCAGTTGCTGGTTTTTCTCGATAAAGCGCTACTGCATAATTTAATAGCGCTTGCTCTTCATACTCTCGATCGTCAATATAAAAGCTACCGTCAACATCAACCGTGAGAATGAACGGCTCAGGCGCATCTGGGTTCGCTTCTACTGGATTAGCGGCAGTTTGCGGCAAATCAATCTTTACACCTTCAGTTAACAAAGGGGCGGTTACCATAAAGATAATCAACAGAACCAACATCACGTCAATATACGGTACGACGTTAATTTCGGCGATTGGTTTGCGCTTTCTATCTCGATAATTACTCATCGTCGTAAGCTCTTAGGTTTTACCGACAACAAGCTGTCTATTCACTATGGAGATAAACTCTTCCATAAAAATTTCATATTGGCCAATCAAACGCTCAACATGATGCGAGAATCGGTTGTAAGCGATAACGGCAGGTATGGCTGCGAATAAACCCATAGCGGTAGCAATCAGAGCTTCGGCGATACCTGGCGCAACACTAGACACCGTGGCCTGTTGGGTGGACGCACTAAGCGCAATAAAGGAATTCATAATACCCCATACGGTGCCGAACAAACCAATATAAGGGCTGGTAGAACCAACCGTGGCAAGAAACGGGATTTGCGATTCCAAATGGTCAATTTCGCGGCTTAACTCTACCCGCATAGCGCGGTGGACGGCGTCAAGTAAGTCATTATTATTGGCGTAACCGCGCTCACTCAAGCGTTGAAATTCTCGATAACCCGCTACAAAAATCTCGCTCATACCCGATGCGTTCTTGTTAGCGCTACCCCAGTCGTTGTATAGGGCTTGCATACTGCCTCCCTCCCAAAACTCACGCTCAAATTGCGCCGTGCGTTTACGCTCCTTGCGCAGCATTTGGAATTTAGAAAAGATAATCACCCAAGAGACAAAGGAAGCGAGCAACAAAACCAACATCACGAGCTGTACAGTCAGACTTGCGTCTGCGATAAGCTCCAAGATCGAAACTTGATTGGCATGCGCAACGGCTTCATTGACCACAGGCGCTAATGACTCTGCATTTAAATTTTGCGCATCAAGGCTTTGTGCGTTTACTACCGGGATTACATCAGTCATTAAGTATTCTCTCTCACTGTTTATTCATCCAACGTTTGTGCTGGCCTTAATCGCTGTTTGAAGAGCGAGCGGCATGGGCGCTAATTTATACGAACTACCTTGCAAAGTCGCCAGTTTTATCTGCGCTTTACATAGTAATTGGGTCTTATTATAAATTTTTTGCATAACTGACAAGCGAACCTTACCCACATGCAATACCTCTAGGCTCACACTAATCTCATCAAATAGCCTCGCTGGGGCATCAAATTCCAAGTTGGCGGCACGCACAACAAACAGCACGTCTTGCTTTTGTTGCAACGTTTGAATATTAAAACCCAAATGTTCTAGCCACTTACAGCGACAGCGCTCCATGAACTTCAGGTAATTTGCATGGTAAACAATGCCACCTGCATCAGTGTCTTCGTAGTAGACGCGCTCCTGACATTCAAACATCAAGATTCAAACAATTTGTTCTGAGGATTATCTTGCGTCTCATCCACTGGGCGCAAGCCAAAATGCTGCCAACTGCGCTTAGTAACGACTCGCCCACGCGGTGTACGCATCATAAAGCCCTGTTGAATTAAATACGGCTCGATAACGTCCTCGATGGTCCCGCGCTCCTCACCAATGGCCGCGGCTAGGCTATCTATTCCCACCGGACCTCCATCAAACTTTTGCATAATGGCTTTGAGCAATTGTCGATCCATAAAATCTAAGCCATTGGGATCAACTTCCATCATGTCTAAGGCCGCCGAGGCCATATCGGAAGTCAAAGTACCATTGCCCTTAACTTCGGCGTAGTCTCGTGCACGACGCAGCAAACGGTTAGCGATACGAGGCGTACCTCGAGCTCGATTGGCGATCGTGGCCACACCTTCTGGTTCAGTCGGCACAGCCAATATATCCGAAGAACGCTGGACGATGCGGCTCAGATCATCGGTATTATAATATTCTAGGCGCTGAACGATTCCGAAGCGATCACGCAACGGGGATGTTAACAAGCCCGCTCTGGTGGTCGCGCCCACTAGCGTAAAAGGCGGCAGAGATAGCTTAACCGTGCGCGCAGCGGGGCCTTCGCCAATCATGATATCCAACTCAAAGTCTTCCATAGCCGGGTAAAGAATTTCTTCGACGACCGGACTCAAACGATGAATTTCATCAATAAACAACACATCGTGCGGTTCAAGATTAGTGAGCACGGCGGCAAGATCACCTGCACGCTCTAATACCGGACCGGAGGTTTGGCGGATTTTGGCGCTTAATTCACGTGCAATAATATTCGATAAGGTGGTTTTCCCTAAGCCAGGCGGGCCAAACAGCAATACATGATCTAAGGACTCACTACGCGAACGTGCAGCTTGAATAAAAATCGACAACTGCTCTTTAATTTTTGGCTGACCAACGAAGTCATCAAGGCACTCGGGGCGTAAGGCACGATCAACGACGTCTTCATCGCCAAGCTGCATGTCTGGATCGAGATTATCGTTGAGCATTGTTTTAGGCCAAACCCGTTATTGCATAGAGCACGCTCTATTCTAAAATATTCGCGGCATTTAGGTTGGTTTTTATTTTGCACAACTGCAAACCAAATACTAGGAAAATAAGCGGCGTTGGGTAATGCTAATCGCCGCGATGAGCATTTGCAGCCCCCCATACAACAAAATTGCGAATAAGACATTGTCGGCAAGTACGTCGGTACCGGCACTGGCTGGAAACATTGAGGCTTTTATTAAAACACCTAGATTTATATTGCGCACCACAACTTCCATATCAATGGCAGTACTGTCAGCACGACCCAAACCAAAAAGGCGCGGTAAACCACGGCCTAATATAGCCAGTACCGTAACAAAAGCGACTATCAATAAAACACTGTTAACGCCAAAAACATCTAAATCCAGCCGGCCAGCACTAATTGAGCCCACTAAGATCATCAAAATTCCGATCAGTGACAGTCTAATGCTCCATTTTGATAAAATGGGCGCAACCGCTGGAAAGCGCGCTAGGATGAACATCCCCAATACTAAAGGCAGTAAAAGAGTAAACGCTATTTCGACCACAATTTGCTGCGCGGGCATAACAAATTGAGCGGGCAGGTATTCGGTAATTAGTAGGGATAACAGAAGCGGCGTAGTCACTAAACAAGCAAGCGTTGTTAGACCAGTAATGGAAATAGATAAAGGCACGTTACCCTTAGCAAAATAGGAAAAAATATTTGAGGTAGTACCTCCCGGTACAGCCGCAATAAGCGCAATACCTATGGCGACGCCGCCGCTAAGACTAAAACCCGCAATAAACAAGTACGCGGCTAAGGGCACCGCCAGCAATTGGATAAGTATCCCCAACACAACGGCCTTGGGCACCCGGAATACAACTTTAAAGTCTTGTACGGTTAGGGTTGCACCCATACCAAGCATGGCGAAAACCAACTGAAAGGCAGCTACCCAATATTCATACTGAATGTAAAGCTGTCCCATAGACTATGTTCCTATCCTAATAAAATTTGTGCTTATTGAAATGTAGAAGCTCTTTAAAGGACGTTTAAAGCACTTTGCCTGACAAGGTTCGTAATGCTTGGCGAATCATTTCTTCGCCACTTAAGTCAGCTGGCAGTGATTTCACTACTTGAGTCGCTTCACTTGGCTTGTAACCCAAAGCAATCAAAGCAGCGATAGCATCTTGGCTGTCATTTTGCACTGGCGTGCCCGAAACAGAATCCTGATTGGCAATATCACCGAACTCTTTCTCTAAACGGTCCTTCATTTCGACCACGAGTCGCTGTGCGGTTTTTTTGCCAATCCCGGGCACTTTACATAACTGAGTAATATCATCGTTCGCCATTGCCGCGACGAGTTCACTAGCCGATAAAGTGGATAAAACTGCGAGAGCCACCTTCGGTCCAACACCGTTTACTTTAATTAAACTTCGGAACAAATCACGCTGCTCCTTGGTACTAAAACCGAATAAGAGCTGCGCGTCTTCACGCACCACCATGTGCACGAACAAGCTAGCGATTTCGCCCAGCTCGGGTAAATCCGCCAAGGTGCTGACCGGCACTTCGAGCTCGTATCCAACACCGTTAACATTTACCAGTAAAACTGGTGGACGTTTTTCAAGCAATTCGCCTTTAAGCCATGCAATCATATTAGCCTCTATATAATAAGTGCCGCCGCTTAAGCCAGCACTCGATTAAGCTGTTGGTGATGCGCATGACAAACCGCCGCGGCAAGAGCATCTGAAGCATCCACGTCAGGGGCCACACGCAGACTCAAAAGGACACGCATCATGTGTTGAACTTGAGCCTTATCCGCACGTCCACGTCCAACCACAGTTTTCTTAATTTCAGTTGCACTGTACTCAACCACGGGCAATTCGTTATTAACGGCTGCGAGCATCGCAGCACCGCGAGCATGACCCAACACTAAAGCTGATTGTGGGTTTTTCGCTATAAATACTCGTTCAATCGAAACCACATCAGGTTTCACTTGGGCAATGACATTTTGTAAACCGGCATATAGGACACCTAAGCGAACCGCTAACTCACCTTTGGGCAGCCGTAAAGATTCAGAATAAATGTGTTTAAGATCATTGCCACTGGAACATATAACGCCCACTCCAGTAATTTGCGAACCAGGATCAATGCCTAAAATAACAGTGCTAGTGGCCACTCAATAACGCCTAAACCAACACAGATTCAGGAAAATCAGCATTGGTGTATACATCGACGACGTCATCTAAGTCTTCGAGCGCATCAACTAACTTCATGACTTTTTCAGCGTCATCATGACTCAAGGTAACTTCATTTTCAGCTCGTTTGGTAACCTCAGATTCGGCCACGACCATTTGCGCTTTCTCAAAAGCTTGAATAAGCTCAACATAAGCAGACGACGGACACGTCACCTCAACAGTGCCATCTTCATGCGTAACGATATCGTCAGCGCCGGCTTCTAAAGCGACATCCATCACTGCTTCTTCGTCCAGCCCTTGGCCCATGATGATACTGCCTAAAGATTGAAACATATAAGCAACCGACCCTGATGTACCCATGCTGCCATTATATTTACTAAAAGCATGACGGACTTCGGCCACGGTTCGGTTTTTATTATCAGACGAACATTCAACCATAATAGCTATACCACCTGAAGCATAACCCTCATAGGTCATGTCCTCATAAGTGACACCATCTAGGTCGCCAGTGCCTCGTTTAATGGCACGCTCTACCGTATCACGCGTCATATTTACCCCGAGCGCTTTATCAACAGCAATACGCAAAGCCGCATTAGACGCAGGATCGCCACCACCCTCTCGAGCAGCCACTGTAATTTCTCGAATGTGTTTAGTAAATAACTTGCCGCGCTTAGCATCTTGAGCTGCTTTTCGATGCTTAATGTTAGCCCATTTAGAATGTCCTGCCATGCCGATAATATCTAAGTAATTGTGTACACGGTGATTCTAGCATTGCCAGCACCTTGGACAAAAGCTTGAAGATAGAAGGTCTTGAATCAAGTTATCAAATTTCTTTAATCGTTAAAACCTTTGACAGCGTGATCCATTATGCATATAAACCTTCTTTGCTTAATTAGGTGCTTATTGGGCTCTCACCTACGGATCAAAATGAAAAACTCATATCAGTTAACGATCATCATCGTCATTTCTATTTTTTTGTCTGCTTGCGCAGCTAAAAAAAATCAATTAGACCGCAGTATTTTCCAATCAAATAAAATTGAAGTAATTCGTATTGACCAATTAGGTAGCAATCTTAGCGCTGAGAAGAGTAATCGCGCCAAAAAAATAGGGCTTATTGGTGGCGTCCCTGGAGTCCTAATCGGTTCGGTGGTCGACTCCAAAACCAATGCCACGCGCACTAAAACTTTAGCACCACTAACTAAAGCGCTTGGCGACTACGATATAAACCAACAGATATTGGACTCATTAAGCAAGCAACTCACGGGCCGCGCATTTGCGGCACGTGTAAATCTTGATACAAGTTTTGAAGCGAAGGAAAAAATTAAAGCGTTTTTAGTCCCGCGATTAACGCCAAGTGTTGTGATGTCGGCCGATTATAGTAGCGTCACAGTATTGTTGGAGGTGATTACCTATCAAAATCGAAGAGGCAGAAAACCACACAGGGGTACCTATAGCGCCGTACACGTACTTGATGACCATGGAGAGGAAGTCACGAAAGAAGATAACTTTCAGTTTTGGTTGGATAACCCCGAAATTTTAATAGAAAACATTAGTGAAAAAATTGACCAAGCTGTCGCTGAATTTATACAAGACTATAATTTAGAAAACGCTGTGCAAAAGAACTAAGGATACGAGTAAATAAGGCTACTCACCTGCGCAGATCAAGATAGGCCATGAGTATTTCAATAACTACGTATTAAGTAATATTGAAACACTCATCCTAAGAAGGCCGACTAGTTAATTTATTGACTTGCCACTTCAGGTTCAGGGAGAACCTTTTTCTTTTGGACTTTTTCTGTTCGTACTTTTTTGATCCAAGTACCTGGCTCGGCTTCACCATCGGGGTAATAGCCATTTAATACGCGCAGTCTATTTTCCAGAAATTCGTCATTTTTATCCGTCTTCTCAGCAAGACTTGCAAAAGTATCACCCGGTTCAAGACGCTCAAAATAAACTTTAGTTACCGTTTCGCTAGTCCGGTCCGCACGTGTCATTCGCCTAAACGAGCGAATGATGCCAACAAACTCAGCGTCTTGCTCAGCGGTTGGTTGGTTATTCTTGGCGATTCCACTAAAGTGATAAGTATTGCGCCCTACCGTAGCGAGTGCCACTCGTTGACCTGGGATGGCGCCAAGCGTTCCAAGGTCTCGCTGCGATTCTTTATGAATAGCTTCATCATTCACAACCTCTGGATATTTAGTTTTTAAGGCTTTCTGTGAGGTAAGCGTTTTGTCTTGTGTTTTCTCAATTTCAATTTTTAACTGCGCTTGATCTTTCGCATCCTTCATTATTAACTTGGCACCTTTTACCTGAAACGACCAAGTATCAGGATGCAACAAAGTAATGCCTAGACGCTCATTGGTATAGCGCACAAAGCCCTCAGGCGCGACGGCGCCAAAATTTGGGCCAAAGATAATTCCGGTAATGGCTTCTCGATATTCATCACGACCAATATAGGCTTCACCAGGCGGCAATTCACCCGCACTTTCGACAACTTTACGTAAACGTTTATCACTGCGCGGATGGGTCGCACCTAAACCTTGATGCGGCAGTTCAAAACCTTCTTGCGCAGCACTCAAATTGCCAAAAGCTACCAGCTGTGACAAAGCGGGAATCAACTGTGACGCCTCGTAACCTGCCTTGAACAGATAGTCAGCCGCAAAGCGATCAGCTTCAAGTTCGGCTTCGCGTGTATATTGAAATTCACTTACTTGAGCACGCGTTTGAAGAGCATCACCGATGCCCCTGTTACCGACTAAGAAGCTACTTAGGAAAGACAATATTTGCGTGCGAGTACGTCGATTCAATCGCTTTTTAATATGCCTACCAACGTTATGGCCAATCTCATGGCCCATCACTGCGGCCAGTTCAGCTTCCGAATTAAGCAAGGTGAGTAAGCCGCGCTCGACATAAACCACTGGGTAGCCCGAAACAAAAGCATTCGCAATAGGATTATCACGAATAACAAATATGTAATCTTGATCTGCATGCGGACTCACCGCCAAAATTCTCTTCCCGATTCGGGTTACGTATTCGTTTAACGCAGGATCTTCAACAATTGGAAACTCACTCATAAATTGCTCATGGCGCTTTTTTTGAGCAGGCGTGAGATTAAGCGCTAAGCTCGGCAAAGCCAGCATTAGCAAAAACAACCCTAAGGAATAACGAAAACATCTGAAAAATTTACTTTGCATTTTTACACCTCCTGATCATTCTAAAAGCAATTGCAGTGATTTTTGGCGGTCATTATCGTTTATTAATTCGCCGTTTTTAAAGCGGTCGAATTATCATTTGAGAAAAATTTAACTAGTTGTCGCCCCATACCACGGCATGAGTCGCCTTGGACTTGTGCTAACAAGGGGATCGGTATTACAAATGCGGGCATATAGGAAGTGCCTACCGCTTCCGTACTGATTCTGCCAACTTCAGTAAAAGTATCCAGATCCCAAATCGTTGTTTCGTAGTCACTCGTGTCTTCCCAAGTTCCGAATCCGAAACAACCGCCACCGCCAGGGCCAACTGAACAGGTTAAACTGCCTGCTGAACCGGTACGCTCTGTTGAACCTTCTACCCACACAAAATATCGAATATTAAAGTCTCTTACTCGTTGAGCCAGTAATGGGCGGTCTAACACGCTTTTAAGTTTTTTTGGACTTAACGGCGCGGTGCGAGCTTCAAACCAGGGATACATTATGTCGACAAATTCGCTTTCGGGAATAATTCGAGTACTTCCAGTACCACGCGATAATCGCCCTCCAATACAGCTAACCAAAGAGCCCTCAGTTTGAATTTCAGCGGTTTGATGACGCCCTAAAACCACAATAGCATCGCTCTTATCTAAAACTATATTGTCGCGCAGGCGAACTTGGTCGACGTTGATTGTCGTGCATCCAGTAAAAACTACGACGGCAAATAAAGCAAAAAACCTCATACATGTTTCTAATTTCATCATTGTTCCTCAGGTGGGTTCGAGTCTTCTTCGGCTTCGTTATCGAGCACTTCTTGACCCTCTTCTAGTATCACTTCAACCGTCTCTTCTTCGTTTTGAACTAGGCTTTCATTAGGCGCTGACAAACCTCCTTTTTGTGCTATCAAGTCTTGCACACTTGGCTGCCTGGGAAAGCGAATGGCCAATTGTGCTCCAATATCCCGCATTGCAACATTTGCTGCCGAACTAAATGCCGCTGCCGTGCTTTGTAAAGTTGCTGTTGGCGTTTTGCCATAACCTTTTATCACCCAATCGGCAAGGTTTTGTCTTTTTCCATCCATAATTTGTAGACGGTATTTTATCCAGATTTCATATTGAGTTGTCTGGGTTTCCGCAGGCGTAGAATACTGAAAATCTAGAACCTCAGGCTCGATAATCAAATCTGTGTTGGTATCGGCGCTTTGATCCAAGTTGAGCAGTGCTCCAAACACTTGATCAAACATAGCAACTTGCGCGTCTTGAAAATCGAACTTAGAAACAACACTGCGACGACGCTTTTGAGCTTCGACATAAGTGTAATTTTTGAATTCCTCGGTGTAAGTCAAACTGGCAGTTAACGGTAGTTTTTCAATCAAAGGTTCTGGTATCGAACCTTTGACAACCACATTACTCGCGCAGCCGCCTAAAAACATAATGAGCGCTAAAAGCCCTATTCTGTTAAACCATCGTTTTGTATCAATTTGCATATTCTAAGCCAATGAAAGTACCGTTATTATTTTGAGCTAACTCACGCAACAAATTACCAAAGCGTTGCATCGATCCGGGCCCGCCAAGTAATTCAACGGGAAATCCTATCGCATGGATACGTACTAAAGTATCACCGTCAGCGCGCTTTTTATTAATAGCTTCAACTGTTCTCAATACACGACGAACTGATCGCCCTTGAAAATCATCGCCAAAAACGTACAAACTAATGCGTCTATCTTTGTCATAGTGCGTACGAATAGCCTTATTTATACCACCTACAGGTGAAGAACTACTCTGTTCTAACCAATTTGGTAGCTTTTCGAAGATTTCACGGCGGCGCGCAGCGCTGTCTGTCATCCAACGATTCTGGGTGCCTCCAAACATATAACGGCCATCACTGGTCATCACTTGCAAGCCTTTCACTTTAGGATGTACTCGCAAAACATCACGTACTTGGCGCTGCATAGAGTTCCAAGCAAATTGACGCATACTGCCAGAGGTATCGACGATAAAAATAATATATTCGGCGTCTACCGGTACGCCGGCTATAAATTGATCGTCGATCTGCGCACCTTTTAGTAGGCGCTGCATTTCGCGACTCAGAGTTTGCAAAGCAATTTGCAAATCGGCAACACTGGTCGGTTCATCAATGCTTGTTTCGTCTATACTCGACTGCCGAGCTTGCAGAGAATCCAACTCACCGCGCAAAATTGCTACGCGCTCAGTTTCTTTGCCAAGCTGTTCTTGTTTAGCATTAAGATCAGTTTCAAGATAAGTAACCTGACCACGTATTTCAAACAATCGCTCTTGCAAAGATCGTACAACGCCTTTGTCTTGAATGAGTGATTCTTCTAACACAACTGGTTCTCCAGGGCGCACGATTACCATTAATAATACAATAGCACCAAAACCACAGCAGATAATATCCAAAAAAGAGACATTGCTATCTTCAGTACCTCTACGAACACGACGACTCATGGCCAATCCCTCGCTGGCGTTAAGAACGAGCCACGACTGCGCGCGGCCATTTTCCAAAATAGACCTGCGGCTTCTGGATCACCCTCAAGCGGCAATAAAAATATGTTAACAGGTATATTAGGTAAGAGCTCTTTACGCGCTTCATTAAAAACACGTATACGTTGATTACCGGTTATACGCGTAGCACTTCTAGGTGAACCTTTGCCAAGCGTTGGAAGACCGTCGGTAATCAGAAAAATATTATCGGGCCTAGGCGTCATACTCATTGCAGCTCGAAACACTTCTTGCATATTAGTACCATTTTTAGGCACCACTTCATTTATGCCTTGTATATTCGATGAAACGGAAAGCCGATCACTGACTTCATACCACGCATTTACATCCTCACCAATAGCCGGTGCCACTTCATCATTAAAACTTAGAATTTGAAAATCGCTGTCTAATGGCAAATTTGCCACAATCCACTGCGTAATCGCGAGCGTTCGAGTCCACTTCGGGGCTTGTCGCTTAACATCATCAGGCAGCGCCCGACGACGGATAATATTAACAATAGAGTCGTCCAACATGCTGGCTGAAGTATCGACCAATATAGCTACTCGCTCACCCCCGAGTTTGACTCCGCTGAGATACTGACGACGCCCATCACCGGTAAAACGAAACGCTTTATTACCTTGCGGCACGCTACTTTCTAATTTTGCTTTTTGTGATTGTAGACGAGCAATTTTTGCTTTAAGGGTTGGAATATCCGCACTAAGAGGATCATCCGTATCGGCAACGAGTGCACGCAACTTTTCTAGCTCTTCTAAAATCTGACGCGCTAAACCCTGAGCAGTAACCGTTTCATCTGTAATATCGCTGATCGTGTTTCGAATACGCGCTAAATTTAATTCACCTATCTTAATTTCTTCCTCTAGAAGATTAATTTCTGCGGTTTGGACCGGTGTTAAAACTGGAATTGGACTGTCGACTACATGCTTTAGTAATAAAAAGATAAGCACCGCTGCACCAAGACCACACGACATAATATCTAAAAACGATAGGCTAAATGTCGACGTAGTTCGAATCTTGCGGCGTGCCATGTTAAATCACCAATCGAATCATGACGTTACCACTCGAATAACAGACAACACGCCATCCACCAACTCCGAACCGAGTCTGTCATTGCTGCGCAGCTGTTTTCGACCTTCATCACCCAAAACAAATAGTTGTCCGCTCTGTATAAGCGATTGCGCATTCCCTCTGTCAGCATAAACAAGCTTTAGCTCAGCGGCACTCAAACTAAGGTGAGCATTCTCGAGAGCGACAGCATTGCCAGCTAGTACCAAATACAAATGCCCAGCGGCGGCGACTTCTTTTGGCTTTTGTTCAGTTGGAGCACTTACGACAAGGCTGCCAGACACCGATACTTCGGTTTGGTAAATCAAGTCTTGGCCGTCGACAGTCACTTCAAGTGCGTCCAGCTCACCTAATGTCTCACTCGATACGTGTTCAAAACCAAATTCACTAAACTGGCTTAAATCAGCATGATCAAAGGCGGCATTAAAATCTATATACGCGGATATTACGTTTGAATTAAGTGCGCTTAGGCGATCAAGGAAAGGTCGAAGTACGGCATTAAATTCACTCGCTTCATAACTTATGCTGTAGGCGTGTCCATTGCCTTGCACAGTCACTGTCGATTTACCATCAACAACTAAACTATGCGCCAATTCAGGCAGCTGATCAAACAACTGCTGCTCATAAGATGCATGGTGCAGAGGATCAAAACGATCATTTTGAATGAAGCTTGCTTGTAACGCTTTTAACAAAGCTTCTTCGATCAAATTAATACCAACATCTTGAATCACTTCAACTTCGGCTAAACTGAGTTTTGAGTCTTTGACGTCTAACCATGAAACAACCGTTTGATGTAACTGCACATCAATATGACAATATCTTCCAGCCTCCCCTACCTTCGACGACGCCGCGAGTATCGCTTTGTTTACCAGTGCGGTTACTTTGATATTCGAGGCTTTAGCAATACCTAGCAAAAGTTGAAGGTTAGTCGACTGATAATGCGACGGCACCACGAAAGATAAGTGACTCACGCCATCGTCTTGATACTGACGCAATTGCTGCCAAATTAAATCAGCAGCATGTCGCATACCTGCATCGTTTTTAGGAATACTGCTTTGATCACACTGTTGCCAGTAACGACTATTAATTTGTTGCGGGTGCAATCGACAATGCTTTACCGCCGCTTGCTCACTTGGCTGGTTAAATACTAGACTGTCTCCCTTAATCCAGGCATAGCCTCGGCCACGCCGAATGCCGTTAGACGTTTGAAGTAAGAGATTATTATCGTTAATGTGCAGTGTTGCTTGCATAACTAACTCTGTAAATGACGAATTAATTTATCATCACAATAGTCTTGCGCTTCCATCACCATACGCTCTTGCATAAGTGTTATTTGATGCGTCAAAAACATAATAACAATACTAATCAAAAGCGCGATAAAGGTTGAGTTAAACGCAACACCTAAGCTGGATGTAACAGCCGCGATATTGCCAGCCACGGCTTCGTGCGCATTACCCAGCGCAGCGCCAATACCTCGCACTGTTCCGATAAACCCGATGCTCGGTATTGCCCAAGCAATATAGCGTACTAATGAAAGTTCTGAATCTAGTCGATCAGCTTCCGTTTCACACACGTCGCGCACGACACCCGATACATCGGCCACCGAGGCGGTCGAACCATAACGATTTAGCGCGCCACGCAACGCCCTTGGCAATAAAAACCGCCTATCTGGGTCAGGCAAGGCTTCTATAGGCCTTGCTAGTTTGCGTGCATCTTCTGGCAGCACTTTGCGACCCTCTTCCACACTCACTAGTGGTTGTGCGAGCAAACGGCGTTGCGCTGCCACATTCTGAGCCTTTAAACCCATAATAGCCATGGCCCAAAGCATGAGCACGAAACATGCTTCTTGCTCATAATCTTTTAATACCACCCAGGCTGAGCGATCAAAAGTAACAGTCTCTCCGGATTCTTCTTGTGCTAACAAAGCCTGCTGCTCCGCTTCAATAACTGCCTCAGCATTCGGGCGTACTAAACCAATATAAATGGTATGCACAACCAAAAATGCGAGCACCAGTGCAACGATTTGGTAAAAGAATTCAGATTTTTGTAATTTCATATCAGTTTAATATTGATTAAATATCGACCGGAAAAGGCGCAGAGCTATCTTCTGAAAGCTCTTCACTAGGTATAAAGACCCCGTTCGGCTCACTTGGCTTGCTGACTTTGGGTGCTGGTTTATTTTCGGCTGTATCGGCAGCGACTTCACTATCGTTAACCGGCGAGTCTTGCTCAAGATCACTATCAGTCTCGTCAGCCACTTCGATCTCCGAACTCTGAGCATGAACCTGAGTAATCGTTACAAAGGGAGCACAAACAAGCATCACGGCTAGCACAGCTATGGCGTTAATAAATGCCTGCCGCAGCGATAACAGAGGTATTTTTTTCATAACTAATTTTTTTTGTTTAAACCTGCATAACGAGCGATACGAAAACCAATATCGTGTTTGCCTTTAGCTGCCGAATCGCGATATGCGAGGCGTAGCTGCGGCAAGTAACCTTTAGCCCAACTTGCCCCACGCACCACCCGAAGCTCACCTTCGAGAGGGCCTAAGGGGTCAGTCTTAGTGTTTAATTCACTACTGCCTTTCGCACTATACCAATCGTTCATCCATTCAGACACATTACCATCTAAATCAAAGATACCACGATGATTAGCAGGGAATTTTCCAATTGGGCTGGGACCACTATAACCATCATTATAATCTTTTAGGTTAAACGAAATGATATCGGCCGCTTTATCATCTGCATAATTACCGACTCGTTTCGTACCAGGGTGTTTGTCACTTCCCCAGGGATAGGTAAGTAGACCTTCATCTGTATTGCGTGCCAGCCAAGCCCATTCCGCTTCGGTAAGTAGGCGATAGCCATTTGCACCTTCATTATTGCTGGCAATAAAACCCTTAGTGGTTCGGTAAAATGGGTCTAAACCTTCTTGCTTACTTAACCAATTACAATAACGAGCTGCGTCTTGCCAGCTTAAATTAACGGCAGGGGAACGATTCGCATCTAAACTCTTCTGCTTAAAGTTCCCCGAGCTATGCGATGCTCTAAACTCACGAAACTGCTTATTAGTAGTCTCATGCAGAGCCACATAAAATGGGCGAGTTAAACGCACCTTATATTGTACTTCGTTGGCCCGGCGACCATCTTCTCGACGAGATGACCCAAGTTCGACATCTCCTAAATTTTTGAACAACTTAAGTTGATGACCTTTATCATTGGTGTAACTATCGGGCAATTGCGCCCAATAATGCTGTTCTTCAGTAAGTAGTTTTGCGCTTATTAGCTGCTTACTTGTACGTGTAGGAATAAGATCAAAGTTCTGACTGACATAGCCCGGTTTTCTCACACTGATTTTATGTGGCAATGCGCTTAAATTTAGGGTTTGGCTTCCGCGGCCACGAGCTTGCCCATCCACCACAACTTGCGCATCGCTTGGGGAAACGCTCACTGTTACCGGTATAAGGTCGGCGCTTAATTTAAGCGAGGCGCCTTGTTTTTGGTCCGGTTCGAGCTCAAATGATTGTGTCGCTATTCGATACCCAGCCTTATATACCTGAACTGCTTGAGTTTTATCAGGTGCTACAACTAAATCTAACGGCGTAGTACCTTTATAAACCTTATTAACCAGTACAGCGGCACCCACTGGCTCAGAAGAAAGAGAGAGCAAAGCATTGGCCGGCTTAAGCACAATTTCCGGAATGGTAAGATCTTGTTTGGCGACAACGCCAATCTTGCGCGTAAAATCCTGATACTTTTGTGCCGACACTCTTAGCTCATGAGAACCCTCATCGAGCTTGACTGACAATGGCGTTTGACCAACGGCCTTTTCGTCCACAAATACTGTTGCACCCGCTGGCTGCGAAGTAAACGAATATTCAGCCCACGCCGCTTGCAAAGGTATTTCTAGGGATTGCTGCTCACCTTTACCGCGCACTAGCATAGTTTGTGTGACTGGCCGATATAATGGCGCCTTAATTGTGATTTTTTGTTGGCCCGCTGGGATCTCTATCACTTCACTTGGCAATTGCGCATAATCTCGCCCGTCAATCTCAACCGTGGCCTCTAAACCTTGCGGTGCATCGCCAGCCAGAGTTATAGCGATCTTACCGGGTGTGCGCGTCATTTGAATATCAAACCGTTGATTACGCTGATCACCCACATCGATGGTTTGTAAGGCCGGAATATAACCCGGCGCATTTACACTAACCCGGCGACTCCCAGACAATATCAATACTCGATTACCTAATGGCAGTTTCAAAAAACCTGGGATATCGACGTCTGCCGGTATAGGGAAGAACTCATCAGGGTTATTCAGATTAACCGCCACACCACGCACTTCAACACTGCGTGCCAATGTAATGAAGGCAATCATGAGCAGAGCCAATAAGCCTGCAAGAATTAGACCAAAGTGACCTAAGGTGAATTTAAACGCACGACCTTTATCAGCAGCATCGGGTAGCTCAAACTCTACTGGCGCTATCGGCGTGTTATCAAATTTTTCGTGCTGCGACATAATTGTTACTATGGTTAAAGCTAATTCTAATCGTACTTTAGGTGGCGTTGGCTCTAGCGCCGCCAACATTGCTATTAGGAAAACCAAGGCTCGCAACCGATTCAGTACATGCTAAATGGTAATTTTGCACAGCTTCGCCATTAGCACGTAGCTCTATACTTAATCTTACGTCACGATAACCAAGCCGCGAACCACTCAGTACATAGCGGCCAGGCTTGAGCGATAGCTTGCGTAAAGAAAACGTACCGAGTTTTATTTTACGGGTTCCTTCACGGCTCAAACTAATATCGGTTAGCGCGTCCGAGGTAAGTTCGACTTTTATTTCTGCGTCGGCGCCAACTAAGATACCTTCTAAGGATTGAATCTGAGATGTAATCAAGGGGCCCTTGTTAGCCAACGCTTTAGCATCAGCTAAAGTTGCCTCAACTTCTTTGCGAACAGAAGTCCGAGCCACGCCAAGCGGATCTTTCAGCAAGATCTTGATCGCCTCGTCGAGCTCCAAACGAGCTTGACTGCGAACTTCGCCTACCTTCGCAGAAACCTGGTTTGGATCTCTTTGTAATACGGTCTGATAACTTCCTAAAGCGCTTGACCATTCCTCTTGGCTTTCGAAACGTTTGGCACTTGATAACAATGAACTAATCGATGAACGACTATCTGACGCCAATGATTGGCGGTAGGCTGCGAGCGCTGTTTCATCATTAGAACGGATTTTAAGTGCGGCCGAAAAATGCGTTTTAGCATCTCGATAGCGTTTAGCAAACAAATTATTAAAGCCTGCAGTCATCGAATCTCGATAACGCTTGTCTGAACGCAGCCCTGCCACGCGCTTTACACCCTCGGTGGCTTCTAGAGTTTGAGCATCTATGGCCAAGGCTTGTTTATATTTTTGATCAGCCGCGTCGAGTAAATCTAATTGCTCGTCATCTTTAAACGCTAATTCGTCTTCGGCGCCAGCGCGCAATAATTGCAACACTTGATCCAAACTTTTAGCACGCTCTATTCCCAACAAGGCACTAACGTTATTAGCATCGATTTTCAAAACCTTTTCGAACGCCGATGTTGCTAACTGAGACTTTCCCTCACCGATCGCGGACTGACCTTCACTGATCAAGCCATCGACCACTGCTGGAATTCGTTGACTTAAACCCTTGAGCGCATCTAACGCACTTTGATAGGAATTTTGGGCGGACACAAAGTCTTGACGACTATAAAACTGATCACCCGCTTCAGCGTCGGCGATCGCGTTTTGAAATTCGACTTCGGCCCACACTTGAACTTGTTGGGACTCTAGGTCACCTTTGACGCGAAGAAGCTCTGACAAAACATCTTGTGAACTGCCTCGGGCTTGTTGGTTACGGCTTTCATTAAAGGGTGTATCGGATCCAGAATCAGGGTCTCCTGATGTGGTTACTTTTGCTTCGGTTTGACTTCCATCACTACCAACAATGGTACTAAAACGTTTGGCATCGGGCGCCGGACTAAGGACAATGAACAATACGGTTGCGGTCAACAACAAGCCAAATACCGCCAACATAAGATTAAACTGAGAATGCCACCATGCAGGTTTTTCTACGCTATACGTAGTAAAGCTGTTTTCAATTTCTACATTTAAACTGGATGATTCACCTGGTAGCTCAAAGTCGAGCGCATCGATTCTCTGACCTTGTCGGTCAGAGTTTTGAGAACGATTTGTCATACTTACTACTCAACACTATCGCTGTCTTGGACGATATTAGATTCTAATTCGCTGTCAAATGAAGCTGGAATGTCGACGCCTTCTTCAAGGCGAAACATTTGAGCTAAAATTCTACGCCATTCATCATATTGATCTTCAACTGTACCGGATAAGGTAACGCTGCGGTCTTGCAATGCAACAATACTCGGCTCAAGCTCTGTCTCTAGGGACTCGCTTAACTCACGTAATGTAGCGCTATGTGAGAGCGCACGATCAGTTTTAGCAAAACTCTGTCTGTAAAGGGCGGCGCCGCCAATAATGGCCCCATGGCCACCGATTTGCCCAGTACGACTATTACTGCTTGTAGCAGCCACAACACCGCCTGCGAGTGCGGCAATGGCAGCAATACGCTCCTTACGCGCTTGTTCTTTCAACTGGCGAGCATAGATGGTTTCCTTATAAGCAAGCTTTCGCCATTCGGTATAAGGCAAGTCCATTTTACTATTAAAGGTTCGATAAAAATCTTGTACCACATCCACAAACAAATCATTGCGCGAACGAATGCGCTCAACACGTTGCATCATCGGTTCATCGGCCGCCGGTATTCTTACGAGCGACAAGCGCCCCTTTTCATCTTCACTCACAAATTCAGAAAAAGCGTCAGGCACGAAATCCCGAGCAAACAAAACCTTGGTAAGAGAACGTAAACGCTGTCGTTCTATTCCGCTTAGCGCACCCTGATAGTCAAACAAGTCATTCGCTATTTGGTTAAAGGTCGCCTGAAACGGATCACCTGGTAATGACACTTCAGGGTTGTAAGCATATTGACTAACTTGCTGATGATATTCTTTGTTTATCCATTCAACACCGCGATTATCAACAGCCGTTATCTGCAGAGTAAGTTGTTCACCGTTAGATTTAATGATTTCACCATAGATGGTGACGTCTAATGGCAGTTTGTCGTGTGGTAGAGCACGCACTAGGCCCCATGCGTTACTATCATCCAAAGTTTGTTTTATTTTTTGAGTAAACCAAACTGCCTCGCTATCACGCACACTTGAAAAATCCGTGTCGTTAGTGTCTAGGTCAACTTGGCCCGAGTTAAATAAGACTATACCAACATCTAGCAACTCTTCTTCAACTACTTCAGCTTCTTGCTCAGCACTCAATTGAGTTATCGGGACATTTTCCGTTTCATGATACTCAAAATTAGTACATCCGGTGAGCGCTAGAAAAAACACGGCGAGCAAATTGGTGCTTATTACTTTATTTAATCTCATTTCAAATCACTTTTGTCCTTTGTATTTCAAATATTCATCCCAGTACTGTTCACGAAGCACAGGATCATTAGTGGATTCAGCAAGTTCACGCAATTGTTTAGCAACTCGATCGTCATTTCGCGCTAAGTCAGGCCGATCATCACGATCTTCCTCCTGCTCAGCTTGTTTTAGATCTTGATCTCCTTGCTTGGTGTTCGATTGACGTTGTGCAGTACTATCGTCAAAAGTTCCACCGCTTTGCTGCGATTGCTCGTCAGACTCCTGCTCGGAAGATGATTCCTCAGATTGTTGCTGCTGATTAGCCGACGATGCGTATTCCTTACTAGGGTCGTATTCTTCAAACTCTCCTTCGGAATCAAAACTACCATCAGCTTCGGTCTCGACTTCGTTTGCCGCTTGTTCAGCTGCTTCTTGCTCACGTTCTATTTCTTCATCAAAATCGCCCAGAGTTTCTTCTAATTCTCTTTCAAGCTCGTCAAGTTCTTCTTGGGTTAGAGAACCTGGCTCATCGAACTCTGGCGACTCAAAATCACCATCTAAGGCTTCAGGTTCTTCAAAAGAAACTTCTGGCTCTTTACCATCTTCTGAAGCATCACCGTCGCCATCAGTTTCCCAACCTTCTGGTATCTCTTGTTCCGACTCTGAGCCTTCTTTAGCTTCACTATCAGAAGTCTCACTTTCTGATTGTTCTCCATCACCTTCTGAGGGATCGCTCGGTGGCTGTGATGGCGGTTGTTGTGGCGGTATTTGCGAAGGCTGCCCACCAGGCGGTGATTGTGACGGTGGAGGTGGGGGCGTAGGAGTACCACTACCACCACCAGTAGTTGGTGGTTGGGCACAAGAAACGAGAAATGCCGAAACAATCATTAAACATAAGGATTTAAAGCTTCGGACAATTGGGCTTACCTTTTTATTCAAAATAATAATCTCTTAATTTCCAGATGTATCGGTTTTCGCGGTATCGCTCTTACGAACAACCACTCTAATATTTTCAGTATAACGATCAGTGCCAACTACTTCACCACCCTGAATCGCAGGACGAAAGACTACTTGTTTAGCCGCGCGACGCGCGCGCGCTATCAATTTTGGATTATCACTAGATTCTGAATCAGTAAAGACGGTATTCACACGCCCAAATTTAGTGACCGAAATTTCAAGAGGCACATTTGTTCTAGGGGTATGGGTCTCCAGTTCATCGTGCTTTCGGTCTGATGCGAAATAGAAATTGGGTAATTTATGAGGCCTAGACATACCGATAACCAATTCGTGGTTTTCATCAAGCTTTTGCGCTTGCGCCCATGCATGCTTATAAAATCCCGCAGCAAACTCAGTACGGCCGAATAAATGATTTACGTCGCCTATATTTAATAAGGCTCGCACCGCGTGTTCTACATTACCTGAATTAAGGGCTTTATTTAGGTATTGGCGCATCGAGACTTCGCCACGACCTAAATTTGTCGGCCCAGTGCCGCGCGGGGAAAGAAGTCGGCGTTGATCACGATTGAAACTATCGAACCCCCTAGGGCTTTGTGAGCGAGCTGGTGTTATATAGGAAGCGCTTGCACCTCTTGTCGCTAATCTCGATTTCAAATATTGAGTATAGGCCAATTCGCCGTAAGGCATTAAAAGCTTATCCAGAGGTTGGGCGCCATAACGTCTAATAAGATAATCGAAGTAGTTTGAAGCTCTGTTCAATGAACCAATACTGGTCTCACCGGCAACAGGCCGATATAAATACTTGTCGAGAAGTTTATTCGCTAGAGCCAAAATAATATCAAACGACAAAGTGTCGCGAGTGCGATTTTGCTTTTCAAGCCAAATCATACGGCTTACGTATTGTTCAGCGCTCTCGAGGTCGCCTTCGGCTAATTCAATTCCTGCTAGCGATCGCAAGATCGGACGTTGGGAAATATTGTTGACGCCATTATTGATTTTATTAAGATGCAATGCTTGGGCAAACATCTCGCGCGCTTCCTCTAAACGACCGGCTCTTTGCAAAGCATCGGCGTATGAGAAAAAACCTTCACCTAATTTTTCACTAAACGCGTCCTCAGTGTCGCGTAAATCTTGGATCGCCTGAAATTGAACCTCTAACTGACGTCGCAGGTCATCATCAATATTTAAAACCGGTCGTACCGGCAAATTTGGCAATGGTGCGGTTTCTACTATGGTATCAGTCGGCGAGGCCAAATTTCGTAAACCACCCTTGGCGTTTAAATCTGATAGTAGCGTGGAAGTTCCACCTGATTCGCTTTCTTGAGGAGCCTTTGATTGTTCTTTATTTTCTTGACGCGCCTCTACCGCAGCCTCGACCTGCGCTTTGAATGCTTCTTGTGCACTCTGCTCACTCTGTTGTGAGTCAATAGACTCCGACACCTCCCAACTAGGCGCTGAGGTCTCCTCAGGCTCTGATTGAGCTAAACCGACAGTTGTATAGAATCCCATAGTGCCAACACAAAAAAGCGTAACAAACTTACTTTTCTTAGTTAAATCCAACGGTTTTCGGTGGCAAAGTCGGTAGAATGTCATCTGGATTCTCATACGATTAGTGGGAGCTTATAGTTTTACCCTAATATTGACCGAGTGTTACTGGCTTTTTGCATTACGAAAAATTAACTTCGGAACTCCAGCAAATGGAGAAGTGACGAATTTCTAAGCTATTACTCAAAAGCATGAGCATAGTTACAAAGCCTAGGATATAGGGAGATTCGCCCAAGCAGCTGTCAAGACTAGCTTAGCGAGGTCAAAAAAATGTATAAGCGCAAGTTACACGCGAACATCATTAAACCACGACCGGCTCTATTTCCAAATCAACACCAAAGCACGAACGAATGTCTGCTTGAATTTGATAAGCAAGCTCGAGCACTCGAGCGCCAGACTTCCTAGCGGGATTAGTAATTACTAAAGCTTGATCGCTATGAACTCGCACATCGCAATGATTTTTTTCTTTCCACCCTCGAGCCTCAATAAGCCATGCCGCAGCAAGTTTGAACTGATCATCAAAAGGAAAAGCAACTAGATCTGGAAATTCTATGCGTAGCTCTTGCAACTTAGAGGGACTAACAATTGGGTTTTTGAAAAAGCTACCCGCGTTTGGAATTATGCCAGGTTTAGGCAACTTAGCGCTTCTTAAATTACAAACCACATCGAACACCTCTCTTGGGCTGGCCGACTTACTTAACCTGTTTGCGAGCGCTGGGTATTTCAAAACACTACGACTTAGAGTACTTAAACTGAGCACCAACTGAGTAACAACAGCACGATTTTTTAATCGATCTTTGAACACGCTATGACGATAGCTGAATTGACACTCTTGTTTATTCAAAGAGTGGCATCGACCGGTTTTTACATCCATATAATCGAGGCTATGAAACACATCTTTAAGCTCTACACCATAAGCGCCGATATTCTGAATAGGAGCTGCGCCAACCAAACCCGGAATAAGCGCCAGATTCTCGAGTCCATTTAAGCCTTGCTCTACACAATACTGCACCAGAGCATGCCAATTCTCTCCAGCCGCAACGCGAACAAGCACATCATTGCCTTCTTGCGGCACTACTTTTATACCACGCAGACGATTACAAATTACCAAACCAGAAAAATCGCCTGAAAAGACAATATTACTGCCTTCGCCCAATATTAGGGTTTGGAGATTTTCGCGCTGTGCAAAATTCAGCGCGGATCGAAGCTGTTCTATATTTTCAACGTATTTCAAATAGCGGGCATATGCAGGCACCGCTAGGGTATTCAAAGATTGCAGGTCAGCTTGTTGAATCAATGAATCGATCGCTTCGATGTTACTCATTCTCCGAAGATTGCACTGCTTGTGCCGACGATCTTAATCTAATGTGCAAGTCACGTAATTGATTTTTATCAACACCACTTGGTGCCTCGGTTAGCAAACATGAGGCCTTTTGCGTCTTCGGAAAGGCTATCACGTCGCGAATCGAATCAACCTCGGCCATCATTGCTACTATACGATCAATACCAAAAGCGATACCACCATGTGGCGGCGCACCATAACGCAAGGCATCCAATAGGAAACCAAACTTTTCTTGAGCTTCATCATCAGCAATACCGAGTGCTTTAAATGCCTGCTCCTGAACGTCTGTCTGATGGATACGAATAGATCCACCACCAAGCTCAGTACCATTAAGAACCATGTCATAGGCACGTGACAACACCGCACCAGGATCATCTGCCAGCTGACTAATCTGGTCTGTTTTGGGGGCCGTGAATGGGTGATGCAAAGAAGTCCAACGGCTTGATTCGTCTTCTCTCTCAAACATTGGAAAGTCAACCACCCACATAGGCGCCCACTTCGTCTCAAAAAGATCTAAGTCAGAACCTAACTTAACTCTCAAAGCGGCCAACGAGTCATTTACAATCTTTGCTTTATCGGCACCAAAGAACACTAAATCACCATCTTGCGCTCCGACCCTTTGCATAACCGCCTGCAAAGCGTCATCGGGGAGGTTTTTAACCACTGGCGACTGCAATCCATCACGCCCTTTGGCGAGTTCATTGACTTTGATATAGGCCAAACCACGAGCGCCATAATTTGCCACAAAATCAGCATAACCATCGATCTCTTTCCGGCTTAATTTACTATTACCACCTGGCACAAGTAAGGCCGCAACGCGACCATCCGAAGAATTGGCGGGGCCAGCAAAAACCTTGAAATCGACCTCTTTCATCAAATCAGTGACAGAAACGAGTTTCAAAGGAATACGCAAGTCAGGACGATCAATACCATATTGCTCAATTGCATCGGCATAGGTCATACGAGGAAAAGGGTTTGGCAACTCAAGCTGTATTTTCTGTCTAAACAAGTCACGTATCATGTTTTCCATCATGTTCATGATTTCGTCTTCATTCATGAACGAGGTTTCCACGTCTAACTGAGTAAATTCTGGCTGACGATCGGCACGCAAATCTTCGTCCCGGAAACACCGCGCTATCTGATAATAGCGCTCAAAACCAGCCACCATTAACAGCTGTTTAAAGATCTGTGGTGATTGCGGTAAAGCAAAAAACTCTCCTGCATGAACCCGACTTGGTACTAAATAGTCGCGTGCGCCTTCCGGAGTTGATTTAGTAAGAATTGGCGTTTCAATATCTAAAAAATCGTTACTATCCAAAAAATCACGAAAAAACTTAGTGACACCACTGCGCAAACGGAAAATATTTTGTAGCTTTTCTCTACGCAAATCCAAGTAACGATATTTTAAACGCACCGCTTCGCTAACATCGTCTTCGTCAAGTTGAAACGGAATTGGGTCCGCGCGATTTAAAATAGTAAGCTCAGTCGCATAAACCTCTACCATGCCAGTTGGCATATCCGGGTTAACGGTCCCTTCAGGACGGGCACGAACTTTAGCAACCACATTTAATACATGCTCATTGCGTACGGTATCAGCTAAAGCAAATGCGTCAGTGGCATCTGGATCAACCACCACCTGCAACAAACCTGAAGCATCTCGTAAGTCAATAAAAATGACGCCTCCATGATCGCGACGCCGATGCGCCCAACCGGAAACAGTAATTACCTGGTCGATATGAGCATTATTTACTTCACCACATCGGTGGCTTCTTAAGCTATTCATCATCTTTAATTTCAGTTTTTCGTTGAGCTTGCTTAGCGAGTTCTCGGGCAAGCTTTTCAGCTTCGACAGGATCATCCAATGGATTGACCACGCCTGCTGAGAGAATCATTTTTAATCCGGCTTCCACAGGAATATCCAAGCGCTTCACTTCTGAAGGGGGCACCATGATATAAAAACCCGAAGTAGGGTTCGGGGTGGTTGGCACGTAAATATTAATTAAGTTTTGGCCGATCGTTTTCTGAAATTGCTTTGGCGTATCACCGGTAACAAAAGCCAACATCCACAAACCTCTGCGCGGATATTCAACTAATACAACTTCTCTGAAGGATTGACTGGCATCGGAAAATAGACTACTTGTGATTTGCTTTAGCGCACCGTAAATAGTATTCACCAATGGAATTTTTGCGAGCAGACCCTCCCACATCGCGACTAATCGACGCCCAAAAAAATTGGCAACAATCACACCCGTTAACAGCAAAATAAGGAGTGTTAAAATAACGCCGAGACCAGGCACGGTGAAACCCAATAAATTTTCAGGGCGCAAAGCGGGTGGCAACAACAATAGGCTACGATCTACTATGCGAATTACAAACGTAAGCAGCAATAAGGTGGCCACCAATGGCAGCCAAACCAACAACCCCGCAACAAAATAACGCCTTAATCGTCCCATGTTTTAAATTCTAGTCGCTGACCCAAGTATTGGAGGTTTTCATTGCAGTGGTCTTTTTTGTTTTGGCAGTATTGATAGCGGCCTGGTTAACTAAGTTTTTAAAATCGGTTTCATAGGAAGCTGTTCCCTTAAACTTAATTGCCGCCGCTGTTAGCTGCGTGTCTATCGACGATTGATTAGAGTTCAGACATTCACTCACTGGTGCATCCATCATTTTTTGCAGTACTTCAATACTCTCTTCAACAATATGACCGTAATCGGCATATTGATATTCGTAAATCGGCATACAAAACCCGTTGGCTGCTCACAAAAGAGGTGTAATTATAGCTTTAAAGACCAGCAATGGTCATGTTTTCCACCACAATAGAACCACTATGTGTATTCCCGCGAGTATCAGTATCTTGAGCAATCGCGACCACGTTCATAAACATATCTAGTAAATTACCGGCAATGGTGATTTCTTCAACCGGATATTGAATGACACCGCCCTCTACCCAAAAGCCAGCGGCGCCGCGAGAATAATCTCCGGTCACCATATTAATACCTGATCCAATGAGTTCAGTAACCAGCAATCCAGTGTGCATAGTTTGCAAACAGTTTTCAAAACTATGACCCGTATCGCTAATACGAATATTGCGCACGCCACCTGAATTAGCGGTGGATTCCAAACCTAATTTGCGCGCGGTGTAAGACCCTAAAACCCAAGATTGTAATTGCCCATCTTGAATAATATTCCGCGAGTTAGGTGTCGCCACACCTTCGCCGTCAAAACGAGCGCTACCTGATTCGCCGAGAAGATGCGGATGCTCACTGATCGTTACAAACTCAGGAAAAACTGATTGTCCTAATCGATCTATTAAAAAACTGGCTTTTTTATAAATCGCACCACCCTTTAACCCAGCGATGAGATGCGAAACTAGACTCTTCGCCATGCTTGGATCAAACATCACGGTCGCCGTTTGTGACTTTATTTGGCGCGCACCTAAGCGCGCAAGCGTGCGCTGCGCTGCATGTTCACCAATTGATTCTGGCGTCGCTAAGTTCGCAGGATTTCGATTACTATCGTACCAATAATCTCGCTGCATAGCGCCATCTTGCTCACCAATAACGGAACAGGAAATACTGTGCTGACTGCCTTTTTGAGTATTCATGAAGCCATGACTATTCGCGTAAACGGCACTGCCTGAATAGGTATTCACCGAGGCGCCTTCAGAGTTACTAATTTTTTCGCCACCATCCAGTGCGGCTTGTTCACAGACTAACGTCATATCAACTAGGTCGGCCTCACTAACACCCCAATTGTGATATAAATCTAAATCACTTAAGTCGGTCGCCATGCGATCGGCATCTGCCAAACCAAAGCAATCATCAGCGCCGGTATAGCTCGCAATTGAGACCGCGGCATCAACGGTCGCTTTTAATCCGCGCTCAGTTAAATCAGCACTACTAGCCGAGCCTGTCTTATGGTCTTTATAAACGCTTAGCACTATTTGCGCATCGTTATGCTTCTCTATGGTTTCTAAGGTCTGTTTACGAGCCGTAATTGAAACGCCGGTGCCTTGATGCAAAGAAACTTCGGCTTGTTGCATACCTTTTTGTTTCGCGTAGTCTAATGCCTGCTCAGCGGCACGAGCTAAATCTAGATCGCTCATAGCTGCACCCCACCAACGGTTAAAGCATCCATTTTTAGTGTTGGCTGACCCACACCGACTGGCACGCTTTGCCCATCTTTACCACAAACGCCAACGCCAGAATCCAGCTTAAGATCATTGCCGAGCATTGATATTGTTTGCATAGCCTGAGGGCCATTACCAATCAACGTGGCACCTTTAACAGGCGCCGTAATTTTTCCGTCTTCGATTAAATAAGCTTCGCTAGAAGAAAATACAAATTTTCCAGAGGTAATATCAACTTGACCACCACCAAAATTGACAGCGTACAATCCTTTTTTAACGCTTTTAATAATTTCTTCTGGCTCATGTTCGCCAGCATGCATATATGTATTAGTCATTCGCGGCATGGGCAAATGCGCAAAAGACTCGCGACGTCCATTACCCGTTCGCTCCATATTCATTAAGCGTGCATTTTGCTCGTCCTGCATATAGCCGCGTAAAACACCTTTGTCGATCAATACTGTGTTTTGCGTTTCATTACCTTCATCGTCAACACTAAGCGAACCACGTCGATCGACGAGCGTGCCATCATCCACAACGGTACATAGAGGACTAGCGACTTGTTCTCCAACGCGTCCAGAAAACGCCGAAGTACCTTTTCGGTTAAAGTCGCCTTCCAAACCATGACCAACAGCTTCATGCAACAAAATGCCCGGCCAACCCGCTCCCAAAACCACCTCCATGGTCCCTGCCGGTGAGTCTATCGCTTCAAGACTTACCATCGCTTGACGCACCGCTTCATGCGCATAATGCTCAATCAATGCATCATCGAAATGATCTAAGGCGAAGCGTCCACCACCGCCCATTGAACCTCGCTCACGCTTGCCATTTTTTTCTACGATCACAGAAATATTTAAGCGCACGAGCGGACGAACATCGGGAATTTGTCGACCATCGCTGGTAACAATGAGGATTACTTCATAGACGGCAGATAAACTCGCCATAACCTCACACACATGCGGGTTACCATTACGTGCAGCCTTGTCTGCTTTCTCAAGAATCGATACTTTCTCAGCATCCGCTAAAGACGCGACTGGATCCAATGGCTGATAAAGTGGTTTGCCGGCTTGCGTTTTCCAACGATCAATTGAGCTTACATTTTGACCTTGTCGGCCAATCGCTGAGACCACATCAGCGGCACCCAAAATAGCGCTTGCACTAAGGTCTTCACTATAAGCGAACGCTGTTTTTTCACCCACCACCGAACGCAGGCCAACTCCGCGATCAATACTAAAACTCCCAGTTTTTACTTTACCCTCGTCGAGCGACCAGCTTTCGTGCTTGGCATACTGAAAATACAAATCAGCAAAGTCACAGCCACTGACGTTAGTCAGCTTCTGCATAAATTGATTCAACTGAGAATTGCTAAGCTGAGTTGGCTCCAACAAGGTGGTTTTAGCCAATGCTAAAAAATCGGTAGACATGCGCAATATAAATCATATTTAGTGGGTCGCCGATTGTAGCAAAGAAAGGCGTAATAAAAGCGACTCTAGGTCTTTATTTACTTATTCTTGGGTACTTACAGGTTCCCGTACGTCGCCCACTGGAGATTGGTCCTTTATAGCTTTCTCTTCAGGCGTTTCAGGCTCTTCGTTTTTTGACTTTATCTTAGAGTCTCGCTTACTAATTTCCTCCAACTCAAAATCATCCCAAGTGCCTAAAGCTCGGAAACTTCTAAAACTATTGCTCCGTAAATCGTCTTTAAAAAGTTGTTGTGTCAGAAAAACAACGGCGCCTGCCGCTGGGTTGGCTAAGGCACTTAACAAGGCGATATTGCCACCCAATTCAGGCGAAACATGAATTTCCATATCGATGAGTTCTTTATCTATATTGACGTTGCCTTCCATGGTGACAAACACGGCTGGACTCAATAAAAAAGCGTCTTGAATGACAGCTTCACCATCCGCCAAAACACCAACAAACTTCATCCGATCAAAACGCAAACCAGCTGCCACTACATCACTAAAATCGAAAGCCAGCCGACGAAGTATGGCATTCATATTTAGCAAACCCAGTATCTTTCCTCCACCAGATGCTACTTGTACCAACTCGCCATCCTCAACAAAGATGTCGAAATCCCCATTTAAACGAGAATAAGCTAATTCATGCGGTGCGCCGATCCAATTTAGTTTAGCAACTATATTGCCTTTGCCTTTGCGTAATATCCCTTTAAAGTCGATATCTTCGAGCGCACCACCCGCTTCGTCAATAATAGTTTCAAATTTCACACGGCTAATCGAGCCCTGATCTGCGGTATTTGTCCAAACACCATCTCCACTAGTAACGAGACCATCCTTAGTCAAAGTAAGCGTATTAATTTTCCATGATTGATTGTCTGGTGCAGCCTTAAAAACGAGCTGCCCAAGCTGTTTTTCAGCCAGATCAAACTGGTCAACCACTAAATTAACAATCGGATATCGTGACGGGTCCAACGCATGATCAATAGGTGCAGGATCTTGAGTTTCTTCATCGCCGTCAGGAATATTCAAACGAGACAAATTGAAATCATAACGACCGGCGCCGGCGCGTGGCTCTAAACGCGCGGTACCATCTATATGATCGCCATTAAATTTACCGATCCAAGTCTTGCCATCCACCGACAACAAATTCATGTTCACTGATCCAAAAGAACATGCCAAAAAGCCCGATTCTTGGACTCGCAAATTAATGCTACGCATAGAATCAAGAAATACCGAATTATTACTCGGCTCTTTAGGCTCGTAAGCCGCCAAATCAATAATGGTCGACAACCAATCATCGATATTAAGGTTGTCGTACTGCAAGTCGAAATTGACGCCCTCTTTTAAACTAAGAGCAAGGGGATTATCCGAAATGCTCGAGATATCCCCTGGTAAATTACCGGTTTGTTGAATATATAGATCTGGCTGCCGCAGCGTAATCATAGTTCGATCGAAAATACTGACTGCTTTGCTTGTACCGTCGTTCAGAATTTGTTTAGGGGCCGTTTGTAAACGTGCATTTAGTATGTCGCGGTAATCTAAATCCAGACTAAAGTGCTCAACATCTATATCAAGATCAATGTCTAAACGAGCACTTTGCTCCGCCGTTTTACCAATTGGAGCGGGCACGTCTATTGCCAGACCTTGTAGCTCGGAGGAGCTATCAATCTCGATATTGTTGCCATCTAATAAGATCGATCCTTGCCAAGAAGTTTGCCCACTAAACAAAGTTAACAAATGCTCCCCAAGCCATGGCTCAAGCCCTCTAGCGGTGGCAATACCTTGCGCATCTAAACGAACGACAGGAGGCTGGGCTGGTTTGACGGTAGTAAGCGTTGCTTGCACCTCACCACCTAAAAATGAAGCTCGCAAATTATCTGATTTTGCAGTCCGTTCAGTAAATAGAATCTTACCTTCCAAGTCCTCTAAGCTTACTCCAGAAGCCAATACACCGTGTCCATCTCGAATAACTCCATTGCCTTTAACTGTAATATTCTGAAGCTTGCTAAGCGGTATTTTGACGCTTAGATCAATATCAAGCGCGCCACCTTGCGCGTCGAAAGGCAAGGTCTCTAGATGATTTTCTGGCTTAATTAACGGCCCTTTAAACAGGAAATTTAACCCCTTATATAGACTCGTTGTAGTTTTACTATTTACCAATAACGTTCTATCTAACTCAAACAGGCGCTCGATAATTATCTCGCTGTCAGTCATCGGATCACCATTCATCCGAGCCTCACTTGGCAACACACTAAGCGTTTGATTATCAAGCCTTAACTGGCCTTTAGCATCGGTTACCGCAGGCCAGCGAAACTGCGGGCTATAATCGACCAAGGTATCGTCAAAATCGGCGATCATATTCAATCGTGCACGACCTTGAATAATAGCACTTAAGGATAACTCGCCGTCGTAACTAATCGAACCATTGGTGGCGACACCCGATTGGAACGCTTCCTCAGACCATTGTCGAAACAGGTTTAAAGACTTAACTTTGGGCAAATAACGCACCATGCCAGATAAGTCCGTTACCTCAAAGCGAGCCTGCGCCTTTAAAACTGACGGGGAGTTTTTGGGAGCAACAACTAAAACATCATCGTCGGAATCAAGGCCGTCATTAACCTTAAACAAATCCGCAAAATTTTCGTCACGACGACTTTTATCTATGATTTGCGCATGCGCATCAAGATCATCAATATTGATTACAGGGTCTTCAAAGCTTGCGTTTTTTAGATAGACATCCCAATGTCCGGTATCTTGTCTTTGCCATTCTAATTTGCCCGCAGCATGCACTATAGGAAATGAATGATGAAACTGCGCCGGCCAACTTAGCTCAGAATTTTTTGTCTCAAAGCTAAAGGAACCATCTTTTCTACCAAAACGAATCTCGCCTGATAAGTTACTCATACTAGGCTCATCACCTGGCGACTTAAAAGCAATGTCCGACGCGGAACCTTGAATAGACCAATCGTTTATCTTTAATAGTGGACCGCTAAAGGAAAATTTAAGATCGTGTAACCGTCCACTGACCTCAGCAGCAAGTAACCAATGTTGGTCAGGTGTTAAACCGGCAAATTGCAAAAAATCTTGAATACGCGCTATGCTCAAGGTTGTGAGACTGAATTCGCCTTGTCCGTCGATGACCTCGGCTGACAAATCATCCGCTGAGAGCAAACGTCGCCCCCCGCTTCCAAGAACTTGAATATTAGCTCCCCAGTCTCGTTGAGAAAACAGATCTCCATCAGCTTGTGCCTTAAGCGCAATTATTCCTTTGGTAGTTTCAATTGCAGCGTTAAATCGACGATCGTTTTGCTCTCGCTGGTATACAAACGAAATATCCTCATAGCGTTGAACTTGCTTATCTTGTCGACGCCATACAAGCGCGCCTTTATGCCATACAGCACTATGCTGATCTAGCAACCAATTAATCAATTTATCCGAACTTCCACCAATACCTTTGCCCATTTTTAAGCCGGCAATTTGCAGACTACCGTCGTCTAGAGACACTACCTCTAACTGCGGCGAGGCGACCGCGAACTGTTTAAATTTGGGCCAAAACCGCAATACGGAAATTGGATTTAATTCTGCTGAGAGGGTAGTAAAACTAAATGCAGCTTGATCGGGGGTACTACCTGCAATCACCAAGTTATTAATTTGAAATTGCGGGGTAAAGCCGTCCCACGAGGTAATGACCTTTTCAATCGATACATCTCGATCAAAAATGCTACTCAAATTTGATTCTAAAAGATCTCGATGTCTGTCAGCAAAACTAAAATAGGCGGCCACAGCGCCCCAAAATAGAACGTAAAGGCCCATTACTGATAATAAAATTTTAACGAATATTTTCACTAACTGTTTATCCCAAACTATCCCACACTATCTCAAACTCATGCAGCAAATTGTGTGATGCATGTTGTATTCTAATCGGCCTGTCTATGACACCCTCCAATTTTTCAATATTAACGCGTTTATCACCCGAGAATAAGTCACCTAGCTCTGACGACACAACAATCGTATAAGCGGGCGCTAAAAATTTCTGTGACTGACGTAAAAGCTCTCTTAAAATTTCATAACTTAACGTCTCTACTGTTTTAACATAGCCACTTCCTAAACACTGTGAACATGACTCACACATCATTTCATATAACGTTTGTCGACTTCGCTTACGTGTAATTTCCACCAAACCAAGTGTGGAAAACTCACTCACGCTGGTTTCAGTCCGGTCGATTTTTAAGGCGTCTCGCAATACTTTTAATACCTTTTTCCTTTGATGCTCGGTTGGCATATCAACGAAATCAACAATAATAATGCCACCTATATTTCTCAAGCGTAGTTGACGTGCAAGTTCAGTAGCCGCCTCTATATTTGTATTTACCGCCATATTTGCGGCATCTTTAGATGCTAAATATGAACCGGTATTAACATCAATGACAGTCATCGCTTCGGTTCGCTCGATAACTAAGTTACCGCCAAGTGCTAAGTTTATTTTTGGAGCTAAGGCCGAATTAATCTGTTCATCAATTCGATGTTCATCAAATAATGGTGGCGTCTCTTCATAGACTTCAAGCTTGTCACACAGCGTTGGAACAAAGTCCTGCGCAAAACTCATGGCGCGTTTAAAAGTTTCCAAGCAATCGATTTTTATTCTCTTTGTATCTTGACTAACAACCTCGCGCAATGCCCGAAGCGGCAGTGCCAAGTCTTCATAAATTAGGGCCGGGGCCTTTGTTTGCTGAACACGTAATTTCGCTTTCTCCCATTCGGCCAGTAAAACCTGCGTGTCGCGCTGGAGCTCATACTCTTCAAGCCACTGAGCCTGACTACGTACAATAAAGCCACCACCAACGCCTGCGTCATACAAAGCTTGAATCTCGCGAAGAAGAGTTTCTCGCTTACTTTTATCTTGAATCTTATGAGATAAAGCAACACCCTCTCGAGTTGGCAAATAAACTAAATTGGCTGACGCAAGGCTAATTTCGCTACTTACTCGCGCGCCTTTTTCACCAATTTGGTCTTTGATTACCTGCACTTTGATGATTTGTCCTTGATGCAACAATTTCTCGATTGCCAACAATGCCTTAGGCACTTTATGCGTCAACGATTGTGCAGTGACAGCGGCGTCACGAACATGTAAAAATGCTGGTTTTGATAAGCCGATATCAACAAAGGCAGCTTGCATTGCGGGCACTACACGAGTCACTTTGCCTTTGTATACATTACCGACTATATTTTTTTTAGCGGACCTTTCTATATAGATCTCTTGTAATTGCCCATCCTCAACGACTGCAACACGACTCTCGCCTTGCGACACATTAATAAAGATTTCTTTGTTTAATGAAGCCATGTTGCAAAAAAGATCAATTAGTTGCTATGTTGTCTTGGAGTAATGAATCAGAGCCAATTATGATCAATACTCGTCAAAAGCTCGTTAACCTCACGCAGAGGCAATCCAACCACATTGCTATAACTACCATTAATTAGCTTAACCCAAGCTGAAGCAAATCCTTGAATTGCATAAGCCCCAGCCTTATCTTGCGGCTCACCTGTGTGCCAGTACCGTTGCATTTGTTCAACACTAATATTGCCAAATTTCACATCGGTCGTGACTAAACGAACGCTGGATTTCTCAGCCACTCTCAAGCAAACAGCCGTCATAGTTTGATGACTCGAACTACTTAAGCTCGTCCAGATCTTCTGGGCATGCTCTAGGTCTCTAGGTTTACCTAAAATTCGTTCGTTTTTAACCACAATGGTATCAGCCGCGAGAATCGCGACTTCAGTGCCCAACTGGCTTTCCGCGGCATGCGCTTTGTCTCTCGCAATACGACTTACATAGTCTTGCGCCACTTCGCCTTCTCGAATGGACTCATCGGTACTGGTTACATACACATCGAAATCTACGCCCATATCGCGCAGCAGTGCTTGGCGGCGAGGTGACGCAGACGCCAATATGAGTTTTATCGATTTTTCCATAATGTCAGTCAATCTCCTCGATGATAGGGAAGGTTTGCATTAATACTCCAGGCTCGATATAACTGTTCCGCCAACATCACGCGTACGATTGGATGCGCGAAAGTAAGCGCAGACAACGACCATTTGTAACGACACCGACTCTGATAATCCACATCAAGCCCCTCTGGCCCACCAATAACAATAGCCACGTCTTGACTATCGTCAATCCAAGCTTGCACATATTCAGCGAGCTGCTCGGTAGTTATTAATTTACCCTTTCGGTCTAAGGCAACACTTATAAAATTCGCCGGTGTGGCGTCACTTATTGCACTTGCTTCGTCGCGCAAAATACGAGTCGTATCAGAGTTTTTACCGCGTTTTTTGGCTGCCACTTCACGTAACTCTAATTGGCACACCTTAGGCATTCTTTGGGCATACTCTTGATAGGCTTGGTTCACCCATGAAGGCATTCGCGTACCAACAGCCACCATCCTTATTTGCACGGCTAGTTAATCGCCTTGCTGTTCGCGATGTTCTTTAACCATCGCTCGCACGTCTTCGTCCCACAGTTTTTCGAGATCATAGTATTCCCTTACTTCTGGCCGCATTACATGCAGCACCACATCACCAAAATCTACTAACACCCATTCACCAATATCGGCACCATCTTCATTTAAAGGTTTCACATCTTGCTTGCGAAGGCGGTCAGAGGCCTCGCGTGCAAGCGCCTTGACGTGAGTGTTAGAGGTGCCACTTACTACCACCATAAAGTCAGCGAAATCTGAAATATCAGTAATATCGATAACATTAATGTCTTGGCCTTTAATGTCTTCAAGCGCTGCGACAACTTGGTCTTTAATATGTTCAGGGTTCATGCTCGGTATCTTATACAGTTGCTGGGCCTTTATATAGTTGAAAACATTTAACGACAGGTTTTCTTGCTGCTGTTTACTTAAACCTTGAGACGACAATGCGTCTCTTAATTCAGTAGAAGAAACATCAAATATACTCGATTTATGTATCCATAAACGAGATTCAGCACTGTCTAACAATTGTTCTGGTGAGTCAACAAGTCTTGACCGCAATTCTTTTGGCACAGTTAAATCATAATTTGGACGGCGCATGATAACCCAATGAGCTAGCTCAAACATCTCCGAATAACGATACCAAGAACTTAAAGTTTGTAGACTATCAGCACCTATAATCATCACTAATTGGTGATTGGGGTAGCGTTCTTGAAATTGCGTGAGAGTATCATAGGTATATGACGGGGTGGTTCTTCGCAGCTCCATATCATCAGCATACCAATCGTTATAGTTTTCTAGCGCCAATTCAAGCATCTTAAAACGATGCTCGGCTGAGGCGCTCACGCGATCTTTGTGTGGAGGTTTCGCACTAACAACCCAACGCAACTGGGCAAACTTTATATGTCGGCACACTTGCTCTACAGCGCCTATGTGACCGCGATGAATGGGATCGAAGGTCCCGCCAAAAACCCCCAACAAAGGCGCGTTCATATTAATTACGGATATGTCCGTTACCGTAAACGACCCATTTTTGCGAGGTTAAACCCTCTAATCCTACAGGCCCTCGAGCATGAATTTTGTCCGTGGAAATTCCCACTTCAGCACCTAAACCATATTCAAAACCGTCCGCAAATCGAGTTGAAGCATTTACCATTACAGAAGAAGAGTCGACCTCACGCAAAAACTGCTGAGCTTTAGTGTGATTTTCAGTAACAATACTCTCTGTATGCCCCGATGAATAATCGCGTATATGCGTCATAGCTTGAGTCATACCTTTGACAATTCGGATAGCTAAGATGGGGGCTAAATACTCAGTTCGCCAATCATCTTCGCTGGCCTGCGTCATCGGTACAATTGCATGAGCGTTTTCACAACCGCGCAACTCTACACCCGCGCTTTGATAGGCCTTACACAAACGTGGTAGAACGGTTTGCGCGCAATCTTGATGCACCAATAAGGTTTCCATCGCATTACACACTCCGTAGCGATGAGTCTTGGCATTTAAAGCAATATCAAACGCTTTATCAAGATCAGCTTGATCATCAATATAAACATGGCAAATACCATCAAGGTGTTTAATAACGGGTACGCACGCTTCGCGGCTGATGCGTTCTATTAAACCTTTGCCACCGCGCGGCACAATAACATCAACATAACCAGGATGACTTATAAGTTGACCTACTACCGCTCTATCTATGGTGTCAATCACTTGCACCGCTGTGCTTGGCAAACCAGCGGCTTGCAAGCCTGCTATGACACATTGAGCTATCGCAAGATTAGAGTGTAGCGCTTCAGAACCACCGCGAAGGATCGTTGCGTTACCCGACTTAATACACAAAATAGCGGCATCGACAGTAACATTTGGGCGTGATTCATAAACAATCCCAACAACACCAAGCGGGACACGCATCTTACCAACTTGCACACCACTTGGCCTATACGCTAGATCCGAGACTTGCCCAATCGGATCACTTAAGGCTGCCACTTGGCGGCAACCCTCAGCCATCGCCTCTATACCTTGGGCATTCAACTCTAAGCGCTCTAACAATGCCGAGCTTATATCTTTTGCTTTCGCATTAGCTATATCTTTTTTATTGGCAGCTAGAATTGCATCTTGCGAATTTACTAAGGCCCTAGCAATTTCAACTAAAGCCATATTTTTTTCACCACAGCTTGCTCGAGCCATCGAGTGAGAGGCCAGTCGCGCTGCTTGTGCTAGTTTTTCGATATTCATATCTATAGATACTATTTTAGATTAGGCAGACAGCGCGCTCGCCAAAGGTACAGCACAGGCCCCAGCACAAAGTTGTTCGATTTGATACCAGACATCTCCCGCTTCACGAAAACGTTGGCCTTTTACGGTTTGATCTAAGTGTCCTGCTTTAACCAGCATGTCTTGCCAATGCGTCGCATTAAGGCGTCCGAGAGCCGCATTCACATACGGTTCGCGCTTACTCCATATTCGATGTTGTTTGAACAAAGCAGCACGGGATTGACCCTGTTCTAAAGCACTCGCAATAGCCGATATAAGTCTTATTTCTCTAACTAACGCCCAAACGACTATGACGGGCTCAACGCCCTCGGCTTGAAGCCTCTGTTTAATCCGCAAGAGCCGAACAAAATCTCCCTGGAGCATCACGTCGCTCAATGCGTAGACATCAAAACGCGCTTGATCCGCAAGACTGTCAGTGACTAACTGCAAGTTCACAGCACCATCTTTAGCCAATACTCTGAGCTTATCAACTTCTTGCGCAGCTGCAAGTACATTGCCTTCAAGTTGCGCAGTCATTAACTCGATCACGCCAGCCTCAACCCTTAAAGCACGACTTTGTAGGCGCTTTTTTAACCAAATAGGAAACTGCTGAGGACTTATGTCATAGCCATCAACAAGCCATCCTGCGTAATCCACTGCTTTACACCATTTGGCGGCTCGTTGACGCTTATCAAGTGCCGGCATAAGAACAATTAAAACATCACTCTCTGTAAGATTATCGCTGTATTCGCTTAGAGCTTTGGTTCCTGGCGCACCGAGAGATTTAGGCACACGCAGTTCGATAATCCGCTTATCACTAAACAAAGACATAGACTGCCCAGCCCCACTTATTTGTGACCAGTCAAATCCTGTCTCTGCTTGATAACGAAGGCGCTCGCTATAACCAGCTTTCTGGTAAATGGCTCTAGCTGAATCTAGTGCTTCTTCCAACAAAAGTGGTTCGTTAGCATTCAGAACCAACAGCTTAGGCAGATTGGTGGCACTAGTAGTCAGCCGCGAAGCCAGTTCTTCGAGTGCCACACGCATACGCTAACTAACTTCCTTTTTTTGCTTTCGCTTTTTCTTCTTCTGACTCTATTTCAATAATAGTCGAAAGCTGACGGACGATTCTTAAGACGATCTCTTCTTCCATACTAGAAAGAAGTTCGGCTTCTTCAGCTTCAGTTTCTACGACAAACTGAGGGTCAAAATCGTAACGCCGCGTCTCTACCAATCTAGTCAAGTCTCGAACAATAGTGCCGTCAATGGCCTTCAAGTGATAATTGACCTTAAGAACTAAATCAAAACTATTTGCTTTACCTCGTTCGTCCAAAGTACCAACGGTTCTATCCGTGTCCACCTTAGTGATAGTTAAAACAACGTCAGCATTGTCACGTGAGCTTAAAACGGCTCCTTGACGAGTAAGGCCGCCTTCCAACTCTTGCTTGAACGTTCCTTCAGGAACATTTACATGCATATTCTTAATGCTGTCAGAAAGCGGAATATTGCCGCGTAAGTGAAAACCACAAGCGGTGAGCACAAGAGCCAAGCTAATGACGCTGAAAAATTTAATTGCGTGTTTTTGCATAATGCCAATCATCTTTATGTTTTATAAGCTAAGTTTAGCGCAAGCGAGTACTACTAAGCGATTAATTCGCAACAATATTTACTAATTTTCCTGGTACAACAATCACTTTTCTAACCGTGATGTCGGTGAGAAAACGTTGAACATTGTCATCCGCCAATGCCAAGGATTCAATTTCTTCTTTTTTAGAGCTTACTGAAACCTGTAATTTGGCGCGCAGTTTGCCGTTTACTTGTATCACATAAGTAATTTCATCTTGTACTAAAGCGGCTTCGTCCACTTCAAGCCAAGCACCGTCATTTAACGACACGTTGTTACTAAACATTGACCATAGCGATTCACACAAATGCGGCGTGATCGGTGCGAGCATGCGAAGTAAAGCGGTACAAGCTTCGGCCAATACGGGGTCAGCAAGATCCGCCATATCGTCAAAATTCGCTTTGTCAATCGCATTGGTGAGCTCCATTGCCGCGGCGACAACCGTATTAAACTGTTGGCGCTCATAGTCAAACATTACTCGCTGTATTAAGGCATGAGTGGTTCGGCGCAAATTCTTAGACGCTTCATTAGCGTTTGAAAAATCAGCCGAAGTGGCTAAGCCGACGTTTTTTAACCGGCTTTCATTTTTAACAAACACATTCCAAACTCTTCGCAAAAATCGCGAGCCACCGGCGATGGCATCATCGTTCCATTCCAAAGACTGATCTGGCGGAGAAGCAAACATGCTAAACAAGCGCACGGTATCAGCTCCCCATTTGTCGATCATACTTTGTGGGTCGACACCATTGTTCTTGGATTTGGACATTTTCTCAACGCCACCAATTTCGACGGCTTGCCCATCGCTAGGTAAAATAGCGGACAAAACCGAACCTTTATCATCAAGCTTTAATTCAACGTCAGCTGGATTGAAATAGGTTCGTTTACCATCAGTCTCATCGCGATAATAAGTTTCTGCGGTAACCATACCTTGAGTTAACAATCGTTTGAACGGTTCATCAGATTCAATTAAGCCAACATCGCGCATTAGCTTATGAAAAAAACGTGCATATAAAAGATGCATGACAGCATGTTCTATTCCGCCAACATATTGGTCTACCGGCAACCAATAATCAGCACGTTCATCGAGCATGGCTGAGTCTAAATTGGGGCAGCAATAACGAGCGTAATACCAACTTGATTCAAAAAATGTATCAAAGGTATCAGTCTCACGCGTTAACGCCTCTTTTGTTTTAGGATCAATAGTTTCGATAAAGGAGGACATTTTTTTTATCGGCGAACCGACCCCATCCATAACTACATCGGTAGGCAATAGCACGGGAAACTCTTGTGCTGGGCTAGCTTGCCCGTCTTTGTCATACACGAACGGAATCGGGCAACCCCAATAGCGCTGCCTAGAAATACCCCAATCACGCAAACGATAGTTAACTTGTTTATCGCCTTTGTTTTGTGCGCTCAGCGCATCAATAATTAATTCTTTAGCTTGCTCTGAATTTTGCCCATTAAATTCACCGGAATGCTTAAGAGTGCCAACGCCCGTATAAGCGTTCTTGCTAATATCTAGAGAACCCTCATCCGGATAAATAACTGGTTTTATCTCAATTTGATATTTATTCGCAAATTCAAAATCGCGTTCATCATGCGCAGGCACGGCCATGACTGCACCAGTGCCATACGTCATCAAGACAAAATTGGCACACCAAATTGGTAGTTTCTCACCAGTTAGTGGATGTTGCGCTTTTAGACCCAAATCTATACCACGCTTTTCCATTGTTTCTAGATCTGCTTCTGCGGTCGACGTCTGCGCACACTGCTTACGAAACTCTTGGATCTCATCACTACCTTTTGAGGCTTGAATCGCCAAGGGATGATCCGCAGCAACGGCTAAATACGTGACACCATAGATGGTATCTGGCCGAGTGGTAAATACACGCAAGTCTTCGGCTTGCTCGACCGTAAAAACGACTTCGCAACCGACCGACTTACCAATCCAATTACGTTGCATGGTTTTAACTGCATCAGGCCAACCATCCAAATCATCAAGGCCGTTCAACAACTCCTCGGCATACGCGGTAATTTTAATAAACCACTGTGGTATTTTTTTCTTTTCAACCACTGCACCAGAACGCCAGCCACGACCCTCAATCACTTGCTCATTAGCAAGTACGGTTTGATCCACTGGATCCCAATTAACTTCAGCGTCTTTTTTGTAAACTAAACCACGCTCATACAACTTGGTAAAAAACCATTGTTCCCATCGATAGTAATCAGGTTCGCAGGTCGCTAACTCGCGGTTCCAATCGTAACTAAATCCCAAACGCTTTAACTGCGAACGCATGTTCGAAATGTTTGCATGAGTCCAAGCCGCTGGTGCCGTTTTATTCTGAATAGCGGCGTTTTCCGCTGGCAGGCCAAAAGCATCCCAACCCATAGGATGCAGAACATTTTTGCCAAGCATTCGTTGGTAACGACTAATTACATCACCAATGGTGTAGTTACGCACATGACCCATGTGCAATTTCCCCGAAGGGTAGGGAAACATTTCTAAGCAATAAAACTTTTCTTTATCGCTGTTCTCGTCGGCCTTAAACGCTTGCTGCTGATCCCATTGCGACTGTATTTGGGATTCTAAAGCTTGAGGATTGTAGTCTTGCTGCATTTGGGTAGCTAAAGCGCCTCAACATGAAAGGCGATTAATTTAAGTTACTAATGCTTGAATTGTAACGAATGCGACTGCCTGTCGCAGTGCTTTTAAGTGTTTAGGAGCCGACAATCTCAAAGCTGTGGCTAATATCCGCCGTTTTCGCCAACATTATCGACGCCGAGCAGTATTTTTCCGCTGAAAGCTGCACCGCTTGGGCTACTGATTTTTCAGTTAAACTTTCGCCAGATACTTCGAAATGAATATGAATTTTAACGAAAACTCGAGGATCTTGATCGGCCCGTTCTGCTTCTATTTGCGCCACACATGAAACAACATCTTTTCGTTTCTTGCGAAGAATATGAACGACATCAAAAGACGCACAACCGCCCAGCCCAATAAGCATGGTTTCCATAGGACGAGCGCCTAAATTTTCACCACCATGATCTTCCGGGCCGTCCATCATAATGTCATGACCAGTGCCAGAGGTACCTTTAAAATTAACATTTTGCTGGAGTTCGACGGTAACTTTCATATGCTTGGAATCTATCGATTTAAGTGTAAAAAGTATAACAGTTCAGGAGCAAGGCGCGTAAATCCATCATGAAATAAACAACTCAGCCAGCTTTTCACCGGGTTCATCAGCGCGCATAAATGCTTCGCCTACGAGGAAGGTATTGACGCCATGCTGACGCATCAAAGCAATGTCATTAGGTGTATGAATACCACTTTCTGTAACAACTAATATGCCCTCGGGAATCTGTTCCAGCAATTCGATCGTAGTATTTAGAGAGGTGGTGAAATCTCTCAGGTTGCGATTATTGATACCAACCATATCCAAACCCAACGCCAGGGCGCGCTCTAGTTCAACGGCATCATGCACTTCAAGCAAAACATCCATACCCAATTCTTGAGCGCGGCCCGCTAAATCTTGCATTAAACCATCTTCGAGCACTGCGGCAATCAACAGAATGCAATCGGCCCCCATTGCCTTCGCCTCAAATACTTGATACTCAGAACGCATAAAATCTTTGCGCAAAATTGGCAAATCACAGGCCTCGCGCGCACTGCGCAAATAGTCGTCATGACCCTGAAAAAATTCTTCATCGGTCAACACTGACAAACAGCTCGCTCCACCAGTTTTATATGATTGAGCGATTTGTCGTGGATCAAAGTTTTCTCTAATAATCCCTTGTGATGGGCTGGCTCTTTTTACTTCAGCAATAACAGCAGAGCGGTTTTGCTCGAGTGCCGCCTTTAAAGCAAACACAAAACCAAGACACTCTGGAGTATCGCCGGCCATTGCGACTAGCTCGGAAATTTTCAATTGCGATTGCCTATACAATATTTCCTGAGCTTTGTGCCTCATGATTTCATTTAACACGTCTGAACTAGTTTGCATAACCTGGTGCATTTTCTTTACGTATATACGTTCTAACAATTGGAGATTTAACTGTCTTGCGTTGCCTTAATGTAAGATTCTTTGGCAGCCAAGGCTTTACCAGAATCAATGGCGCTCTGCGCGGCTTCAACACCTTCTTGCAGACTTGTCGCAAGACCTGCCACATAAATACCGGCCGCCGCATTCAATACTACAATGTCGCGTGAGGCGCCCTGATCGCCATTCAATATACGATCAATTTTGAGCAATGACTGGTCAGGCCCTTGAACCACCAATTCACTTAATTGTGCTCGCCTTAAGCCAAATTGCTCAGGCTCAATTGTATAAGTTTCTACCTGACCGTCTCTCAATTCACTCACGGTAGACGGCGCGCAAATACTTAGTTCATCCATGCCGTCGTCTGAGTGAACCACAAGAGTGTGCACGCTACCGAGCTGTGCAAACACATGTGCTAATAATTGAGTTAGCTCAGATTTATAGACGCCAACCACCTGCCGTTTTACATTAGCTGGATTGCAGAGGGGACCAAGTACATTGAATATAGTACGCGCGCTCAAGGCTTTACGAGCAGCGATTGCATGCCGCATGGCGCTATGATGCATAGGTGCAAACATAAAGCCAACGCCTGCCTGCTTAATAACCTCAACAACCTGTGTGGAACTCAGATCAAGTTTTGCACCGGCGGCTTCTAATAAATCAGCACTACCAGACTTAGACGACACCGATCTATTCCCATGCTTAGCCACAGCGCAGCCCGCACCAGCGGCCACAAAGGCTGCGGCCGTGGACACATTAAAAGTACTCGTTCCATCACCGCCGGTACCGACAATATCGATAAGATTTCGATCTTTAATTTCTACCTGACTTGATAAAGCAGTCATAACTTCGGCGGCCGCTGTAATCTCGTCTATGGTCTCGCCTTTCATTCTTAAGGCGACTAAAAACGCGGCAATTTGTATGTCATCGCAAGCACCTACCATGATTTTCTGCATGGCCTCTCGCATAGCCGAACGACTTAGATCTTGTCGTTCAAGAAGCTGGTGCAATGCGTTTCGTATCGGCATTAGCTAACCTCAAGAAAATTTTTCAACAAGGCGTGACCATGTTCAGTTAGAATCGATTCAGGATGAAACTGAACTCCTTCAATGGCTAAATCATGATGACGCATGCCCATAATTTCGCCGTCTTCAGTCCACGCGGTCACCTCAAGCGATCTCGGTAATGACCTGCGCTCAACCACTAAAGAATGATAACGAGTCACACTGTACTTATTGGGCAAATTGCTAAATACACCCTGCCCGGTATGCTGAATAATGGACGTTTTTCCATGCATGATTGTTTTCGCATGTACGATTTTCCCACCAAACACTTGGCCGATAGCTTGATGCCCCAAACACACGCCCATAATCGGCAACTTACCCTTAAAAGTATCAACTACTTCGAGTGAAACACCGGCTTGATTGGGTGTACATGGTCCTGGCGAAATCATAATTCTATCCGGCCTAAGCGCATGAATCTCACGAGTAGAAATTTCATCGTTGCGAAAAACTTTAACCTCTTCACCCAACTCGCCCAAATACTGCACGAGGTTATAAGTGAAAGAATCGTAGTTATCTATCATTATCAACATAAGCCCTCCTAATCTTGACTGGTGCTTTGACTACTTTCTTCACTAGGTTTATTACGAGAAAAACCAAGCCCAGAGTTTGCCAGCTCTACGGCTTTAACCATCGCACGCGCTTTGTTACGTGTTTCTTTCCATTCGTATTCTGGCACAGAATCAGCAACGATACCCGCGCCAGCTTGCACATTTAGAACACCATCTTTTATTACTGCAGTACGGATCGCTATGGCGGTATCCATATTGCCATTCCAAGCTAAATAACCGACCGCACCAGAATACACACCTCGTTTAATAGGTTCGAGTTCATGAATAATTTCCATAGCGCGAATTTTTGGTGCACCACTTACAGTGCCAGCAGGGAATGTGGCTTTTAAAACATCAATAGCATCATACGATGGCTTTAACTTAGCATCCACATTCGAGACAATATGCATGACATGAGAATACCGTTCTACAAGCATGTTCTCGGTCAACTCGACAGAGCCAATTTCGGCGATTTGCGAAATATCATTACGACCCAAATCAATAAGCATCAAATGCTCGGCAAGCTCTTTTTCATCACTCAGTAGTTCCGCCTCTAGCTCCTTATCTCTGTGTTCGTTTTCACCGCGTTTTCGAGTACCCGCGATCGGGCGTACAGTAACGGTATCACCCTGCACGCGCACCAAAATTTCCGGTGAAGATCCGACAATTTGAAAGTCCCCAACGTCTAAAAAATACATATAAGGTGATGGATTAATGGTACGAAGCGCGCGATAAACATCGATTGCTTTGCCAGCATAAGGTGTCGATAGACGCTGCGACAAAACAACTTGCATAATATCGCCATCGTGAATGTATTGTTTACAACGCTCAACCGCACTCTCAAAATCAGACTGTTTAAAATGCAAATCGTAATCTTGCTCTGAAGGTATTTCCTCAACCGTGTCGACGTGCGGGGCACTAAAGCTTGAACCTAGCTTGCGAACAATCTCATCTAATTTAGTCTGAGCTATGTCATACGCACTAGGATCGTCTAGTGACGCGAGGGTAACGATAAAGATTCGCCCGGATAGATTGTCAAATACCAATACGTCGGTTGATATCATCAACAAAATATCCGGTGTTTTTAAGTCGTCATGACGCTCTACTAAATTTAAGCGCGGCTCTATATATGCAACAATTTCATAAGCAAAGTAACCGACTAAGCCACCTATCATTTCAGGCAAACCTTCTTGAGGTGCTATTTTATATTTAGCTTGAATATCTCGGATCGCATCAAATGGTTTTTCAAGCTGTTCCGAGTGTGTGATTTCGCCATCGGTTTCTATCGTCATTTGTTTGCCATGAAAACGAATAACCTTTCTACATGGCAAACCAATAATAGAATACCGCCCCCATTGATCACCGCCTTGAACGGATTCGAATAAATAGGTATAGCGCTGCGATGCAAGTTTTAAGTAGGTGCTAACGGGCGTATCGAGATCAGCGAGAGTTTCGCGCACAAGTGGCACATGCGTATACCCTTGGGCGCGAAGCTCAAGCGCGCATACGTCAAACTCATCGGAATTAGAAAAAGTGCCGGAAAAAGAACTGGAAAAAGACATAAACGTTTACTCTATCAAATATGGTCATTACGACCAGAAAACAACAACAATGGGCATAGGCACACCCTTAACTCTAGGCTCGCCAGCTTCGCCACGCACCCCATGGGCAGCACAAATTTGTTAATTGTTTTTGATAAACGTTCATAATATGAATTAGGACATACAGTGACCTATGCGCTAATAATCTCTCGTAGAGGAAACTAGGTCAAGTAATAAAGTTCAGCGATAGTAAAAAATACCAAACATAACTTAACAAAGAAATAGCCTATGTGTTGTCTGCAATTTCAGCTCGCATTGCAGCAATCACTGTTTCGTAATTAGGCTCATTAAAAATCGCCGAGCCAGCAACAAACGTATCGGCACCTAGACCCGCTAACTCGCCAATATTACCGACCTTGACTCCACCATCCACTTCTAAACGAATGTCTCGTCCACTGGCATCAATAATTGCTCGGGCAGCTGAGATTTTATTTTTTATGTAGGGGATAAATGATTGACCACCAAAACCAGGATTGACCGACATCAACAACACCATATCAACTTTATCAATGGCCCAATCAAGAACACTTAAAGGTGTCGCCGGATTAAAAACCAAACCCGCCTGACAACCCTGCTCCTTAATTAACTGCAAGCTTCGATCTATATGCTTGCTTGCTTCAGGATGAAAGGTGATCATAGACGCTCCCGCCTTGGCAAAATCTGGAATCAATCGGTCTACCGGCTCTACCATCAGATGCACATCTATCGGTGCACTAACCCCATGATCTCGAAGCGCACTGCAAACCATAGGCCCAATTGTTAGATTGGGAACATAATGATTATCCATAACATCAAAATGCACCCAGTCGGCACCAGCCTCTAAAACCGAATCAACCTCTTCACCAAGCTTGGCGAAATTAGCGGATAAAATAGATGGGGCGATTACATAGTCGGTCATAATAATTTGGCGGTTTCAAACATGCTCTAAGAGTATAACCGAGGGTCGATATCTGGCAAACCTTGTATACCTATGCAAGCCCCTTATTGTTTAGCGTTCTCGAAATTCGCCGGCCGGATAGTCAGAACAACCTAAGTCTGCGTATTCTTGTGGACTCCAATAGTCATCAGCTTGGTAACCATGTAAAAACAGACTGGCGTAAGCGCGGCAACGATCTTCTTGCTTGACCATAACAGGGTCTACACTGATCCGTTGCTTTAAGTCAACGATATTGTCGCGCACCTCCGCCATACGTGTACCACCGTCATCGGGTGCATCAAGTAACATTATATTTTCACCCCTTGCTTGCCATGCACTCCATAACACCTGCTGACCACTATAGCCTTTACCTGGACTACCCGTGTGCGCAAAAGCTGCCCAGTAATCCATCATACTAAGAGCGAGTGCTTTACGACCTTGGGCATTGTCCTTGCTATAGGCTGGGTGGTAAGGCATCCCACCAGTAAAATCACCAAAGACATAACTCACCTCCATACCATGGGTTGCACCGAGCAAACCTTTAATATCGGCTAAAAAATTTGATGGCGCATCGTCCCAATCAAAGCGAAAAGCGTAAACGCCAGGGGCTTCGGCAGTTGTATTAAAGTCAGTACTCGCTAATATCCGTTTCGCTGGCTCATCAACCGAACCCGCTTTCCACATTCTTGAAACATAGTCGGAGATCAAGTCATACCATACCTGGTCTCGCACCCTTGGAAACAAGCCAAGACGCATATCTACATACTTAGGATCCGTCAACATAAAGACTTTTTGCTCATCTCGTGTAGTACCCAGCATAAGCGGTACTTGATTATAAGCGTCCGGCATCGTAAACAAGTCTAAGGTCGTTTTGGTAGGAATAACAACACCATCTTGAATCACGTTAGCGACTTGAATATAGCCCAGTTGGCCAGAATTTTTAGTTAGCAATTGCATCAAGTCATAGGCTTCGATCGAGCGCATCGTATGCATGATTTCGGCGGCCGACTTGGTCGCAATAAGAGCGCGCAAATCAGCCTGCCCTAGATCACTATTTTGCTTTTTGAAAACGAGTTCTATTACCGCTGAGGAACTATTACGCAACCCTGAAATAGCTCGTTTAGGCGTCTCATCTGGATAATCCTCAGCTTGGATTAAAGGTGTTGTCTCGGCCGTACCACTCTGTGAAATTGCCCTATGAAACAAGCCTTTCGCCAAAGGAGAAGCGAGCATTGAATACACATTACGACCACCAGCAGACTCACCAAAAATCGTCACATTATTCGGGTCACCGCCAAAGACATCAATGTTGTCCTGCACCCATTTTAAAGCAGCAATAATATCTAGTGTCCCGTAATTACCAGAAGCGTCTAGGGTATTATTTGAGGTCTCACGAACCGCATCATGACTAAACCAACCTAAGATTCCAAGACGATAATTAATGCTGACCAGCACCACATCTTTGGAACCCGATAAATGATGACCTTGATAGATTCGGGTATTACCTGAGTCATTACCTCCACCATGAATCCAAACCATAACGGGACGTTTTTTGGAAGTATCTCGCGGCGCCCAAACATTAAGACGCAAGCAATCTTCTTGGCCAATTAAATCTCCTCGCTGACCGTCTTCACCTGCTAAACGCCCCCAAAACTGCACACAAGAGCTACCGTAATCAGTCGCCTGAAGTGTTGTTTGCCAAGGAGCTGCTGGTTGCGGTGCACGCCAGCGCAAATCACCTTCAGGTGAACGCGCATAGGGAATTCCCAACCACGCATAAGTATCATAGTTATCTGCAAAACCAACTACCTCACCCAGCTTAGTTTGCACTAAGGAGTTTGAGTCTATTAGGCGCTCTTGAGTGTGATAGATACCCGCGATACTCGGTTCAAACAACTGAGGTGCCTTATTAAATTGGACATAAGCAAAACCACTTAAGCCAACGATGACTACTAGTACAAGCAGTCCCAACAAGAGCTTTTTGATCATGAGAAAGTTTCTATTATAAATAGCGAAAGCATATGGCGATGTTTACCATAACTCATCTAAGGACAAGCACAAAGACATCTGCCTAATTCATTTTTTATATCCTTAAGCCTTGTCAGGCGATTTTCCCGTACTTCGAATCAAAACAAGGCGATTTAACACCAAATTAAAGCCTGATTAAGGCAGTATTCATTACTGCAATAGTAAAAATAGAGCTCCTGAATCACGTTCGACGTTTAACATCAACACATCTTCACCCGTTATTGCAGATCGCAGAGCATCAAGCGTTGCTACCGGTCTACGGTTTGCAGAAACAATAAGGTCGTTATTTCGCACACCATGTCGCCAAGCAACACTGTCTTTCTCTACTCGTAAAACACGTACGCCCCGCTGTTTTGAACTACTGACCGTGCGCGCCCCCTCATCTTTGAAGGTCGCACCTTCGAGTTGGTAGTGAATCATTTGACCTTTCCGCGAAGCACTAGTGGACGACTCTAAAACAGGTTTCAAATAAAACTCTTTACCTTGACGAGCAACCGTAATATCTAAAACATCACCAGCGAAATGTTGCCCCATAAGATAGCGCAAATCGTTTCCTCGATTAATCGCTTGTGCACCCACGGCCAACACAACATCACCAACCAGCAAACCTGCTTGATCGGCGGTGGAGTCTGAAGCAACGCTCGTAATAACCGCACCCGTTTCATCTTTTATTGAAAACGCTTGAGCCAAAGAAGGCGTCAAATCTTGAATCTGTACAGCCAAAGACCCACGTTGCGGGGTTCCATATCTAAGCACTTGTTCCTTTACTCGTAGAGCCATATTAACCGGTGTAGAAAAACCTATTCGAGCACTACCCGCGGTAGTCGCAGATTTAGCTATATTCAAACCAAGCAACGCCCCATTTAGATCAACTAATATGCCAGAGCCAGCCGCCGCATCTGAACGAATAAAATTTTGATAGGCTTGTAAACTGTTATTTTTAGCTAGGGCACTCACCAAACCAGTAACCAAGGTGTTTTCTGTGCCCAATGGGTCGCCAATAGAAACCACAAAATCACCAACGCGCAAGTTATCTGAATTGCCCACTTCTATCGCGCTAAGTCCTACTGCAGACACCATAATAACAGCAACATTAGTGGTTGTATCGCTGCCAATTACATCACCATCAACCTCGCGGCCATCTGACAAAGTTATTTTGACTTTAGTTGCTCCGCGCACCGCAGTCTCATTACTTAAAATTAGACCGCGGGTCGCATCAACAATAACACCGCTGATAAAAACGTCACGCGTGCGCTTGGCACTGCGACGACTATTAAAAAATCGTCGAAAGAACGGGTCATCAAAGGGGTCTCTGCGCGCTGAAGTGCGCGATGGCACTGAAATTCTAACCATTGAGTCTTGCACCTTCGCCACCATTGACGAAAGTGATGGCAATGGCTTGCCGTCAACTTCACTTGGCAAGGCTGCATTAACATTGCCTAGCATCGAGGACATTAAGGCTAGGCTAAATAGGCTAATATTTCGGACTACTTTCATAGTTGTTTCTTCTTAAATTTACTTTCTGTTATATCTTATTTAAATTCGCCACACCATTTGGTACATGACCAGTTGGTACATGCTGATTAGCAGACTCACAATGACCTTCTTGATCATCGAAAAATATATCGGCCCCAAAAGTACGCAGAAATTCGCCTTTAGGCAAGCCACCCAAAAAAATAGCTTCATCGATTCTAATATTCCATGCGCGCAAGGTTCGAATCACTCGTTCATGTGTCGGTGCTGCTCTGGCCGTCACAATCGCTGTGCGTATTGGTGACTCTTGATCCGGAAATTCAGCTTGGATTTGATGCAAGGCCGCCAGCATGTTACGAAACGGCCCACCCGGTAGCGGCCGTTTTGCAGAATTTACTTCATGGCGTGAAAATTCAATCAACCCTTTTTCTTTATAAACTTGCTCCGCCTCATCGGAGAAAACAACCGCATCTCCATCGAAGGCAATACTAAGTTTATCTTGCTTATTTGGTCGTGAATAATTCGAAGGCAACATGGTAGCGGCGGCAAAACCAGCGGCTAAGCTACTCGAAACATCATCCGCAAGACTCGACAAAAACACATCAGCACCAAAGGGCTCAATATACTTAAACGGACTCGCACCATTGGTAAACGCGGCCCGCGTTATTGGAAGATTATGTTCTTGTATTGAATTAAATATACGCAAACCTGTGTCAGCACTATTGCGCGACAATAAAATAACCTCGACTCGTTCCCGCGGCTTAGCTAAATCATTAAGTTTTAATAACTTTTTAACTAAGGGAAATGCTGCACCAGGCTCAAGTAATTCATTCTCGCGCTCGACTTGATAGCGACAATAAGCTTCTACCCCTTCGCGCTCAAAAATGCGATGACTTTCCTCAAGATCAAACAATGCTCTTGAGGATATAGCAACAACGAGTTTATTGGCTTCGTGGCTCACAAGCTAAAAATATAAAAAATTATGAGTGTTAATAAGCGAAAACCCAGTTTAGCAACAAATTATTGACTAAATTAAAAGCTAACAAAGTATTTAGGGAACTATTTATTAGGCTTTGAGGCCGATCTAAGCCCACTTTGAGTCTCACCGAATGCAATTACCTGAGCCTGATCTTCTTCAAAGGTGGCCATAGGGGCTCTTGGAGCTGTGACGGTAAAGGTTTTATCACGATAATTTGGACCGGCAACTACGATCGGTACCTTAGCAGCCCGCGCGATGTAATAGTAGCCGCTTTTAAGAGTCGACCTATAACTGCGCGTGCCTTCTGGAGCTATTAATAGACTCAATTCATCATAATGATCAAATAAAGTAGCGACCCCCTCAACAAAGTTAGTACGCTCTTCGCGGTTAACCGGCAAAACGCCGAGCAGTTTACAAAGTAAGTTGATGGGGAAAACAAAATAACTACTCTTAGCAAAAATTTTTACCTGAATATCTAATACACGTACTGCCAACCAACAATAGAAAAAATCCCAATTGCTAGTATGTGGTAAAGCTACTAACAAATACTTCTTTTCCTTGGGCGCTTCACCAACCATTCGCCAACCTAGAACTTTAAATAGTATAAATTTCCAAAAGCGATTACGTGAGCTTGCTATCAAAATTTAATTCCAGTGCTTTTTTTAGGGAGCGGCATCATATTCCAAACTGCGTGCTTAGAAAACGAAGTGCTTGCTATTGCTTATAGAACATATATTAGCCCTCTAGTTGCCCGAATACTAAAAAATTCTTCACTAAAACAGGCCAAGCTGAGTGCTTTGATGGTTTGCATTACCGCGTACGCGTAAACTCTTTTCTCTAGATTCTAATTTAGAGAGAGTAATACCTATAAGGCGGATCGGCCGCTTACCAACTTCGGTTTTTTTTAACAAGTCAGGTAGAACATCACAGATATCCACTTGGCCTAAAAATGGCTCAACCCGAGTTTTACTTCGAGTTATCAAACTAAAATCGGAATACCTTAATTTGACAGTCACGGTGTGAGCATTTAGTGACTTATCATTTAGATAGCTTTCCAATTTTACTGCGATACCTATAAGAGTCTGCCATATTTTTTGCTTATCGATTACATCGCTTTCGAAAGTTGTTTCACTTCCTAAAGATTTGCGCTGGCGACTGGACTTAACCGGCCGATTATCAATTCCGCGCGCTACACGATAATAGTAACTGCCTGACGATCCAAATTCTGTTTGTAATTGAACCTCACTTAATTTTTTTAAATCCGCGCCGGTGTAAATCCCTAACTCTTGCATACGCTTTTCAGTCACTTTTCCGACACCAAAAAACTTGCGAATCTCAAGCTGCTCAACAAAATCTGATGCAGCTTCCGGCCGAATTACATACAAGCCATCAGGTTTATCCATATCGGAAGCAATTTTTGCTAGAAATTTATTAAACGACACACCCGCCGAAGCGTTTAACCTTAAGGTCTGTTGTATTTCCTTTTTTATCCGTTGAGCAACTTCAGTGGCTGAACCAATTTCACTCGCCACTTGAGTCACGTCTAAATATGCTTCGTCCAAAGATAATGGTTCGATCAAGGAAGTATATTTTTTGAAAATCTTGTGAATACCCTCCGACACTTCTCTATAGACATCAAATCGTGGCGCTTGAAAAACAGCATGTCTACACAACTTTAGCGCTCGCACTGATGGCATAGCAGAGTGAATACCATATTTACGCGCTTCATAACTGCAGGCGGCAACTACGCCTCGACTCTCAGGCTTACCACCAACGATAACTGGCTTGTTTCGTAACTCGGGAAAATCCCGCTGTTCTACAGATGCATAAAAAGCATCCATATCAATATGTAGTATTTTTCTAAGCTCGTGCTCGCTCACTTAGATTTGCCAATTAATCGGCGACTTAGCGCACGCTATCAAATAATCGTTAGCTTGGGAAAAATGTCGGCAGCCAAAAAAACCTCGATAGGCCGATAGAGGCGAGGGGTGAGGTGCGTGCAAAACTAAATGCCGTTGGCGATCAATTACATCGCCTTTTTGTTGCGCATAACTACCCCACAGCATAAAAACCAAAGACTCTCGTTCACGATTAAGAAGATCAATCACTGCATCAGTGAAACGCTCCCAACCTCTAGATTTATGACTTGTAGGTTTACCCTGTTCAACAGTTAGTACAGAATTCAAAAGAAGCACACCTTGGTCAGCCCAAGCCTGTAAATTACCATATTGTGGTGGGTTGATCTTACAATCATCAACCAACTCTTTATAAATGTTGCGCAAGGAAGGCGGCAAACAAACTCCTCTCGGCACACTAAAACTTAAACCATGAGCCTGCTCCGGCGCGTGGTATGGGTCTTGCCCGACAATGACAACACGAACATCTAACAAAGGTGTTGAATTAAAGGCTCTAAAAATATTGTCTTGTGATGGATATATGGTTTTACCAAGCTTCTTTTCAGCTGTTAGGAAGTCCGACAACTGGCGCATGTAATCAGCCTCAAACTCTTGGTGAAAAACGGCTAACCAAGAGTTTTCCAAGTTAGTGGCGAGAGTAAAGTGTTTTGAAATAGACATAAAAAGCTAAAAAAATTAAAAAAAAGTAACCCATGCTCGATCTGACTAAATCAACTAAAACCGATAAAAGCGCAGACTTAGTTTAGTCTAGCGCGGATTCGCTCGGCAATCCGCTCTTAGCAAAATCTAAATTAAATGTCATAAACCGGAGATTTAGATTAACCACAAGTATAACGTAGTGCGCAGTGCTATAAGCCTGCCGAAAATTAAAGTAGCGTTTTGCTAGACGTAAATAAACGCCAATAACACCCCACAACCTTACCTATATTGAGGAAACAATATGTCTTATAAAAAACACTCGAGCGCCTTAGCTAACTTATTAAAAATGTTAATAATAGCGACGTTCACTTTTTCAGCCAATGTTTCAATTGCTGCTCACCACGATGAAGCAAAAGACAAAATAAAAGATTTGAAAGACATTTCTAGCAGCGACGTTGACGCGAGTGCCGTAAGCGCCGAAGTTACGGAAGAAATGGCTGACAAAGCTGAAATAGTTGACGGCGCTAAAGAAGAAATGGCCGACAAAGCTGAAATGGCCGACAAAGCCGAAATAGTTGACGGCGCTAAAGAAGAAATGGCTGACAAAGCCAAAGAAGAAATGATCGATAAGGTCAAAAATGAAGCTATTGATCAAGCTAAAGAGTTAGTAAAACCTCAAGGCTAAAAGTTCAGGTTTTGTATAAAGTAGTTTGAAGGCTCGGGTTTTACTCGGGCCTTTTTTAATCTGTAAAATTCTTTGTATTGTGACTTATACTCTAGAACTTATTTTAAAACATTCCCCGAAAATTTGGAGATCAACATGATTAGTGTAGGCGATTCTATTCCTGCGGCAACTATCACCGCTATTACTAGAGATGGACAAGACAATATTTCAACAAGCGATTTTTTTGCTAATAAAAAAGTTGTCCTTTTTGCACTGCCTGGCGCTTTCACGCCGACTTGCTCAGAAGCGCACCTTCCAAGCTTCGTAGTTAAGCACGATGAGCTTACGGCTAAGGGTGTAGATACTGTCGCTTGCCTGTCTGTCAATGACGCCTTTGTGATGAAATCGTGGCAAACTGCGCAAAATGCAGAGAACATTACCATGATTGCCGATGGCGGTGGTGCGCTCACAAAAGCGATGGATTTAGTATTAAATACCGGTGACTTTGGTGGGGAACGTTCGCAACGTTATTCCATGATTGTTGATAACGGCACAATTACACACTTAAACGTCGAAGAAGGAAGCGGCTTCGAGGTCAGTGATGCTGAGACCATTTTAAGCCAACTTTAAGTGTCACTTAGTTCTAAACTACGCGCGATTTAACAAGATGGGGAGCTCATTAGCTCCCCATTTTTGCCTAAGATCACTGAGATAAAACACTAAACTTTTTAGAATGGCATAGGATAGCGTTTTATCACGGCATTTACTTCCGCTAAAATTTCGTCGCTTAAGGCAAGCTCGTAGGCCCCAATATCTTCTTTAAGTTGCTGCATAGACGTAGCGCCGATTATAGTCGCGGTAACCGAACTTAATTGATAAACCCATGCCAATGCCAATTGCACTAAACTAAGTTTGTGACGGTCGGCAATATCTTGGTAAGCAGCAATCGCTTCATGCGAATAGCTTGTATCTCTAAAAATTCCATTGCGCTGACTCATTGTCCAACGACACCCCTCTGGTCTCGCACCGTTGGCGTACTTACCTGATAATGCTCCACCGGCAATGGGTGACCAAGGCAAATATGCGACCTCATTGTAAGCACAACTCTCCATCACATAAGGCCAGTCTTTTAAGTGCAACAAATTAAACTCATTTTGAACTGACACCATTCTCGGCAAATCATGTCGGTCAGCCAAATTTCGGTACTCATTTATTCCCCACGGCGTATCGTCAGACAGACCACAATAACGAACCTTGCCGGCCTTTATGCACTCATCCAGCGCATAAAGGTGCTCTAACATGCGCTCGCTCTCACGCTGTTTATCAATCTCACTAAAACTTATATGTCCAGGCCAATGACGACCAAAATGGGGATGCACACGATTAGGCCAATGCAATTGATACAAATCGAGATAATCAGTATTGAGGCGTTTTAGAGATGCATCTAAGGAAGACTTAATCGCGGCCCCAGTCAATTCACCCCCTTCTCGTATCCATGGCACACCAGGCCCGGCTATCTTGCTGGCCAACACGATTTGTTGACGCTTTTCTTTATTATTGCCAAGCCATTTACCAATTATTCGTTCCGTATCCCCATAAGTTTCTTTGTTCGGCGGGATTGGATACATCTCAGCAGTATCTATAAAATTAATACCGCATTCTAATGCATGGTCGATCTGCTCGACTGCTTCTTCAAGACTATTCTGAATGCCCCAAGTCATAGAGCCAAGACAGACTTCGCTAACCATCAACGAGCTACTTCCGAGTTTTACTTTGTTCATGAATTTAAAATGACTTAATCTGTATCATGTTGATGCTGGCAATGACCAATGCACCAATTGTTTTAGTAAGGGGAAGTATACAGCGAGGCGTATAGGCTGTGTAACGCCAGTGCTTTTATTAAGCTGATTAAATAAATTACCATAATGCTCAAGTTGCGATTTATGCCGCTCTTGCACTTGTTGCTGAGCAAAGGCAACGGGATCTGGGTCGCGACTCGCGGTACTTTTATAATCTATTATCCAACGCGTTCCTTGTTCATCCGTAAATGTTCTATCCAGCCTATAAGGTTTGACTTGACCATTCTCAAATACAGACAAACTCATTTCGTTCTTAGCATCGGGGTAGTCTTTAAAAATGAAATGCGCTTGCTCATCTTGTTGCACATTTTCTATTGCCTGCGCAATACGCCGCACAGCTTGCTCTAGCCGATCAGAGGGAACAAGCAGAGTACGCAATTGATCACGCCAACGAGCCTTTAGCTCAGCGCTTAGCGACAGATTCAAAATAGAATTCGTATGAAACTCGAACAGCTCATGCAAAACCAATCCTACTGCCGCGGCCGTCTGAGTCGCCCAGTCAAACTCAAGCTGTTCAAGATTCTGTGCCTCACTCGCGCCGAGTTGCGTCTGCGGTTGCCAGTCAATCGCGCTAGCAAACTGCGGCACATGAGTGCTAGGCAATCGGTATAAAGTTTGATCTAAGTCTTGAATCTCAGCACTCTGGATTTGAAAATTATCAATATACTTAAAATCATCTTCCACAGCTGGCCAGATACAAGCCAACAAAGATCTTTTGTCTGGTTTTTTCGGGCGCTCCTCATTTTTTTTATCGCGTTCTAAACTCGCACTAAGAATCAAACGCTGTTCTGCTCGAGTGCTTGCCACATACAATAATCGAGCCGTTTCAAACTGACTGCGTTTTGACTCTAGCGCGCGTAAAAACTCAAAATGTTTCCCTGCATCGTGTTCCGCCAGCAATGGTGCCAAATACAACTGCGGCTGACCTTGTTGGTTTTGGGACTCAGCCCACATCATTAGATCTTTAGAGTCGGCTCGAGGTTTATTTGCTAAGCCAGGAAGAATGACAGTGTGATATTGCAGGCCTTTCGCTTTATGCATAGTAGAAATAACGAGCTTGGCCTTGTGTGCATTAGAATTCGCTTGCGCAAACAAGCCTTCTAAACCCTGATCTAAGGCATCTAAAGACGGCAAATCATTGCCTTTCTCCAGCCCCTCGATTAATCCAAAGACAGTTTCTAGATCTTTAAGTGATGCGTTCATCAAACTTTCGCGACCACCTAATTGCTGCCAAGCCCAACGACAGACTTGAGCCAAACCAATTTGCTGATATTCAGATTGCGCTTGGCGAATAATTGAAACAAACCGATGGATCTGTTTTTTCTTATTTGGCTTATCACCGAACAACTCAGATGCTTGTGACTCTAAGACATCCAACAACGCGGTGTCATAAGTCACGTTTTGCGAATCTCGTTTGGGAAAATTAGAACTCAAAGATTGCAGTTGATGTAAATCTAGGCCGAGCCAAGGACTGCGTAACAAAGACAACCAAGCGATTCGATCATCGGCTCGGCATATGGCCTTGGCTAAACTAACGACATCTTTAATCGCGGGCATGTCTTTTAGCAACTCTATATCAATGCCCATGTAATCGATTCCCGCTTCACGAATAGACGGAAGCAAGGTTTCTAACTGGGATCGACTACGTACCAAAACAGCAACCTTAGCTCGCTCATTCGGTAGGCTTGCGATCGCCTCGGTAATTTGCTGACAAATAAGCTGCGCTTCTGCTTCCCTTGTTTCACTAAGCAAAGTTTGCACTGCTGCACTCTCGCTTGCTTTAGATGACTTAGCTTCTATGTAAGAGATAGCGCCGTTAAGAACGTCATTCCTTTTAGGAAAACCGACGCTAAAGCTAGAATTAAACCAGTCAACTAAGTCGGCGCTTGAGCGAAAATTCTGATTCAAAGAAAGATAATCGATTTCAATTTGGGGTAAAACCTTCGTTTTCTTATTATTAGCTACTTGCAAAAATAAGCTTACCTCAGCTTCGCGAAAACGATATATGGACTGCATAGGATCGCCCACCAAGAACAAAGTTCGGTCTTCGTGCCAGCTTTGCGTTAACTTTTTAAGTAAATCAATTTGCCCATAAGACGTATCTTGAAATTCGTCGACCAAAATATGGCGAATATCAGCATCAAGCCGCAGACTCAAGTCAGACGCTCCTAGTTCATTTAATGCGAAGTTTGCACGCTGCGTAACTTCACTATGATCACATTCTCCAGTGGCACGAAAACGCAGTTGCAATTCGGCCGCTAGGGTTTTTAAAACAACTTCAAGCGCCAACAGCTGTTGCCAGTCACTGTCTTTGTAAACAGGCTCCGGCAACAGCCGAATTAAGCGTAGCGCTTCTAGTAAATCAGACTCACTATTAAAACTCTGAAGCAAAGCCAACATCTCTTCCTTCTCTAAGCTACCTGCCTCAAAGCCCTCGTTTTTAGTCAGTCGTTTACGCCATTGGCCAGCTTGCGTTAAGCAAAGCTCAGACAAGGCACACCAGTGTTTAATAGCGCTTGGCTTTTCATCTATATCACAAAGATCAATTAAGGATGTGTGACAACCTTGATCTAGCAGATTGCTCGCCGCATGCTGGCCTAGGCTGATCAAATCTAGTAGCTCTTGGTTGCTGAGCTTCGCCTCTACCTCGGCGATATATTTGCGAAATAATTCTGACCAAGCTTTTTCAATTTCGGCGCGCATCGCGGCCAAGTCATTAGCAAATAAGTGACGAAGCCATTGATCGCGCTTCGCCAACATAGCACTAAACAATCGTCGCGCCTTGTTGTAATCGTAATCGAGCTCAGTCAGAACTAAATTTAATGATGGCGCAATAGGACTTTGCGGTTTAAGCAGCTCTCGTAAGACATTGTCTACCGCAATCGCATAATGACTAGAGGCATCATCACTGGGTCGCGGGCGATCACCCAAACGACTTAACCAAGGCATACTGGCACTAAGCCGCGCGCTGAACGCATCGATCGTGAGAATTGAGAGCTGATGAGGTGTTTCTAATAAACGCCATCCAAAACGTTCATCTTGCTTTAGCACTGCATTAGCGAGATCAATACCTTGTTGCTCAAAAGCATTATGACTTGGTTTGCCTTTTTTCGCTTTGTGCAATAGATCCAATAATCGCTCACGCATTTCAGCCGTCGCTTTACGCGTAAATGTAATAGCAAGAACGGCTTGAGGCTGCTCTACTCGCGCGAGTAAAGTGAGATATCGATAAACCAACAATCCGGTTTTTCCAGAGCCTGCGGGAGCTTGAACAATAAACGATCTCAGTGGATCCAAAGCCGCTTGGCGAGCGGCTAGATCATGAATCACATTAGTATTTGTCATTGCGTCGCCCCACGCAACTGAGTCACGCGACACAAAGCGCTAAACTCACAATAGTTACAGGTCGCCTTTTCGATTGGGTTAACCTGCGCATGCCCCGCTTGAAACTCTTGAGCCAAGGCCTCGAATTTATCTTGCCAAGTCGCACTCTCTTGGCGCCATAGATCAGCTCGAACTTGGGTTTGTTTAGTACTTGCTCGAAACACCCCATCCTCAGCAAGTTCTTCGTAAGCACAAGACCAACGCTTTATTTTGGCGAAACTAATTCCCGCCAACTTTTTTTCACTATCTAGCTCGTCAATACTCAGTGCATAGAGCGGCAGTTGAGGGCTTTTAATGCGTTCGCCAATCCAATCATTGCGACTCACACTGCCAGTTTTGTAATCAATAACGAGAAGACGTCCATCGGGCAGTTCATCAATGCGATCTATAATATAGCGATACGGTACGCCGCCTAGTTGCGACTCACCTTTAACTTCGCGAGAGACTACTTTAAATGCGTGCGGGCGATTTAATTCAGATTGCATCCATTCAAACAGCAGGTGCTTTAAACGCCCACATTCGTGCTTTAACAGACTTAACTTTTCATCCACAAGTTCTAAAGCATTGGTCTCTATAGCACGCCTTATATGTTTCTCAATTAGATTTTTGAGCTTGTCGTCAGAGTAATGCGACAATGCCTCTTGGCTCTTTAAGTCTCCCCAAAGGGTGTCCAACAAATGATGAACTATATTGCCTCGATCTAAGGCATCTAAGCCGAAATCAACTTCTTGCTCTGCGCGTAGACGCAGTCGATGACTCGCAAAAGCTCGAAACGCGCAGTTTGATTGATTTTCAAAAATTCGAGCCCCTCCGCGCACCAACTCGGACTTAGCAAGAACAGGGCCCTGGGAATCTTGGTAGCTTTCCATTGTCACTATAGGCAAGGCTTGTTTACCATCAATTTGGTGCTGCCATCCGCTTTGCTCAAAAAGAGGTGAAGCAACACGCTCTATATCTGGAGTACTTTCACTCGCTCTTGCATAACTAAGTTGGTACTCGTCCGCACAGTTTAGTAAGTTGCCAATAACCTGTTTTTGATAATCGAAATTCTTTTCAACACTTGCATGAGGATGACCATGCTGAGCCAAAACCCGCTTCGATATAAACGCATCTAAGGCAACAGGTTTGGGGAAATCCTGGTGCATACCAATAATAAACAATCGATCAACTTGTCGGCCAATTGCTTCTAGAGCTCCGGACACGATAATAGGGGCAGAACTCGCTTTAGGCAGAAAAAGAGTCTCGTTCAAGGATTTTTTAAACAAGTCGATAACGCGTGCGAAGCCAGCAGTTTTTTGTAACATGCCTAAGCCAATTAACTGTTCATTCACCGCGTTCCAGCGTTGTTGTAATTGATACTCGTGGCTACTTGGCTGATCGGCATTTACCGCCGTACTCCAGCCCCACAAAGACAACCAATCATCAAACGTTTTTTGCCAATCAGAGAAACTTAGTGAAGCAAAGCCATGTACTTCTTTCGCCTCACTTAGCTGAGCATGAACTTGTTCTTGTAGGCTTAATGCGTGCTGTAAAAATTCTATAAAGTCTGGTGATTGGTGAGTGCTCTGTTCATATAACGATTTAAGCTTAGACAGACTTAAACGATGTACTCGTTGCTCACCCAGCCAACGTAATAACGATTTCCTATTGATTATCTTACTGCTATCGTCAGACACGCTATCGGCTCGAGCACTATCTGAGAACTTGCTAATGTAAACGCTGCGAAACAAAAGTTTAAGGTCAGACAAACTGATAGCGCCACGCAGTAAATCAATAAGACATAATGCTGTATTGATTGGTGCTAAATCGAGCAATGGATGCCCTAAGCTAAAACGATATGCGGCACCGTTTTGCCTTACCTCTAAAGGTGAGTAATGCGGATAAAAAACATCACGTGCGATTTCCTCTACCTCTTGATAACGATGTTGCAAGTCGGGAATAACAATCGCCATTTTTTGGTTCGGCATATCAAGCAACTGACGACGCGCCTGTTCAAAGATCGCAATAATTTCAGATCGTTCATCGTTATAAACATGCTTAGCAAAACAAGTACCTTGTGCCATAGGTCGCGCCTTATCCACAGCCACACCCTGTTGCTCAAGAGTTTCAGTAATACGCTCTTGAGCTCGGGTTATCAGGTCATAGGAAAACCACTGCAATTTTGTGAAATCGAACTCAAGAACAGACTCAAATAATAAACTTGGCAATTGAGCCAGATCGACTAAATTACGTTTGCTAAGCTCGGCCCTATATGCCTCGAACCATATTAATAATTGCTTATTATCGTCGCCTAATTCAGCTTCAAGATTATGCTCATCGATACACCAGTCGTACATTTTCTGCCAGCTTGAGCGTACCGCGCGAACAGTCTGTGGCACATTTAATAAAAGCAGTTGCTCGTCTTTGCGCGCTGATTGTTCGATAATTTTTGTCCACAAAAAATCACTCTGAGATGGACTCAATAACACAGAAACGCTGTCTGCTTGACGGTTACTACTCCATAAGCTTTTAATAAAATCGGACCAAACCAACACATTCGGGCTATGCCAAACATCCTTTCCTTGCTCTAACTGAACCTCAGAATATAGCTCAGCAACGTGATGAGCCAAACTATTTGTTGGAACAACGACAATAGTTTTAGGATCAAGTGATAAGAGCCAATCTTTATCCATCAGTACATTATTATGTGTTGTTTGAGGTGGTGCAGCATAACATCCAATTATTCTATAGAGGCAAAGCTATAAATAATTAGGCTCGCCTAACTGATGGGCAAAAAAAAGAGCGGCATTAGGGCCGCTCTTCTCTGTATTCCAGATCTTTTTACTCTAGACCAGCCATATAAGCCGCTAGCTCTTTAATTTGCTGTTCCGACAAGCCGAAGGCAATGCTCGACATGATGTTGTTATAACCAACACGCTCACCGCTTTTATATAGGAGCAATTGTTGTTCTAGATATTCTTTATGTTGTGCTGATACACGTGGGAAATTTTTTGGAATGCCGTGACCACTCGGCCCATGACAACTCATACAAGCGGCAATACCTCGATCAGCAAAACCTCCTTGATAAATCCTAGCTCCGCGCTCGGCCATTTCGGCATCAGCCTCTGTAAGACTAATTTTTACATTTGGTGCAATAGACGAATAAAAAGCATCTAAATCCGCCATATCTTTCTCACTAAGCGCCGCAGCTTGACCCGCCATTATCGCGTTTGTACGATCACCAGACTTAAACGCAGCTAATTGCGCTGCAATATAGCCAGGAACCTGTCCTGCCAAATTCGGATTTACCGGTATAGCACTAATACCTTCTATTCCATGGCAAGCGGCACATACGGCGGCCTTTTCCTTTCCAGCTTCAGCATCCCCAGCGGCCAATGCAGCCGCATTTAAGCCAAAGCCAAGCAATATCGTTACAGCACATAAAAACAATTTTTTCATCATCGTAGTAAAGATCATTAAAGTCTCATAAACCGAGCGAGAGCGGCAGCACTCGCAGAGGGCGTTTTATATCATGCTAGTAGGTGTGCCTCAAGGCTGCTAACTCGTTTAGATGCAAATCTAAGCCTGCTTTTTTAAAAACTGTACAAACATGTAAGGTGGCTTTTTTGATACACTGCGCGAATGTCGGATCAGCCAGAAAATAAGAAGCAATTTCCAGAGATATTTTGGAATCCTGAATTCATTTTAGGAGCCGCAGCGCCAGAACAATTCCCAAAGGACGAAAAACCCGAAGTGGCTTTTGCCGGACGTTCAAATGTCGGTAAATCAAGCGCGATAAATGCAATATGTCGGCGCCGGAAACTGGCAAGAACGTCTAAAGTTCCTGGACGCACGCAAGAAATAAATTTTTTTTCGCTTGGCGATAATGCGCGATTGGTGGATTTACCTGGATACGGCTTTGCACAGGTACCATTGAAGGTTAAAGAACGCTGGCAAAAAAACATCCAAGCGTACCTATCGAGTCGTGAAAACCTAATCGTATTAGTACTTTTAATGGATATTCGCCACCCCTTAACGACACTGGATCAACAAATGTTAGCTTGGGCATCAAAATCTCAATTGCCCACTCAAATATTACTGACCAAGGCCGATAAGCTAAAACGTGCAAAGATAAAGGACACCTGCGCTAAGGTCGAAAAAGAGGTTAGCAACTATGAAGGACAATTTGCAGTGGAATCGTTTTCTACCCAACACAGTCTATCAATTGAAATAGTACGCCAACAAATGAACGAATGGCTGACATAAAAAATACTATCACTTTTGATTATAAATTAGATTGAAATTACTTGAATATTCGACTACTGTACGCACAGCTGATTAAAATCGATTTTTGACAAGTTGGTTTTAACACATCGGCACTTATAAACCGATGAACGTTAAAACGATTGATAATAGAGACAAAGCTATTTTTAAATAGCGCAAGAATTGTCCGAGACAGGTAGTCCCCCCAAACGACATCCCCTTAGAATACCTCACACACGGTATTTTGGCCTGTCTCGGGCATCTTTCGTTTTACAAAGGAAGGGCCCAAGAATCGAGCAGAATCGAACGATTTTAAATATTGTCATCACTGAGTAATTTACATTCTCTTCAATGCGGACGCCATATTGAATGCGCCTAGGCATTTTTTTCGTTTAAAATTCCAAACCATCACAGTTTTAGCTTGTTTTAATTTTTGTTTAAGCTTGATTTAACTAGAACTTTGCGGAACTTGTTTACCTCGAACTTAATCATGCTTCGTTTTCCTTTCCCATATAGCCTATAATCAAAACATACAAATTAGGATAAGGTCTTTGCAAGACATGCAGGTTCAACTCAAGTGGCAAATGTAACTAAGAGAATTAGATCTTACGGTTTACTGGCATTTGCCTTACTCACTATATCCGCTTGCAACCAAGAATCGTCTCAAAGGAACGTTGACAAAATCGACGACGACAACATAGCTGGCTCTGGAACCAGTATAGAAAACGCGGTAGCCGATGATCAAAAGCACAACACGACTGTTACAGAACAATCACAATTAATCGAAGATCTAGGTTTCGCTAGCATTGAAGATGATACCGAACAAAAACAAAACGTAGAGCAAGCAGAACCCGAAATGTTTTGCTTAAATAAGGAACTGCCGGATTATCAAGCCAATCGAGAATGCGAGAAAATTTCGAAACGACTCGCCAGCGTAAGCTATGAATTATGTGTTGCTGCCAAGCTCAATCAAACTGGCTGCTTATCGGTGTCTCAATTTCCGATTCTAATGCGCGAATTTCCGCCTATAGACAATATATCCCCAAAAGGACGAGTGCTGGTGATTGGCGGTACACATGGTGACGAATTAACATCGGTAAGCATCATGTTTCGATGGATCGAAAAGCTAAATCAACATCACAGCGGACGGTTTCACTGGCATATGGTGCCTATGATGAACCCGGATGGTGTGCTCAAAAGTAAAGCTACCCGCACTAATCAAAATGGGGTAGACCTAAACCGAAATTTACCGTCAGATGATTGGACGAGACTCGCGCACGAATACTGGCAAACCAAAGGCAGCAGAAATGCACGTAAATTCCCTGGGGACAAAGCTGGCAGCGAGCCTGAAGTGCAATTTTTAATCGATGAAATTAACTTGTTTAAACCTGACGCAATTATTGCCGTACACGCACCCTACGGAATCGTTGATTTTGACTCTCACGTTCTTAAAAGCGCACCTAAAAGTCTCGGCAAGCTGCATTTGAATTTACTAGGCACTTATCCAGGCTCACTTGGAAATTACGCAGGAATAAATCGGAACATCCCCGTGATCACACTCGAATTACCACACTCGTGGATAATGCCGAGTGAATCAGAATCGACAAAAATATGGGAAGATATCGTAACGTGGCTGGACCGTACGGTTGGATCTAAAATCGCACAAAACGAAACGAATTAAACGGCTAATTCAAGATCACAATCTGCGTGTATAAAAGGCATATACACTTTTATTAAAATGAAAAACGCTTACTATCCTTCGTAAATAATTTTCCATGCTCCATCTGAACCACGTTTCCAATACTGCAATTTATCAGCCGCGGACGAGAAATTATTACTTAAATAATTCTGTCTAAACTTCACAACAAACAGATTGTCATCACCCGGATAAGTAAACAAACTATCAATCTTAATTTGAACTTGCACAAACGTTTTATTGACACTAATTTCTTTTTTACGCTTTAACCAAGTATTAAAATCACCTTTACCGAAATTAAAATCTCGTTTCGTATAATTGGCGGCCAAAGCCTCAATATCAAGACTTTCCCAATCCGCTCTCCACTTTTCTATGACGGCTAAATAACGAGCCCGACGTTGTTTAAGCTCATCCGCGGCCAACCACTCAATCTCATCACTAAGAACCACTGGTGTACGCTTTTCAGCACTCACATACTTGCTAATATCCAACAAGTCGTCATTACTAAGCACAAAGCAACCTTCACTAGCCCAGGGCGATCGAGCGTAGGTATCAGACGGTGTACCATGCAACCAAATGCCATAACCGGTGCGCTTTAAATAACGGTCAAACCGGTTCGGATAATTAACTGGGAACGCGCCTTTACCATAAAGATCAGGCAACTTTTTACCTTCAATAAAATCATTTATCTCATATACGCCCACCGGCGTTTTATTATCGCCTTCAACCTGTTTTCCATAACCTTCTGAACCAACAGTTAGATAGTAATCTTTAATTAAACGTGGCTCGCCATTGATATTTTGGTAGACATATAAGCGCCCATTCGGCATGTCTGCCACCAATACATAAGGATGTTCACCTAGTTCTAGCAAACTAGAAGGAACTTTTGTATGACTTTCTTGGTCTTGGTATGCCTTGTGAATCCAACGATTCCGAAGTTGATGCTTTAGGCCATTAAGATTAGTGTCGGGCAGAGCTGATTGAGCACCAATATCACTCAATCCGGTGGCCATGCTTTGTAGTATATCGGCTCGTAATAAATGACCAATTTGGCTTTTGGGAAATCTAATTAAATGCGCATCCGCTTTTACTAATGCGTCTTCCAAACGACCAGCTTGCAAAGTTTCGATGATTTTTAAAACTTCGGGCTCATAACCACCATTCGCATCTGAAGCATGCAAATTGCTAAGCAGTTCTGATTGAGCGCGCGCATGCTGCAAGCATGACCCACAAACCATACAAAAAAGTAAAACACTGATTGAAAACGCCTTAATCATTAATTTGGAGGAACAACTCGTTCACCGACTATTTTTGAAATCGACCAATCATCACTCGCATTTTTAGTGAATACTAAACGCTTGAAGATCACATCATCAATAACATCAGACTTATAGTGCTGTCGAAACCTTACTGAAAATTGTTCACCTAAGTCTGATACAGTAAAACTACTTACCCCGACGTTAATGAACTTTTTATTGGTAAGGCGGACACGGCGTTGGTCTAACCACACTTCACGACTTCCAGCCGATTCGGGCGAATAGGTATCAACATAGTGATCAACATAAGTGTCAACATTTTGATCCGACCAAGCTTTTGCCCAACTTTTAACGCGTGCTATCGCTTGTTGTTCTTGAACATCAGAGATGAGAGGCTTACTCGCTGTCGCTTGCGTATTAATAAGCTCTTCTTGACGCTCTTTCTCACGCGTAGCTAGCAACGTTTGTTGCTCTCGCTCCTGTTGATTTTGTGCTGTCAACAAAGCGACTTGTTGCTGCTCCAACTCAGCCTTTAAGCTAATTACTTCTATATTAGCCTGCTCAATTTGGATTTTGGCATTTTGCTCGGCGCGAACAACGCGGGCTAGAGCTTCGCGCTCAGCAGCTTGGGCCACGGCTAGAGCTTCCTCCGACTGAGCTAAACTTTGTGTTAGTGAACTTATTTGTTCAAGCTTGGCGGCATCAGCAGTCAGTGCGTTCTGTTTTTCCGCGCTTAGCTGATCATTCAATGACTGTATTTGTCCAAGATAATCAGACACCAACTCTTTGGTTCCTGCACTCGATTCCGCTTCAGCCAAAATACTCGTTTTCAATCGTTGAACTTCATCTTGCAAATCTAGGCTTGTTTGTAATTCCAACACCATTGGTAGAGCAATGGCTACATTCGCCGGCTCTTGCGAATTAACGTCCAATGCCTTTCGATACGCTCTGCTAGCAAGTGCGCTGTGCACACTTTCTAAGCTTTGAACAAGAGCGGATGCTTTTTCATTCGCATCAACACCTTGTTTTAAGGTTGTGCGAGCAGTTTGCAAATCACCCTTAACACCGTACAAATTGGCTAAATTAATATAATTTTCAGGCACACGAGGAAACTTATCTATCAGTGCTTGATAGCGATCAATTGCCTCGTCGATTCGCCCTGATTCCTGTGAAGCCAATGCTTGCTCGAAGCCTTCATGAAGGGATCTATTATCGGCTTCGTCCAATACATCAGGTTTGGTATCAATAGTGATCGTGTTGACAGGGGCGGTTTTAACTGGAGCTTCATCGAACTCGAGAGGGCCTTCAGTGATAGGTTGAATAGACGATACCATATCCTCGTCTTGGTTCTGCTGTAGACGGCTTTGTTGAGCAGAAACCTGTTCAGCCGAATCACCGCCACCCAACCACGAGATAAGCAACCACAGCAAAAGCAAACCCGCTATGGCGTAAAGATTTTTTGTTGTTAACAATTTATTTAGCATGTATGCGTCGTCCATATCGATGACAGCACTCAAAGTATCGGCATTTTACTCGATTCCGGCTCCAGTGTCAGGCAGCTAATGGCTCCATTTAGTGTGCTAAAGCCCAGTTTTCACCAACACCAGCGTCGACCAACAATGGCACTTTAAGTTGCGCCACATTTTGCATTTTTTCGCAAACAATAGAGCTAAAACTCTCAACCTTACTCTCGGCCACCTCGAATACTAATTCGTCATGTACTTGCATGATGATTTTTGCATCCTCATCAGCAGAAATAAGATAATTATGCACCTTGATCATAGCCATTTTAATAATGTCAGCAGCGGTTCCCTGCATCGGTGCATTGATTGCAGTCCGCTCTGCATACTGACGCATATTATGATTTTTAGCATGAATATCGGGAAGATATAATCGGCGCCCGAATACCGTTTCGACGAAGCCGTTTTCACGTGCAAATTCACGTGTATTTTCCATATAAGCTTTTACCCCAGGGTATCGGCTAAAGTACTGATCAATATAAGCTTGCGCTTGCTTTCGATCAACCCGCAACTGTTTGGCCAAACCAAAAGCAGACATACCATATATAAGGCCGAAATTAACCGCTTTTGAATGGCGCCGCTGCTCATCACTTACCTCGTCTAAGGCCACATCGAATATTTCCGAAGCGGTACTTCGATGCACATCTAGGTTATTTTCAAATGCATGGACAAGTGCAGGGTCTTCGGATAAATGCGCCATAATACGCAATTCAATCTGAGAGTAATCCGCAGCTAAAATGGTGTGCCCTTCGGAGGCTACAAAAGCTTCTCGGATCCGCCGACCCTCTGTGCTACGAATCGGAATATTTTGCAGGTTGGGGTCGCTCGACGACAATCGACCTGTTGCCGCGACCGCCTGATGATAAGAGGTATGTACCCGAGAAGTTTTCGGGTTAATCATTAACGGTAGTTTGTCGGTATAAGTCGATTTCAATTTACCAACACTGCGGTGCGCCAAAATAAGTTGTGGCAGTTCATGCTCTTCAGCTAATTCTTGTAAGACATCTTCAGCCGTAGACGGCGCTCCTTTTGGTGTCTTTTTAAGTACTGGCAAACCCATTTTGTCGTATAAAATTTCTTGTATTTGCTTGGGCGACGCGATATTAAATTGACTACCGACCAAATCATAGGCTCGTGTTTCGAGGCTATGCATCTGCGCTGATAGTTGCTGACTTTGCTGAAGCAGCATCGTATCGTCTATTAACACACCATTGCCTTCAATATCAGACAACACTTTTAGCAAAGGGATTTCCAACGCAGTGTAGAGCTTATGCAAGTGTGGCTGGGCAATCAATTTAGGCATCAACGCATGATGCAAACGCAAAGTAACGTCAGCATCTTCAGCAGCGTAGTGCGAAGCTATTTTCAAATCAACTTTATCAAAAGTTACTTGGGCTTTTCCCTTACCCGCCACCTCGGTAAACGGCACCGGCTTATGGCCAAGATACTTCTGCGAAAGCGTGTCCATATCATGCCGATTGGCGACACTGTCGAGAATATATGACTGAAGCATTGTGTCAAAAAGAGGGCCTTGTACATCGATGTCGTAAGCCGCCATGATGGATAGGTCGTATTTAAGGTTTTGGCCTATTTTTGCTATCTCCGAATTTTCAAAAATCGGCTTTAATTGCTCCAGCACCCAATCTCGATCAAGTTGCTCGGGCGCGCCTTCATAACTGTGTGCAACCGGAAGATAAGCGGCTTCCATAGAATCTATCGCAAAAGAGAGTCCTACTAATTCGGCACGCTGCGCGTCAACCGAGGTCGTCTCAGTGTCAAAGCAAAACCCTTCAGCTAGCGTAAGACGCTCTTGCCAACGTTTAAAGTCTGCCTTAGTTAAAATCGTTTCGTAGCGGCCTACTTGGAATTCGGGTGGCACTAATTCGCCCGCCTCGGGCTCTAAATCTTGACCAAGCTCGGCCAACCACTTCTTAAATTGCAGAGCTTGGAATAAATCAATCAGTCCTTCTTTATCGACTTCAGCTTGCTCTAAGTCGGATAAGGGTACACTTAATTCGAGCTCACAACGTATTGTCACCAAATCTTTAGATCTGGCTAAATAGGGAATGAAGTCACGCAAATTCTCCCCTACTTTACCTCCAATTTTATCGGCATTGGCAACGATTCCATCCAAAGAACCATATTCATTAAGCCATTTAACCGCGGTCTTTGGCCCTACTTTTGGCACACCAGGAACGTTGTCTGAACTATCACCCATCAGCGCTAAGTAATCGATAATCTGGTCAGGTCTAACGCCAAATTTTTCAAGCACACCCGCTTCGTCTAAAACGAGCTTTTTCATGGTATCAACCATTTTCACCGCAGGTGAAACCACTTGAGCCAAATCTTTATCACTGCTTGCAATCAATACTTGCTGATCGCGCTGCTGAGCAAGTTTTGCATAAGTCCCAATCACGTCATCGGCCTCTACCCCAGGCTCAACAATCAATGGAATCCCCAATGCTCTGACAGCTCGATGCACAAACTCAATCTGGCTGCGTAACTCATCGGGCATTGGCGGACGATTGGCCTTGTAGTCTTGATAAATTTCATGCCGAAAATTTTTTCCCTTTGCATCAAAAATCGCGACCAATTGAGCTTCAGCGTACTCCGCCTGAAGACTTTTGATCATATTAATAGTGCCAAACACAGCACCTGTCGCTTGCCCACTGGATGTCGTCATCCTCTTTAATTGAGGCACATAAAATGCTCTAAACAAAAAGGAAGAGCCATCTATTAAAATTAAGGTCTTGTGCGGCATAAATATAGTGTAGTGGGTAGATTGACAATCCTTAAACTGGACAGTGCGTAGATATTTTTATGATAACATGAGCCAAATTGGTTTAAGAGGCTTGATCATGCGTAGTTTACTTCTAATAACATTTCTTGGCCTGAGCCCTACGCTGTTTGCTCAGGCACCACCACCTACATTAGACGAAGAAACAAAAGGCGAGGCTGCAATTCCAGAAACCCTGACGCCGCCAGACATCGAGATTCCAACAAACGAGCCAATAGCGACTGAGGGTGAGCCACAGGAAAATATCAGCGCGGACTCACAAGCAGCTCAGACCGAAGATCAGACTGATCCCGCCACTGGCATCAACCGGATTTTGGGCGATGCCACTATTACGGAGTCTCGTCGAGAAAACGGCCAACGCTATTTGATAGAACTAGAACATTCATCTGGCTCCAAACAATACATTGAAGACAACGATTCGGATGGCAAGATTCAGGCCACGGATAACGATTTAGAATCGGAACCAAACCTTCCAAAATGGAGACTTGGGCGTTGGTAAACAATCATGGGTATCGATCCAATCGCATCACCAAAGTATTGGCACCGGTAATAATAAGCTTATCGCTAATTGCCTTTACTTCTAGCTCCGACATATCAGCCGCAAAGAAAAAGAAACGCCAAGACCTTCGACTCTACAAGGTAAACAAAGATGGCATCAGTCAACGCTTGCGTTTCACCAAGCACAAGTCGAAACGAGAGGGATGCCAAAATTTACTTCTCAAATCTCGGGTATTTAAGGTTTCCCAGTTCGGTTTTAAATATTGCGTGATGTACAGCAAGAAAAATTGTGAGGCGGGCTCTGAGATGTCGTTCGAACACCCAAATGTAGACCAAGCAGAAACCATTGAATTGTCACAAGGCTATGCGTGGTCGCCAATAGGTGAGCACGACAGAGGCGAGCGCATGAAATCATGGATGTGTATAGATACCGAAGAGCAACTCTAATTATCAATGAAATAAAAATGCAGGCATGAGGACTTCGCCGTCACTCTTGGTTAAGCTAGCATCGTTCAACCGCCCTATTTTCGATCCATACTAAAATAAGCAAACTCTTATTTGATTATCTTTAAGTGGGACGTATCCTTTTTAGGCTTGGTTTTAGTTTTTAACTTAGTAAGCTTAGTTTTTTTATTTTTAGATGTCGGCTTACTTGGATCTGGATCAGTGCCTGGATCCTCGTCAACATCCTCGAAGAAAATACCTTGTGAATTCTCGCGTGCAAAAATAGCTAGAATCGAATCAACCGGTAAATAGATATTCTCTTCAACACCAGAAAAACGCGCAGAAAAACGTAAACACTCGTTATCCATTGTCTCTAGGCGCACCGCAGCAGAACTTATATTTAATACGATCTGCCCATCAACCACATGCGCCTGCGGAACCTTCACATTATCAAAGGCGACATTCACTAACACCTGAGGTGTAAACCCATTATCTTCTGCCCATTCGAAAATAGCGCGCAGCAAATAAGGTTTAGTAGAAGCCATAAGAGAACGCTTAGAAGCCCCGTAAATCGCGCTCTATGTCACTCAAGCTATCTTGGAATGCTTGTCGAGCAAATAAACGTTCACTGTATTCTTCGACCTTGATAGCTTGTTTAGGCAATACGATATTCATCACCGGCAAGCGCCATAAAATTGGTGCAAGAATTACATCTACCAAAGAATATTCCTCACCCATTGAGTAATCCTGTTCTTCGAACAAAGGAGAAATCGCAATCAATCCATCACGAATTACTTTATGCGCGTCTTTATCGCCTTTGTCGGCTTGTAGAGCACGAACAGAGTCGAACCAATCGCGATTTAATCGCATAATCATTAAGCGCTGCTTTGCTCGTGAGACTGGGTCAACTGGCATCAATGGAGGATGCGGTAAGCGTTCATCAAGATATTCATTAATAATAAAAGGATCGTATAGAATTAAATCCCTATCAACCAAGGTCGGTGTTTCATAATAAGGATTAAACTCGGCAAGCTCTTGGCAAGTATCCGACGGGTCCGTATATACCAGTTCGCATTCAATATCTTTTTCTTGCAGAACAATGCGGCAGGCATGACTCATCACGCAATCAGTTCCAGAGTACAACGTCATAATTGAGCGCCGAGTAGCCAAAGTATTCATAATTTTCTTCTTAAAGTTTCAAATAAGTTAAAACAAAAAACCGCGACAAGCCTTTTAAGCTTGCTCACGTTTTAGTACATATGGGCTAAGCCACTAATGAACGTCGCGCCAGTATTCTTTTTTCAGCATGTAGCACAACAGAGTCAAAATAATAAGGAACAGAATGGTATAGACACCAATCGAATGCCGCTTAAGTTGCGCTGGCTCAGCCAGATACACCAAAAATGCCGTTAAGTCGGTCATTGCTTGGTCAAACTCAACAGCCGACATTTTCCCTGGGTGAACTAATTCAAATACCGCGTCACCTACTACTTTCTGGTTATCTGTGGTTGACGCTGCTGCATGAGCATCTATTGCACTATGACCATCATCCTCAACCTTCCCGACCAAACGTTGTACACCTTGCAATTCATACAAAGCATGAGGCATAGCCACATTTTCAAACAAAGAGTTATTCCAACCACTCGGGCTACTTTCATCTTGGTAGAAAGCACGCAAATAGGTATACACCCAGTTTGGCTTACGCACACGAGACACTAAAGTCAGATCAGGCGGCGCCACACCAAACCAGTCTTTTGCATCTTCGACCGACATGGTGGTGATCATCAAATCACCCTCTTTTTCAGTCGTAAACATCAAATTTTCTTTGAGGCGCCACAATGGTATTTCCAAGTCTTCTGCAACGCGATTATAGCGTGCATAGCTTGCGCTATGACACGACAAACAATAGTTCACAAATAGAGCAGCGCCACGCTGTAACGAAGCTTTATCAGACATATTAACGTTTACGTTATCAACCGCAGCGCCATGACCACCTGCAGCATTAGCTTGCAAGTTGAATGTCATTAAACCAGCGATAATTACTAAATACATTTTTTTCATGTTCTTTATCTCCTACGCGCTGATTAGTGTGTTGATGAAGTGAGACGATCGGGCAATGGTTTAGTTTCACCAATTGAAGTAAACCATGGCATCAAAATAAAGAAGGCAAAATACACAACAGTGCCGACTTGAGCCAACATCGTCTTACATGGCATGTCACCATATGAGAACGTCACTATTCCATAAAGCACACTGCCTAGATTGCTGACTGGATTGCCAACACAATCTGACGGAGCATTCATACCTAAGGCACCGAGAACCACAAACGCCACTAAGAAAAAACCTAAGGCAATCTTAAACGGAGCACTTCGGTAACGAATCGATTTGACCGGCGAACGGTCTAACCAAGGCAACAAGAAGAAGCAAACAATCGCGCCGCCCATCAAAATCACACCCCAAGCTTTACCGGTTGTGTTTTCGAAGACAAAAAAAGCTATCACGCTAGCAACAATAAAACCCACTCTCCATACCACACTTTTTTTCACAAAGATGGCAGCCAAAATGCCAACAAAAAGACTTCCATATGCAAAGAAATGTAATAGCGAAGTGGTGCTTGCCCGCAAGATAGAATAAAACGGCGTAAAGTACCAAAGTGGCACAATATCGGGCGGTGTTTGCAATGGATTGGCCGGCGCAAAGTTATCTTTCTCTAGAAAGATTCCGCCTAAATCAGGGGCAAAGAAAATAACGCCCACATAAATCATCAAAAACACGCCTACACCGACAAGGTCTTTAACCGTGTAGTAAGGGTGGAATGGGATGCCGTCTAATGGCTTGCCATTTTCGTCAACATTATCGTAAATGTCGATACCGTCCGGATTATTAGAACCAACTTGATGTAAAGCAACCAAATGCAAGAACACTAAGGCCACTAAAATCAGCGGTAACAAAATAACGTGGAAAGCAAAAAAGCGATTCAAAGTGGCGTCGGATACTACAAAGTCACCACGGATCCATTCAGTCAGTGTGGGACCAAAATACGGTATCACATCAAACAAGGAGATGATCACCTGCGCGCCCCAATAAGACATATTGCCCCACGGCAATAAATACCCCATAAAGGCTTCAGCCATCAAAGCCACGAAAATTACGCAACCAATCAACCATACGAGCTCACGGGGTTCGCGATGTGACCCATAGATGACACCGCGAAACATATGCAAGTAAACAATAACAAAGAAAGCCGACGCGCCTGTGGAATGCATGTACCGGATCAGCCAACCAGCGGGCACATCACGCATGATGTATTCAACTGAGGCGAAAGCCAAGGCCGCATCTGGCTTGTAGTGCATGGTAAGAAAAATACCAGTTAACAATTGGATCACTAGCACCAAAATCGCAAGCGAACCAAAGTAGTACCAAAAATTAAAATTCTTTGGCGCTATATAATCAGCCAAATGTTCATTCCAAACCTTAGTAAGCGGTAGACGTCGGTCCACCCACTCCATAGCCGCATTAGCGCTTTTGTGATTATCATGACGATGAATGGCCATTACGAAACCCTCCCAGCATCTTCACCAATAGTAATAACACTTCCTTCAAAGCTATAAGGAGGTATTGGCATGTTTGTAGTGGCTGGCACGTCTTTATAAACACGACCCGCTAAATCAAACTTTGAACCATGACACGGGCAGAAAAATCCACCCTGAGAGTCCTCGCCCATTTGTGGATCCGGCCCGATCGAGAGTTTTTCAACCGGCGAACAGCCTAAATGAGTACACACACCTTCCATCACTAACAATTCAGGTCGTGAGGCATCAGCTCGCTGCTCGTTTTGAGCATACACTGGCTGATTACTGGCGGCCGAATCCGCATCCGCGAGGCTCGCCGATATCTTGTTCAATCCTGCCATCATTTCAGTTGAGCGATTAAGGATAACCACAGGTTTTCCGCGCCATTCGACTTTTACCATTTGACCTACTCCGATCTTGGAAAAGTCATACTGAACCGGCGCACCCGCATTCTTAGCTCGTTCACTGGGGCTCATGCTTATTACAAAAGGTGTGACCGTGGCAGCGGCGCCAAGGGCACCAAAACCTGCGGTAATACCGGTTAAAAAACGACGACGTTTCTGGTTTTCGACTTCGTCGAAATCATGCCCGTCTGCCATGTTCATTTCAGCCATTTAGGAACTCCCACTATTATCGGGTGATCGCCCGATCCTATATTTGGAAAACAATTTTCTGCGCATTCGCCAAGGTAAATTTATAGATGGCAATACACTAATTTATTTTGGGTCGCGATTGTACCAGATGTGTCAAGTCTTTTGCGCAACCGATAGGTGAAAACAAGTCGATTTATTTTCAACGACAATGATATGGCGTGAGTCAACAAGCCTACCATTAACCAAGCAAAGCCCTCATCGCCGCCAAATGAGCAGCACCAACGTCCTCAGTATGTTTTGGATCTTTAGCGAGCTTTTCTTCCCAAACAATATGCTCTGGGTCTAGCTCATCTAAAAAACGGCTCGGTGAGCAATCCAAAACCTCACCATAACGCTTACGTTTGTTCGCATAACTTAAGGTTAGTTGACGTTGCGCACGAGTAATACCAACGTAAAAAAGTCGCCGTTCTTCATCGACCATGTCGTCTTCAATACTGCTGCGATGAGGCAAAATCTCTTCTTCCATACCAACAATGCTGACATGGGGAAATTCGAGACCCTTTGAGGCATGTAACGTCATTAACGACACCACATTGTCATCTTGCTCGTCTTCCTTATCGAGCATGCCCATCAAACTAATAGTAGCGACCACGTCCATTAAGGTTTTATCGTCACTTTGATCAGCTATCGACTTAACCCAAGCCAATAAGTCTTTGACATTTTTCCAACGCGACTCGGCTTGTTCTGGACTAGCACTTTGTTTAACGATCCAATCTCGATATGCAATATCATCGAGCACTGACTCAATAAGATCTAAAGGTGGTTCGCTTCCAGCTCGCTCATGTAAGTCACTAAGCCAATAGCTAAACTGCTTCAGTGAACCTTGACGACTGGGCGCTAAATTTGAATGTAATTTTGGACTATCTATTGCCGACGTCAGGCTACATTCACTGGCGCGAGCGGTTTTCGCCAATGCTTCTAATGAACTCGCACCAACGCCTCGTCGGGGTGTATTAATTGCGCGCACAAAAGCATTATCATCAAGAGGGTTAGTAATGAGACGCATATAGGCCATCACATCTTTGATCTCACCTCGATCAAAAAATGACATACCCCCGCTTAAAAAATAAGGGATTCGCATTTCCCTGAGCTTTTTTTCAAGAATGCGAGACTGATGATTACCTCGATACAAAATAGCATAGTCTTTATAGGGCGTTTGATGCTGAAAACGATGCTGCATTAACGCCGCGACTATTTTTTCGGCCTCACGTTCATCCGTTTCAGCGGCGATAATCGTGGTTTTGTCGCCATGACCTAATTCACTCCATAAGTTTTTTTCAAACGGACGTGGATTGTGTTGTATTACATGGTTCGCTAAGGCCAATATTCGCCCCATAGAGCGATAATTCTGCTCAAGTTTTACCAACTCTAAATCTGGAAAGTCCTGTTGTAAGTTGACCAAATTTTCCGGCTGCGCCCCACGCCAGGCATATATTGACTGATCGTCATCACCAACAGCAGTTAATCCACCACCATGCGATCCGCCCAACAAAGTTTTTACTAAAGAATACTGTGCAGCATTAGTATCTTGATATTCATCTACCAATAAAAACCGCACTCTTGCCTGCCACTTACTCCGCACAGTATCGAATTTTCGTAAAATCTCATTCGGCAAATACAATAAATCGTCTAAATCAACCGCATTACACGCTTGCAGATATCGTTGATAATCGGCATACACTCTTGCCGCCGCACCACCACTGGGCTCGTTGCTGGCGAATTGCTCGGCTTGGCTTGGGCTTAACATGGCGTTTTTCCAAGCCGAAATTTGGTTTCTTACACGCTCAACCAAACCATTGTCATCCAAATCTGCTTTAAGCAATTCTCTGACTACATATAGAGAGTCGGCCGGGTCAAAGATACTAAAGCCTGATTTTAAGCCAGCAGCGTCAACTTCCTCGCGGATCAAACTCATTCCTAAACTATGAAAGGTTGAAATGGTTAAACCTTGGGTGCTCGTAGCATCAAGCAACTCGGTAACGCGCTGCTTCATTTCCTTGGCGGCTTTATTAGTAAAAGTAACAGCAAAAATATGCCGAGGGTCTACCTGCTTACGCGCCAACAACCACGCGATCTTGTAGGTAATTACGCGCGTCTTACCACTACCCGCGCCAGCAAGTACCAGCATAGGACGATCACATTCTTGCACCGCTAGGCGTTGTTGATTATTAAGTTGGTCGAACAAGGGGAGTTCCGCACAGGCACAAAAAAAGTGTTTTGATTGTAGGAGTCCATGCCACACGATTCAATCAAATCTTAAGTTACTAAGAAAATAAATATCGCTAGCCATACAAAGGCCTTTTATTATAGATGACGACCCTTATAGTTGGCAGCTCGGACATCACGGTGTAAACTTCATACGGGTAGGTAGGGTAATACGATAAAGTCCGAAAAAATACGTAAAGCGAGACTTAACTCCCAGCTTCAAGTAGTGGCTGTGATGTAAAACTCAAGGTGTATTGACACATATCAAGCACCATAACCGAGCACAAAAAGCAGCACTGCATTGAACAAAAACATCGATGTCGAACGACGCCTTAAGCGCGGCGAATTCAAGCAAGCATTAGTCGAACTAGACAAGCTACCCGCCTGTATGTGGCGTGACACACACATTCTCATGTGCCTTCGAGAACTCGCGCGGCTTAAAGATGCTGGGGCATTAGCCAAGCGCTTACATAACGATATTCTAGCTAAAACCCTAAACTACGAGGGCTCAAAACCATCAAAGTCTGAGCTCCGGCATCTGTTGCGGCACATTGCACTGATACTCTCAGAAATAGGCGAACACGCACCTGCAGTACAAATTACTAGCAAACTCTGCGCTGAAAGTCCTAAACTCGTATCCTTACATCGTGAACGCGCTTACACGCTAAGCAATGCAGGGGATATAGATGCAGCAGAATCTGCCTTACAACACGCCCTAATGCTCGATCCACTGCACGCTCAATCGCATGCTCAATTAGCACGACTATATTGTCGCACTGGGCGCGTAGATCAAGGGTGTAGCGCTTACTCTCGGGCACTCGCATTAGAACCAAAAAATTGCGTATTGCTCTCGCGACTGGCGTTTTGGAGTAATTTTACGAATCACACGACGCAACGAAATCAATACCAGTTAAGTCAATTATGGCAACACGCTTGTCACTTTAATGCTCAGCAGGAGCAAAGCGCTCGTTTAATCCAAAAACAATCTTTAAAACTGGGTTTCGTATCCAGCCAGCTTAACTCCTCGAATGTATTACCGTGCTTAAACGCTTTGCTAGCGAACCTTAATACGCAGGAATGTGAAACAGTCGTGTATAACGACACTAGCATCTTCAACAAAAGACTAAAATCGTCTGTTAACGTTGTAGAAACCAAGCACCTATCCAACAACGCTCTCGTAAGTCGAATACAAGAGGACCAAGTTGACATTCTATTTGATCTAACCGGACACCACTCTAGCAGTCGTTTAGCTATTTTCGCGCAACGGGCAGCGCCCGTACAAATAAGCTGGCTAGCCTACTTAAGCACAACTGGCTTAAAACAAGTCGACTATCGCCTAACAGATCGACAAATCGACCCCGTCGGCCTTAGTGAAGAACACCATAGTGAAACTCTGGTACGTATGCCGCACAACTTTCTAACATTTAGTGAGCCACTACAGGCTCCTGAAATAGATAAAACAGAAACAAAAACGGGACTTCGCTTTGGTTCGTTTAATAGCCTCGCAAAAATCAGCCCCGTAACTATCGACGCTTGGGCAAATTGCTTGCACTTAGTTGCTGATTCTACGCTGTGCTTAAAACGCAAGCAGCTCAATAGTGAATCGGCAAGAAACTTCTATCGCTCGCAATTCAAACAACGAGGCATCGACCCTGAACGACTTTTATTTTTAACAAGCGATCCCAACCCAAGTCGCCACCTTGCGCACTATAACGACATTGATATTGCGCTCGATACCAGCCCGGTAAACGGCTTGGCAACAACCTTCGAAGCGTTGTGGATGGGCACGCCGGTAATAACATTTAGCGGTGAAACTTCGGCCAGTCGGATAGGCTCTCTGCTTCTTAGCAGCGTTAACTTAGAGCAGTTGTGCGCAACTGACTTAGGAAGTTTTGCCAATACTGCTAAACAGCTTGCAAACGATCCAACAAGGCGCAGCCAACTAAATAAAGATCTAAGGAAACGTTTACTCGATTCGGAACTGATGAACGAACAACAGTTCGCGGAGGATTTCATGTACACGGTAAAACAATGCTGGCTGGATAAATGCACATCCCCAAACAAAGAAGAAGGCCGAACCAATGGCTAGTCAAATACATGAAAAAACCTTGCTCGCCATCGGTGCTTTACGTCAAAACAAGCTCACTGAATCATTGCAATTAAGTGATGAGATCCTTGCACAAGATCCAAACAATGCGAGCGCTTATGCAACACAATTCAGCGCTCTTTTTAAAGCTAAGCAATTTGAACAAGCAAGACAAATAGGCGGGCAGGCAGCTAAACTTAACCCTAATTCTCTATTCATTCTAAACAACCAAGCCTGCCTTCAACTCGACGCCAATCAACCTGCAGCGGCAGCCACCTTATTACGCTCACTGATCAATCAATTCGGTGAGCGTGGTCAATGGTTATATAATTTAGGCTTAGCACTGCGCTTAGCAGGCAAGCTTGAAGATGCAATTAAAGGCTTTGAACGCGCCTTAGACATACAAGCTAATCATGATCGTGCTGCCTTTCAACTTGCCGAATGTTTAATAGTAAGTGGACGCTTAGAAGAAGCGTTAATTGCACTCAACCGAGTACGCCTTTTACGACCCACACATGCTGTAAGCCATGCTCAATACATACACCACGCCGTAGCCAACCAAAAACTTGACCAAGTAGGCTTGAAACTGGAGTTAAGGTATTGGCAAGAGCGTTTCATTCCTAAGCAAAAACAATACCCTATCAGGACAGTACAAGCGGATGGCCCGATCACCTTGGCTTTTAATATTGGTAACATACCTGAACACTGGCTAACTCAGACTATCGCGCCAACCATCAATACGTTTTCCGAACGCTTTTACAAAGTTATAGTGTATTGGCAAGAGGAAAACTTCAAGGATGAGTTATTCGACAGCAAGGTCACTATTGTAAAGTCCGCCGAACTTAGTGATGCTCAGTTCGCACAACGAGTTCGAAATGATAGAGTGGATGCGCTTATCGATGTCTGCGGCCTAAGGCGCGGCACAAGACAGCGTGCGTTAGGGTTGCAATTGGCAAGCATTCAATGCGGCTGGATGGCGCATGAAGGCGACTATGCCGCAGATACGGTAAACTTAATAGAGGACCACATCCAAAGGCTCCCGTTTTGTCTTAGCGAGAAGAATATAGGTACAACAACTGTGGGCACCGAATGGCCGACCAATACCTTAGCCGCGCGTGGCACCCACCAAGGCATCAGTGATCAGGTACTTAATAGTTGGGGCACCATTTTAAATTCACTCGAGGATTGGAAGCTACACCTAGATTGCCAATCCCTTTCAATACAAAACAACATAAAGCGCATGTTCTCGAAGATGGGCATTAACAGTGAACGCCTTTTATTCAATGACGCTCTAAGCCTTAATAGCAAAACAATAGTGCTGGATAATTTTATTAACAACGACCCTATCGCTATCGGCAAAGCGTTAGGTCAAGGTGGGATCGTTGTTGCTTTGAAAGGCGAGTTCTTCCCAGCGCAAAGAAGCGCAAAAGTACTCAGTCATTTTGACCGAGGTCACTGGCTAGTTAACACACCATTTGATTATCAGGAAAGAGTCATAAGTTTGGCTAATAACGAATTAAACGAAGCCGACTTTCGCCCTATAAGCGATTCCGAATGGCGAGAGAGTGACATCGACAACATTGATGATTTTTGTGATAGTGTTAGAGCCGCTTTATTAAGCCAGCAATAAAGACAGCACTATGGAACCCAACAAATTCTGCCCTAACCTCAACCCACAAACCATCAGTCACTAACTCTTTGCTAGAGGAAAATCATTACTATGAGCAAAAATCAGGAATATCAACCTCCCAAAATATGGGAGTGGAATTCGGAGAACGGGGGTCGCTTTGCCAAAATTAATCGCCCCACTGCTGGTGCTACGCACGACAAAGACCTTCCTGTCGGTGATCACCCGTTTCAGCTATATTCGCTCGCCACTCCCAACGGTGTGAAGATCACCATTTTGCTCGAAGAGCTACTCGCACTGGGCATCAAAGAGGCGGAATACGATGCCTGGTTTATCAATATTGGCGAAGGCGATCAATTTAGTAATGGTTTTGTAGAAATAAACCCAAATTCAAAAATACCTGCGCTGGTCGACCGCAGCGGCGATAAACCGCTTCGAGTGTTTGAATCAGGCTCAATTTTGATGCATCTCGCAGAAAAATTTGGGCACTTTATACCCAGCGATCCAGCACAGCGAGTCGAAACACTTAATTGGCTGTTTTGGCAAATGGGTTCAGCACCGTATTTAGGTGGTGGCTTTGGTCATTTTTATAGTTATGCGCCGTTCAAAATCGAATACTGTATTGATCGTTTTACCATGGAAGTCAAACGTCAGTTTGATGTACTGGATAAACAATTAGCCAACAATGAATTTATTGCGGGACAAGACTACAGTGTCGCAGATATGGCGATCTGGCCATGGTATGGCGGCGTTATGGAAAACCGTGTTTATGAAGCAGCTGAATTTTTAAAAGCTCATGAATACACTCATCTAATGCGCTGGACAAAACAAATCGCAGCGCGCCCAGCAGTGCAACGAGGAAGTATGGTCAACCGAGCTTGGGGCGAGCCTGAAGGACAATTGCGCGAGCGTCACGATGCCAGTGATTTTGAGCTGCGTACGCAAGACAAACTCGAGCCAAACGCACAAGATTCAGGCCTGTAAAACATAAGCGGTTACATGGCCGAGTCGTACCAGCGACTCGGTGATTAACTTGTAGACTTCACCATTTGAGCATCAACAGTAGTGATAGTGCGTTGCGGGAACGGAATGGTAATTCCCGCTGCATCAAACGACTTTTTCACGTTTTCAGTTACATCAAAATAAACATCCCAATAGTCTTGCGTTTTGGTCCACGGGCGAACCGCAATATCAACACTGCTCTGCGCTAATTTAAGCACCGCTATAGTAGGCGCAGGATCATCTAAGATTCGCTCATCTTTATCTATCAACTGCGCAATCAACTGCTTAGCTTGATCCAAATCATCACCATAGCCAATGCTAAATACAAAATCGACCCGACGGCGACCTGTAGAGGAATGGTTGACGATGTTACTATCTAGAATGCGTGCATTGGGAATAATGACGCATTTATTGTCACCGGTACGCAATTCAGTCGTGAATATCTTAATACTGCATACTTTGCCTGATTCGCCAGCGGCATCTATCCACTCATCAACGCGAAACGGGCGAAGCATAATAATAAGAACGCCAGCAGCAAAGTTTGATAGCGAACCCTGTAATGCAAGACCAATTGCTAACCCAGCGGCGCCCAGTAATGCCACCAACGATGCCGTTTGCACACCCAGCTGAGCGAGTGCAGCAACAATCACCAGTGACATTAAAATCCAATAGATCAGACTGTGCGAAAAATCGATTAGCTCTTGATCTATATCACGAGTTCTAAGTGTCTTATCAGCCATAGTGGCCAACCAAGCGGCTATTCGTCGACCAATAAAAAAAACCAGTAGAGCAAACACTAATTTCAGGAAATAACTAAGCCCGTATTGCGCGAGCAAATCGAAATAACCTTGATACTGTTGAACTAGTTGAGCCATTTTTAGTACGACCTGGGGTCGCGGATTATGATTAGTTAGACATAATTATACCTACATTGGCATACGATTGGTTTTGAGTATCGTGCGCTCTTTGGTGGTGTTATTGCTGTCTTTCAGGTAATCTGCGCCGCCTCTGTAGGCCGACTTGGCTAGCAACTCTTATAAACTCACGAACAGACGGCAGACAACCTTATGTCCTTTAAAGACTTAGGCTTAAATCAGAACCTTCTCAATAATCTAGAAGAACTAGGCTATACCGAACCATCGCCAATACAAGCCAAGGCGATTCCGCATGTGGTTGAGGGTAAAGATGTTTTGGCTGCAGCACAAACAGGGACCGGTAAAACCGCTGGCTTCACCCTGCCTATCTTACATCGTTTAGCCGCCACGCCTAAACCTGAGACGAAAGGCAATTCAGTGCGCGTATTAGTACTAACGCCAACGCGCGAATTAGCCGCTCAAGTCGCAGCGAGTGTTAAAAGTTATAGCAAAGGTACGCGTACCAAAAGTGTGGTTGTTTTTGGCGGCGTCAGCATCAACCCGCAAATGAAACAATTACGTGGCGGCGCAGACATCGTTATTGCCACACCAGGACGATTATTAGACATACATAATCAAAAAGGGTTGGTACTCGACAAACTCGAAATATTGGTACTCGATGAAGCCGACCGCATGCTCGACATGGGGTTTATTCACGATATAAAACGCATCGTCAAATTGATGCCCAAGAAACGTCAAACCTTATTATTTTCAGCTACTTTTTCGAATGAAATTCGAGCGCTAGCAAGCTCATTTTTGTATAAGCCAGTCGAGGTATCGGTAACGCCCCCTAATTCGACCGTCAACTTGGTTGAACAAAGTTTGATCGCAGTTGAGAAGTCCGACAAAACGCGTATTTTGACTCGCCTAATTAAAGAACGCGACTGGTTTCAAGTGTTGGTATTTTCGCGCACCAAGCATGGTGCTAACCGCCTCGCATCTAAGTTAGAAGGCAAAGGCATTAATGCAATGGCGATTCATGGCAATAAGAGTCAAGGCGCACGTACCAGAGCATTAGCAGAATTCAAAGGAGGCAAGCTGCAAGTGCTGGTGGCCACCGATATCGCGGCGCGAGGCATCGATATACAGCAACTCCCCTATGTGGTTAATTTCGATTTACCGAATGTACCAGAAGACTATGTTCATAGAATCGGACGCACTGGTCGCGCTGGCGCAAGTGGGCATGCCGTTTCTTTAGTCTGCCACGATGAATTCAAATTGCTCGTCGACATCGAACGCCTGATTAAAAAAACCATTCCCAGACACAGTCTGGACAATTACGAGCCCCTGAATGCGCTGCCAGAATCAAAACGCGACTTTAGAGACCTAAAACCGAAGAAACCGAAAAAGAACAAGAACTCGGACAAACCGCGCTCGAACAAATCAGGACAAAAATCTAATCGCTCAGAAAAAAGCGGTGCGCCTAAGCGCAAGTCACGCCGTGCTTCAAATAAAGCCAATCATTCTTCAAAAAAGAAAGCCAACAAAAAGACTTTATATGGCAATAAGTAAATAAGCGGAAACGCTTATTTACTTTTACGCCGCTCGCCTTGTTTCTTTTTGGCGTAATCAGAAGTTGATTTCTTCTTCGCACCTTTATTTGACTTACGTGAGTTATAGGATTTTTTACCGCTTGGCCCATCATTAGAGGGTACTCCGCTCGAGTCTGGCGTTCGTTTGCCTTTACCTTTACTCGGGTTGCGTAACTTACTAGGCGCGGATCGCGAACTCGTCGAACCTTCCCCTTTTGGCACCTTGGTAAAAGGCTCCATACGCAAAGGTCGATTAGAAACTCGTGCGCGCTTCAAGATCGACAAAATGTCCTTAGGCATATCAGCCGGCAGATCAACCGTCGAGTATTCTTCTCGTATTTCGATTTCGCCGATATACTTACTTTCTAATTCGGCTTCATTGGCAATACAACCAACAATACTTCCTGGCTTAACGCGATGGCGGTGGCCAACATGTATAAGGAAGCGACCCATCTCCAAATCTGGAAAATCTTTTAAGGCAACGGGCTTTAAATTAGGAACTGGCTTACTGTCTTGGCGAGGCCTGCGTTCACGCTCACGAACGCGATCTCCTCGCTCTGAAGAAGCATCAAACTTGGTCACTTGCTCGTCTAACAACAGGCTATTCCCCCCTTGTGCAAGGTAGGCGCTCGCCGCTGCAATCTGCTCTGAACTTACTTCTTCTTCGGCTTGTAACTCAGTGATAATTTGTGAATACAGATCAAGATTTTCGCCCGAAATAGCCTCCATTACGCGCGATTTAAAACGCGCCACACGACTTTGATTAATGTCGTCAACCGATGGCAAATCCATAGGTTCAATCTTCTGCTTGGTTGCACGCTCTATCGCATACAACATACGTTTTTCTCGAGGCGCTACAAATATAATCGCTATACCACTGCGCCCAGCTCGACCAGTTCGGCCAATACGATGAATGTACGACTCAGTGTCGTGCGGCACGTCGTAATTAATAACATGACTAATACGTTCTACATCTAAGCCACGCGCCACCACGTCAGTGGCAACTAGGATGTCAAGCTTAGCACTGCGCAAGCGCGCCACTACTTTTTCACGATTAGCTTGTGGAATATCTCCGTTTAGGGGCTCAGACCTAAATCCTCTAGCAGACAGCTTATCAGCCAATTCGACTGTGGCATTCTTAGTTCTTACAAAAACAATAACGCCGCCGGTTTCTTCGTTCTCTAGAATCCGTGTAATCGCGTCCAGTTTATGCGTACCACGGACTATCCAATAACTCTGCACAATATTAGACGCGGTAGCCGTCTTGCCCGCGATTTGAATATGCACCGGATCACGTAAATGCTTATCCGCTACTTTTTTAACCTCGCGTGGCATAGTGGCCGAGAAAAGCGCGATCTGGCGCTCTTCAGGTGCTTGCTCAAGCACCCATTTAACATCGTCAATAAAGCCCATTCTCAACATCTCATCCGCTTCATCTAAAACAATGGTGCTTAAATTATCCAAAGACAGCGTTTTACGACGCATGTGATCCATCACACGCCCTGGTGTGCCGACCACCACCTGCGCACCACGATTCAACTGCTTAAGTTGAATCGTATAAGACTGACCACCGTAAATCGGCAATACAGTTAAGCCTTTAATGTATTTTGCATACTTTTGACAAGCCTCGGCAACTTGAATAGCCAATTCACGAGTCGGTGTCAATATTAGTAATTGTGGCACCCGTTTTTTTGCTTCAATTTTGCTCAATAAAGGCAAAGCGAAGGCAGCAGTTTTACCAGTACCTGTCTGCGCCTGCCCTAGCAGGTCACGCCCTTCAAGCAAGGCAGGGATACTCTTGGCCTGGATTGGAGAAGGCTGTTCGTAACCTAATTCAGAAACAGCGCGCAGTGTTAGCTCGCTTATTCCGAGTTCAGCAAAAGTAGTGGGGTCTGACATGTGGGCTCCAACAAGGTAAGGTTATACAAGCAAATACCTTACAAAATACATCAACGAGGCAAGCGCTCATGTGGCGCCTTTCAAGGGGCGCAGTATACAGACTTCCTAAATTAAACCTACTAAACAGCGCGTGAATTACCTGCATCTCAAGATATGCGCAATATCAGCTGTGGACAGTCTGTTAAAAGCTTTCCTTTTAAACAACACGCTAAATACAATCGTAATAAAATCACCACAATCGATTAGCCAAAATTCAGCCCTAAAACAAGTCAACATGCATTTGTTAAACATCTACTCGAAGCGACAATAACGACGCGCAGTAACGGAACAAAAAATCTCGAAAACAAGTAAACAGCGCGTACAAATTTGTTAGATTCGCATTATCTACGCCCAAACCATGACCTAATACTTAAGGTAAAGCACCTAAACACTTGTTTTATGTGAATATTTGTAATATAAATCCTCCATACACTTGTACAAATAAGTTTCAGCCGATAGTATCCCTTCCCAGTTCGGCTTAATAATAAACGGACAATGGTATATTAAGCTGCGGGTTGCAGGTAAATAAATCGTTTAATTAGGATTAATACAAATAACTAAGATTTATTAGAAGGGGTTAAAATGAATATTTTTTCTGGTTCGAAAAAAGACCGAGGAATCTTTTTCGCCACGACCGCATTTGTTGTCACATTTGCGATCATTCTTGCTATTGCTTATGCGATGCAAATTCGCGTGTCTCAAAGCAGCGACTATCGATTGGTTGCTAGTTCTGTCGAGCAATGGGTTAGTGCTGGAGACTCGAGTCAAGCTAAAACAGCGCTATCGGCAATACAAGGTGGTGGCAACATAGTTGTCGCAGATAAGACGCTTACTCTGCCTGAACTCAATAAATACTTAAACCCGCAAAGTTTCGATGTTGCGAGCATCATTACGTCAATCGATGGCGGCAATAATACTGAGGCTCTCGCTAAAGCAAAGCAACTTAACCAGACAATAAGCGCCAAGCACCAAAAACGCAAAAGTTTAGCGGCAACCATGATGATTGTTTCAGCGGTTGTAACTTTGTTGCTTTATGCCGCGTTAATGGTTCCCATGTTTTCTCGCCGCCAAGACGCCGAGGAAACCGCTGTTGTTGCTAAAAGTGAAACTGAAGGCATCATGAATACGGTATCTGAGGGATTATTTCTACTCGGTAACGACCATCAAATTGGTGTTGAGCAATCAGCCTCGCTTAAACGCATGTTTAAACTGGAGCGGGAATTGGAAGGCGATTTTTTCGACTTCATATCTAGTTACGTTACCCAAGAAAATGTTCGTATCGCCAAAGATTACTTAGAGCTCTTGTTCGGAGACCGAGTAAAAGAAAAATTAGTGGAAGATTTAAACCCGCTTAACAACGTTGAAATTAGTTTAGTTCGACGTGACGGCCAATATGAAAACCGTTATCTAGATTTTCGCTTTAAGCGAGTGCTTATTGATGGCGCAATTAGCCACTTATTAGGTTCAGTAACCGATGTGACTCGACAGGTAGAATTAGAGCAACAGCTTGCGCAAACCAAGGAAGAGCAAGAAGCACAAGTCGATCTACTAATGAACATTTTGCACATTGATAATGATCGCCTCCAAGGGTTCATCAGCCATTCAACAGAAACTTTAGAGCAAATCAATGAGCGCTTGAGTGAACGTGGCCACAGTGATGGTCAGATTCGCTCTAAACTGGTCGATATTATCTCTAATGCGCATAGGTTAAAAGGTGATGCAGCGGCACTCGGCCTGCACAAATTCGAATTCGGCGCGCACGACTTTGAGGAAGAACTCGAAAACATTCGACGTTCTGACGCTTCTCTAAGTGGTAAAGACTTACTGCCGGCGATCACTAAACTGCGCGGCTTGTATTCAGAAATGGATCGAATGACCGACTTGATCAGCAAGTTTTCTGAAGCAATGACTACCAAAGGCGATTCTGGGACAAAATTAGCAACGGAACTTGCTGGAATCAACGCAATCGCGAATGAGATTGATGTAAATAGCGAACAAAGCACTGATCTAAGCGACGAGAGTTCAGATCTCAACACCGATCAAGATAGTGTTATCTCGACCACAATGGATTCTCAAGTTGACACCGATTCAGTTCAAATTGAAGAAGCCTCAACGGATACCAAGGCTGATCTAAGTACAATAGAAAGTACTTTGCATAATCTTTGCAATACGGTTGGTGAACGCAATGACACACCGGTTGAACTAAGCCTTGACGGCCTAAGCGATGACAGCTTACCAAGTAATTTAACCGACATTGTTAACGACGCGCTTATTCAGTTTATTCGAAACAGCATCGTTCATGGCTATGAAGGCGCACAACAACGCCAACAACTAGGCAAGAAAGAAGAAATAGGCATTAATATTGTTTTTGAACAAACAGATGAGGGCTATACCTTAAAGTATCGTGACAATGGTCAGGGCATTAACCCTAGCTTAGTGAAAGAAAAAGCCGTAGAACGCGGCATCATCACCAAGAAAACAGCCGAAACTTTGGAAAAGAACAAAATCATTACTTTGTTATTCCACCCAGGCTTTTCAACCTTGGACAAAGCCACACTAGATGGTGGGCGCGGAGTTGGTCTAGATGTAGTACTCAAGCGCGTTAAAGAACAAAGCGGCGCAATTTCGGTAAGTTCAGCACTAGGGCGCTTCAGTCAATTCACTATACGCTTCCCCCATAGCAATTAAGCCCTAGGAACATTCTAATGAGCAGAGAAACAATTAAATTTATGATCGTGGACGATTCCGAGGTCATTCGGGAAAAAATCAACGGCGTACTTAGCCAAGAATTTGAAATCGTTGGAACGGCTAAAAATGGGGCAGAGGCAGTTGAACAGTTCAAAGAACTTAAACCAGCTATCTTAACCATGGACATCACCATGCCGATAATGGATGGCATAGAAACCATACAGGCGATTCTCGCTATCGATGACTCGGTAAGAATTTTGGTGGTGTCAGCCTTAGCTGATAAAGCCACTTTGATTAAAGCAATGACTTTAGGCGCTTATGGGTTCGTATGTAAACCCTTTACTGATTACGAATTAGAAGACGCAGTCGCGCATTTGATCGAGGATATAGCCTAATGAATGAAGAGAATTTAAGCGTATTCGTCGACTACGTAACCAATTATTTCACTACGGTGAGTAAAGAAGAAGCACAAGTAGGAACGCCCTACTTGATCAAAGACATCAACACCAACCTGTATGACTATACCGGCATTATTGGTATTTCAGGCAATTTCAAAGGTTCAGTATTTTTCACTGCGCCTAAAACGATGCTTGTGCATCTATTGACTGAGTTAGGTTTACTTTCGTCGCAAGACAATAAATTGATGGACTTAGTGGGTGAGATCAGTAACACCATATCGGGCAATGCGCGACGTGAGTTCGGTGAACAATTCATGCTGTCTGTGCCAATTGTATTAAAAGGCAAAAGCGATGACCTGGGTGTTATGCAAAACGCTAATATTTATTTAATCCCAATTGTGTGGCGACGTTTTAAAGCCAACTTAATTATTAATCTAGGGGAATAGAGCATGAACGCTATTATTCGAAACAATTCCCGCGCACTTGCAGTGATAGCAACACTGTTAATTGGCGTATTAGGGACTGGTACAGCCTACGCTGACGACCAAAGCTTTTTGTCGACTGGTAAGGATATCTGGGTCGCTATTTGCTGTATTTTGGTACTCTTTATGCAAGCTGGCTTCTTAATGTTAGAAGGCGGTATGGTACGTTCTAAAAATGCAATTAACGTAATCCTAAAAAACTTTACGGATATTGGGCTTGGCACCATTGGCTATTGGGTATTTGGCTTTGCATTTATGTTTGGCATAAGCCAAACCGGATGGATCGGCCTGACGGATTTTAGCCCGGCCTATACAGGCAGCGGCGATAACCTAAACTTACTATACCAAATGATGTTCGCGGCTACCGCGGCAACAATCGTATCAGGTGCAGTGGCCGAACGATTCAGCTTCATGCCTTACATTAGTGGTGCATTTCTTATTACCTCGGTGGTATACCCAATTTTTGGTAGCTGGGCATGGAACGATAACGGCTGGCTGGCCGCACTCGGCTTTGTTGATGCTGCGGGCGCAACCGTTGTTCACTCAATCGGAGCATGGTGCGCTCTAGGCGCACTGCTTTTTATCGGGCCGCGCACAGGTCGCTATAGTCGTAAAGGTGCAGTCCATGATATTCCAGGCCACAACTTACCCTTTGTTGCTATAGGCGGATTTATTTTATGGTTCGGTTGGTTCGGGTTTAACGGTGGAGCGGTGGCCGATGATTTTTCAAATCTTGGGCAAATTCTTATTAACACTCACCTTAGTGGCGTATTTGGGATTTTTGGCGCAATTCTGGCCTTATCCCTTACAAAGAAAGGTTTCTATGCGGTACAAATTGTGAACGGAGCACTGGGTGGATTAGTGTCAGTAACGGCTGGAGTTAGTACTTTAAGCGCGCCCTATGCCTGTTTAACCGCCTTCATCGCGGGGATAGTAGTAATATTATCATCCAACTTTCTAACACGCTTGCGCATCGACGATGTAGTGGGCGCTATTCCGGTACACGGTTTTTGTGGTGCATGGGGAACACTAGCGGCAGGTTTATTTTACTCAGGTGATTTATTCAACCTCGAACGTATAGTAGCTCAACTTATTGGTATCAGTGTCGCCATTATTTGGGGCGTGGCTGTCTCGTATAGCATGTTCGCGCTTATGAATAAATTAATTCAAGTGCGCGTTCCGGTGCGTTTTGAACAACGTGGGCTCGACATCAGTGAGCATAAAGAAATCGGTTATAACGAGTTTGTCATTACCCATGCTCGGGCTGACGTTTAACTGTCTGACACTGTCTAAGAGCTAATTTATTATGTCTGCGTCTGAAACATCACTTAATCAACGCGTGGTCTATGCTGGACTGCGCCGAATGACTTCTGATCGTACTACGATTCAGAATGCCTACACCCACTGGCTTTCGACGGCAGGCAATGATGCCTTTGATGTTGTTACTGTAGTGGATGTCATAAATAACTTTCTAGGTTTGGATACCGGCGAACGCAAACGTTTGATGATCGCCCTGCATGCCGCATCTGGGAAACTTATCGAAGAACTCGAAGAAGTTCCTGGCTATATGCAAGGCGAAGCATTTTCACGCGCAAGCGTACAAGATGAGGCCGAACTATCAGCCGACCAAATTGTGCGTGCGGGTACGCCACACTCACAAGCCACGAAAATGTTTTGCGCTAACTTCGTAAAACATGTAGAGCGCGCTATCTCCGCCGACTTTCATGACTTCACGCAAGCCTGTACCGAAATCGAGTACACCGGCAATAGTAAAGTGCAAAAAGCGATGGTGGAGTACGCACAATCTAGCTGGGCAACTCTTTCCCTACCAAGCAACATCTCTGAATCTGAATGCGCAGATGTAGCAAGCGCACTTCACTTACTATCGACGGAATTTGTCGGCCCAATGGTGGCTGACCGACTCCAAACGAAAACCATTGAGAGTTTACTCACAATGGATTTTGCAACTCAGTTTGATCCACGTCGATTGACGTAGATTAAGATTTAATTTTATTTTTATAGACTTTTTTGGATACCACGATGAAAAACATTAAGACTATTGCAATTTTAGCCACATTTTCTAGTGCGCTATTACCACAAATAAGCAGCGCTCAAATAAGCGGCAACGTTGCATTGACAAGTGACTATGTATGGCGCGGCGTATCACAGAACCTAGAAGACCCAGCTATTCAAGGTGGCTTCGACTACGCACATGATTCAGGTTTCTATGCCGGCCTATGGGGCTCAAGCGTAGATTTCGAAGGCCCAGAAAGCACAGAAGTTGATTTCTATGCAGGTTGGAGTAAAGAGTTTGAAAATGGCCTTGGCGTAGACGTCGGTGTTCTTGAGTACACCTATTTTGGTGGTGATAACGCCAGTGACATTAACTTCACTGAGGTCTACGCGGGCATTAGTTATGCTGGTTTTGGACTTACTTTCTACGCTGGTGATGAAGGCGACGACAATATCGAACTTACCTATGGTTACGATTTCAAGTCAGGCGTGTCTTTAGGCGCGACTTATGGTGACTTTGATACTTATACCTACTTCCAAGCCGGTATTTCAGGTGAAGTTGGTGGTATTGGCTTAGACCTTTCTTTCTGGGACACTGACGACCTAGACGGTTTAGAGGAAGCTGACAGTCGAGTGGTATTCACCATCTCAAAAGAGTTCTAATACAACACGACTCTTTTTGACCGATTTAAAAACGCGCATTGCTTATTAGGCAATGCGCGTTTTTTTATGCCTCTAACTATTTCAACCGCACAATCGTTCTGAAAGTCAGGTTTATCCTTGGCAAAGCAAGCGCGCGCTTAGGAACCTGGTGCTGCCAACATGCTTGCGTTTTCCCACTCATCACTAATAAGCTCCCAGGCTCTAAGGTCATTTTATGCGTCTGTTTTTTAGCCTTATGACGCAAATGAAAATCGCGCGCGGCACCGAGGCTTAGAGAACCAATAACAGGTTTATCACCGAGCTCTGGCTCGTCATCACTGTGCCAGGCATTAGAATCCTGGCCATCGCGATAATAATTGATCAACACACTATTAAATTGAGTCTGACTAGCACGCTCTACCTGCTCTTTTATTGTCTCTAATAACGGCGTCCAGGGCTTAGGCGTCATTGTGTGTTGCGCATAGGAATAGTCCATCCAGCGCTCACCTACCCAATAACTCAAACGCGGCGTTAAATGCTTTTTACCATACACAGTTATTGTGTCTTGATCCCACGGCGTATCATCTAATAACTGCTTGAACCAATCGTCAGCCGTGGCTGTATTAATAAACCCAGAGTCATAGCTTATTTCAGCATCTTCTAATGCCAAATTCTCAGGGCTCATGCTTGAGCCAAATAAGTTTGCTTGATGCATCAATTTCAACTGTTTTTCGCGACACGTACATTATAATTAGTGACTGGACAAACACTACTTATACCATGGCAACAAAAATGCAATTTAGTGGCAGCGATAATTATATTTCTACGGATGACCTAAGCCTAGCGGTAAACTCCTCGATCATTTTGCAACGCCCTTTGTTAATTAAAGGCGAACCGGGCACTGGCAAAACCATGTTGGCCGAAGAAGTTGCAGGCTCACTAGGTAAAAGACTCATTCAGTGGCACATCAAGTCTACAACTAAAGCTCAACAAGGCCTATATGAATATGACGCAGTGTCGCGTTTACGAGATTCTCAACTCGGTGATAACGATGTCAACGACATCGACAATTACATTAAAAAAGGCAAACTATGGGAAGCCTTTGAAAGTGAAGAACAGGTCGTTCTTCTTATTGACGAAATAGATAAAGCCGACATCGAATTTCCCAATGACCTATTGGTAGAAATCGACAAAATGGAGTTCTTCGTTTACGAAACAGGCGAAACCGTTAAAGCTAAAAATCGCCCTATTATCATTATTACCAGCAATAATGAAAAAGAGCTACCGGATGCTTTTTTACGTCGCTGTTTCTTTCATTTTATTAATTTCCCTGATCGCCAGACCATGGAACAAATTATGGCCGTTCATCATCCGGACGCTAAGAAAAATTTAGTTAAAGAAGCTTTGGATGTATTTTTTGAAGTCAGAACGATAGCCGGCCTTAAGAAAAAACCCTCTACCTCAGAGCTTATCGACTGGCTCAAACTATTGATGGCCGACGATATCCCAGTGGACATTCTAAAAGACCGCGATAACCACAAGGCCATACCACCACTTTATGGGGCTTTATTAAAGAACGAGCAAGATGTGCAATTACTTGAGCGTCTCGCATTTATGCACAGGCGCGAAAATCGCTGAGTTGACTTCGATAAACTCATTCAAATTTAGCCATGCTTCTTAACTTTTTCGACACCTTGCGCAAACAAGGACTGCCAGTTACGTTTCGCGAATTGTCCGATTTAATCAGCGCGCTTGAACATAATATTGTGTTTGCCGATGTCGAAGGATTCTACTATCTCGCGCGCACTTGCATGGTCAAAGACGAAAAGAACTTTGATAAGTTTGACCGCGCTTTTAAAGCGCACTTTAACGAATTGGAAGAACTTGATGATTTTATCGAAGCTTTAATACCCGAAGATTGGATTCGCAAGGAATTCATGAACACACTAAGCGACGAAGAAAAAGCCAAAATTGAATCACTTGGCGGTTTAGAGAAATTAATTGAAGCATTTAAAAAACGCCTAGAAGAACAAAAAGAAAGGCATGAAGGCGGCAGCAAATGGATTGGTACGAATGGCACTTCGCCTTTCGGAAATGGAGGGTTTAACCCAGAAGGCATTCGAGTGGGCGGCCCCGGCGGTAATAACTCCGCCGTCAAAGTATGGGACAGACGAGACTTTAAAGACCTAGATGACAGCATCGAACTAGGAACACGCAATATCAAAATGGCACTTAGACGGCTTAGAAAATTCGCCCGCTCTGGTGCACAAGAAGAACTCGACCTAGATGACACAATAAAATCCACCGCACACAATGCCGGTTTACTAGATATCAAAATGGTGCCAGAACGGCACAACACGGTAAAAGTACTACTTCTTTTTGATGTCGGGGGTTCGATGGACCCTTATGTGCGCACTTGCGAAGAGCTGTTTAGCGCTGCGCGTATAGAGTTTAAACACATGGAGTATTTTTACTTTCATAATTTTATTTATGATGGTTTGTGGCAAAACAACCAAATGCGTTATGACGAGGTAATTCCTACCTATGATCTGTTACGCAAATACCCGAGTGATTACAAAGTAATTTTTGTTGGCGATGCAGCCATGGCCACTTACGAAATCACGCACTCGGGCGGCAGTATAGATTTTATGAATCGTGAACCCGGAGCCAATTGGCTAAACCGAATCACCGAGGTTTTTGATAAAGCTGTGTGGCTCAACCCAACGCCAAAAGAATATTGGCAACACACACACTCGACGAAAATAATTCAAGACCTAATGAACGACCGGATGTTCCCGCTTACACTTAAGGGCATGGAAGACGCGATGGCATATTTAAGCCGTTGATTTAAAAAGCGTCACAAGGTCTTTTACCTTTAGTCAACACAGATATGTTAAGGTCTCGCGCAAAACGTTTAGTGAGCTAAATTAAAATGAACAAAGCCCCTTTTGTTATCGCATTGCTGTGTGCAGCATCCTTTACTACTTACGCCGCCGACGCAGATGAGAAAGTCGTTTCTTGCGGCGCGAGCATTAATGTTGAAACGCAAAAGCTGACCGGGCCTGTTGAGTTCGCGATCAAAGATGGCAAAGTAGTCGACAGTGTCTCACAGGATGCCGAGCGCATAGATCTAAGCTCGGCCACTTGCTTACCAGGTTTGATCGACATGCATGTGCACCTTAACTCGCAGAGCAGTCCACTCTCTTATCTTGAGGGCTTTACATTAAATACCGCTGACTTCGCTTTTCGCGCGGTTCACTTTGCCAAGAAAACCCTGGAAGCTGGCTTTACCACAGTAAGAAATCTGGGCGACGATGGCACCATTACACGTTCTTTGCGTGACGCGGTTAATCAAGGCTTAGTAGAGGGTCCGAGAATATTTACCGCGGGAAAATCACTCGCGACTACCGGCGGACATGCCGATCCAACTAATGGATCACGCGCAGAACTGCTTGGCGACCCGCATGCTAAACAAGGCGTTGTTAACGGGCCTTTCGAAGCAAGAAAGGCAGTGCGCCAGCGCTATAAAGAACGTGCAGATCTGATTAAGATCACCGCTACTGGGGGTGTTTTAAGCACCGCGCGTAGCGGTCAAAATTCGCAGTTTATGGATGATGAACTGGAAGCCATTATCCAAACCGCTAACGACTACGGCTTTAAAGTGGCCGCTCATGCACACGGAGCAGACGGTATGAAACGCGCGATTCGGGCCGGCGTTTCCAGCATCGAGCATGGCACTCTAATGGACGATGAAACACGTGCGCTCATGCGCAAAAACGGTACTTATTTAGTACCAACAATTTTGGCTGGCGAGTTTGTCGCTGAAAAAGCCGAAATAGATGGCTATTTCCCAGAAATCGTAAGACCAAAAGCACGCAGGATTGGCCCGCAACTCAAAGCGAATTTTACCAAGGCGGTAGAGGCCGGAGTGAAGATCGCATTCGGTACCGACAGTGGTGTGTCAGCTCATGGCGACAATGCTAAAGAGTTCAAATTGATGGTCGACAACGGCATGACGGCCATGCAAGCAATTCTTGCTGCAACCGTAAATGCTGCAGACCTGCTTGGCGAAAGTGAATCACTGGGTTCTTTAAAAACGGGTAAGGCGGCAGATATAGTTGCCGTAAACGGTAATCCGCTTGAAGATATTAGTATTCTAGAAAACGTGAGTTTCGTGATGAAAGCGGGACGAGTAATCAAAGCAAAATAAGCTTTTATAAAGTACGAGCAACCATTCAGGCTGCTGGTACTTTATAGATTTCTGTATAAAACTGGCTTAGGGTGAAGTTTCTATCGTGCCTTCGCGGCGCGGATCAACACCGCCTTCAAGACTCCCGTCAGCACGCCTTATCACCACACTTAAGCCTGAATTCTCCCCAGCGCTTTCACGCACCTCAAAACCGAAATCACGCATGGCTTGCACTAGTTCAGGGCTGGCTCGATCTTTTTCGATTCTCACTCGCTCACCACGCGCTACTACATTAGGCAAGTCAACGGCTTGCTGAGCAGTCAGACCCCAGTCCATTACACCGAGAAGCGTTTTTGCGGTGTAGGCTAAAATCGAGTTACCACCTGGCGAACCCGTTGCCATGAAAAACTCCCCGTTTTCGTCCAACACAATGGTAGGCGACATAGAAGAACGTGGGCGCTTGCTCGGTGCCACGTTATTGGCAATGGCCTGGCCTTGCTCGTCAACCGGCTTAAAGGAAAAATCAGTTAATTGATTATTTAAAAACATACCACCGACCATACGAGCATTACCAAATATACTCTCAACACTGGCGGTTAAGGACACGACGTTGCCGCGCTTATCGACCACAACAAAGTGTGTGGTACCAGCAAGATCATTAGTTGCGTCTTTGCCATAGTGAGCGGCCTCGCGGTTCTCGTAAGCCCATGGGTCGCCTATACCGATAGTGCTACTCGCGGCCTCGGGGTTAATATGGGTAGCACGTTCAGCAAGATATTTTGGATGCAGTAAACCAACTAAAGGCACATCAACAACGCTATGGTCAGCAACGTATTGATCTCGGTCGGCGTAGGCTAGTTGTTGCGCTTGGGCAAACAAAGACCAGTTAACTGGATTTTGCGAACCACCGGGACGACTCGCTGGACCTGCCTCATGAATGCCTAGGATAGCGGCCATACCTACCCAAGAAGAGGCCGGTTGCGGGCCACACACTTGTTTTTGTTTATAAGGCATACACAAAGCTTCTTGTTTACGAGCTTTATAATTACTTAAATCTTCGAGCGTCAAGCTACCTGCGCGCGGCTCTTGATTCACTTGTGCAACAATTTGCTTGGCCGTTTCGCCCTGGTAAAACTCTCGAGGATTTTTCGCTAAACGATCTAGCGTTGCTACATAGTCAGGATTCTTTAATACAGTGCCGACTGGCAAAGGTTGATCGTCTTTATAAAAATAGTGATAAGCATCGAGAGGGCCATCTTCGAGCTTAGTCGGAATAAACCTCTGCATACGAGAAATGGAATTATTTAATCGGGCAGAGACTTCAAAGCCATCTTGAGCTAAACGACGAGCGCTCGAAAAATGCTCTCCCCACGGCAACAAACCATGATCGGCATGCGCCAACTCTAACATTGACACCATGCCCGGCACGCCAGTGGATAAGCCACTATGTTTAGCATTAATAAACCCGATTGATTCTCCGTCATCTTTTAGGAACATCTTCTGCGTAGCACCCGATGGAGCAGTTTCACGACCATCGTAAACACTTAGAGTATTTGATTCATTGTCGAAATAAACCATAAAACCGCCACCGGCCAGACCAGAACTTTGCGGTTCAACTAAGCTCAAAACTGACTCGATAGCGATAGCAGCATCGACTGCAGATCCGCCTTGTTGCAGTATTTCTAATCCTGCTTTACTAGCAAGCGGGTTTGCCGTCACAACCATCGCTTGACTTAGAGCAGACGCTGTATCTAGTTCACCAGCGACAGACGTTTCAATAACTAGGGGCTTGCTTTGACAGGCCAACAGGCTAAGGCACAAAGCAACAAGAGGTAGATTTTTTATATTCATACCTAAATTGTACCTCAAGCGCGGCTTATATAAACTCAAAAAAGATTAGCAACAGTACATAAACTTGAAGCCTAAGGAGTAAACTAAGAGGTATGACAAAAGACAGACAAAAAGCCGTGCCTTCTAAACGTTTAAGTCGTTTTACTCGCATGGCACGTATGGCCAGCGGCGTAGCGGTTGGCATGCTTAGCGAGGGGGCTCGACAGCTCAGTCAAGGCAATCGTCCAAAGGTAAGCGATATGCTCCTGACACCTAGTAATGCTAAACGAGTGGCCAATCAATTAGCGACAATGCGCGGAGCCGCAATGAAGATTGGACAATTGCTGTCTATGGAAACGCGCGATTTTCTTCCGCCAGAGTTAGCCGATATTCTCGCGCAGCTTCGTGACCGTGCTGTGACCATGCCCGAGGCACAACTAAAAAATTGCTTAACACAAGCCTACGGCCCCGACTGGCAAGGCCAATTTAAAAAACTTGATACTAGGCCTATGGCTGCGGCTTCCATTGGTCAGGTACACCGAGCGACTAACCTAGGTGGCGAGGAAATTGTATTAAAAATTCAATATCCGGGGATACGCGAGAGTATTGATAGTGACGTCGACAATATCGCGGGGCTATTACGGATTAGCCAAGTATTGCCTAAAGACCTTGAAATAGATTCAACGCTCAATGACGCAAAACAACAATTACATGAAGAGGCAGACTATTATCAAGAAGCGCTCTATTTGCAGGCTTTTTCTGACGCACTTGAGGAAGATTCAACTTTTATTGTGCCTAAGTATTTTCCGGAACTAAGTACCGACAAAATACTCGCAATGTCTTTTGTAGAAGGTGAGGCTATCGAAAACTTAGAGTCAATTAAGCATGAGGATAGAAACATCTTAATTGAAAATATGTTTAAACTAATGCTGGTTGAATTTTTCGAGCTGCGTTTGATGCAAACTGACGCTAATTTTGCTAACTATCTTTATCAACATCGTACTAAAAAAATCGCCCTGCTTGACTTTGGGGCCTGTCGTAAATTTACCAAAACCTTTGTAATTAACTACAAACGACTGCTGCGCGCAGTCTGTAATGACAATCATACTGAACTTATTGATGCCGCAGATCGCTTAGGTTACGACGCGTCTACCTCGAGTACAGATTATCAAACGTTTTTGATCGACGTATTTAAAATTGCACTTGAACCCTTTGCGCACAAAGGGGTCTATAACTTCAACGACGCGCGCATCTCAGAACGCATCGCTGAAATGAGCGACGTAGGCTTAGATTTTAAAGAATTTTGGCAGGTACCACCGTCTGACATCTTATATTTGCACCGCAAGATCGCAGGCATGTATTTACTAGCCGCACGTATCGATGCTGAGCTAGATCTGAACGCTTTAGTAAAACCGTATCTTATCAAGTTAGCACTTGATACTTAATCCATCACAAACTAGGCAATACACAAGCTAAATTAGAATAAATATTTCCAACCCTTTAGCACAATCACAAGACAACCGGCGAGCAACACCAAGGTTGCTTGTAGGCTCCATCGATAGTGCTTCACGTACAACAATGAAGGAATAATAAAAAAGCTGATCGCAACAAAGAAGCCCGCATAAGCTATCGCAGTAACGAAACCATACGGAGCAATCAAGCTGGCAATAGTGGGAGGGATAAACACAATTAAAGTAGCTAATAGCCGGCTTCGAACGGTGTGTTTGAAACTAAAACGATCTAATAAAAAATGAACCAAGCCAAGCGCGATACTCAAAAAAGAAGTGATGACTGCAAAGTGAGAAAACCAATTTAGCAAACCGACGATATAAGCTTTTCCGCCCACGGCCTTGAGGGCAACTAATAGCTGAGCAAGCCCCGCTCCTTGCTCATTCAGACTCGCTAATTGTGATTGTCCAAGTAGCGCGAAACAACCCAATACCCAAATAGCGTAAACCAATAAGGACAAGAGTGCACCACTAACAACGCTGCGACGTGCGCGCCCTATATCCCCATTATAGTAGTCGACCAAGCTTGGCACGATTCCACCACAAGCAAAGGCCGCAACAAATACGGGAATGGCTGACCATAATGAATCTAAACGGCTAAAACTATCACCGGTCGTTAAGATTGACATATCCATCTGCGGCCAAAGACTTACCATCACCATCAAGAAACTAACGCTCATCATGGCGATCAACAACATACTCAAACGACTCACCAGGCCTGCCCCGAGCCATACAAACAAAGCAATAACACTTGAGAACAAGACACTAGGCAAATATCGCGCAAAGTGATCGGCGGACTCGACATTAAAAACGCCAACAACACTATTTTGTAAAACACGACCGCCAGCGGTTATGTAGGCATACATCAAAATGAGCATAATAAAAACAATACTCAAATTATTTAACCAAGCCAAAATGGGGCCAAAGGACTTTAAAACTAAGGTATGAAAACTAGCACCAAGCTCGAAACGTTTGTGCACCTCTAATAAGATGCTCGCTGCACTGATCGTTAGAATGCAGATCAAGCTTAAACCAAATACAGTCCAGGCCGTCCATGCACCAGCACCCGCTAGCGGCAAAGCAAACATACCAGCGCCGATTGCACCGCCAGCAACCAAGGCCGCACCATGGCGAATTGGCCTACTTTCGTTATTATTTTTATTCATGCACTCAAGCTTATTGGTTAAAGCCGTTATTTTCTTGAACTGAATTCATTGTTTAAATTGAACCAACTTCCGCCTTAAGCACATAATTCAAACCTATAATGGGCTTCTCGATACACATATCGGGGTTCTCAGGGCGGGGCGAAATTCCCCACCGGCGGTAATCTCTTTTGAGTAGCCCGCGGGCGCTCGCTACGATTCTATTCGTAGCGAGGACAAGCAGATTCGGTGCGATTCCGAAGCCGACAGTTACAGTCTGGTTATGAGAATTAAGACAAACTTTGCTCAAGTAATTTTTGGGTACGCCACTTTAACAGCCGTTGCTTGTTGAAGCACTGTCTTTGTTCGCCCTCAATATTAAAATTTATTGAGACAACTAATGATTAAATCTAACAAAATCGCTTTTATCCAATCATGTTGGCATCGAGATATCGTTGATCAACTCAGACATTCGTTTACACAAGAGTTTGGCAAACTAAGCAACTTAGAAATCGAATTTTTCGAAGTGCCTGGCGCTTTTGAAATTCCCTTGCACGCAAAAAAACTGTCTAAGTCAAACAGCTATGCAGCTATTGTAGCAGCCGGACTGGTCGTCAACGGCGGCATATATCGACACGACTTTGTTGCTTCGGCCGTGATTGATGGCCTAATGCAAACGCAACTTGAAACTCAAATTCCAATTTTTTCAGCAGTTCTCACTCCGCATCACTTTCATAATAGCGAGGAGCACTGCGCATTTTTTGCAGAGCATTTTGTACTTAAAGGCAAAGAAGTTGCTCAAGCTTGTGCTGACACCTTAAAACAATTTGGCAAAATACAAAAACCGGTTTAATGATCGGGCGATTTTAAAAAAGTCGATATTAACTGCTTAGACTCTTCGCTAGCTGCCTGAGTCTAAGCAGCGTATTATCATTCTCATGATAAAAACTAAAGCAAGCAGGCTATGCTAGACGAAATTATTGGCGCTATTAATGCCGTACTCTGGACCGAGTGGCAGTTACTTATTTATTTATTGGTAGCAGCAGGCTTTTGGTTTACTTGGCGTTTAGGTGGGCTACAGATTACACGTTTAGGCCACGCTTTCTACTTACTTAAAAATAGTGCTAAAGCTGATTCTAATGGCATCTCGGCATTTCAAGCCTTGTGCACTTCTTTGTCTGCACGAGTCGGAAATGGTAATTTAGTTGGCGTTGCTTTTGCTATTTCGGTAGGTGGCGCGGGCGCGGTTTTTTGGATGTGGGTGATCGCGGTTTTAGGCATGGCGACCGCATTCGCAGAAAGTTTGTTAGCGCAAGTTTACAAGGTTCGTAACCAGCAAGGAGAGTTTCGTGGGGGCCCAGCCTACTATATTACACAAGGGCTCGGTCAGCGCTGGTTAGCGGTAGTGTTCGCTCTATGCTTGTTCCTTGGTTACGGCATGTTCTTTGTGGCAATGCAAACCAATACCATCACTGATGCTTTGAACAATGCCTATGGCTTTACTCCGCTGTATACCGGGGTCGTGATCATGTTGATCACCGGCGTGATCATTGTTGGCGGTCTGCGCTCTATTGCTAAGTTTGCCGAGTTAGCTGTGCCTTTCATGGGCATCGCTTATGTGCTCGTCACGATAGGCATTACTATGGTTAATATAGAACTTGTCCCTGGCATGTTAATGCACATCGTACAATCTGCATTTGGTTTAGAACAAGCCGCCGGAGGGACGTTTGGTGCAGCTTTACAAGCCGGAATACAACGCGGATTATATTCAAATGAAGCCGGTTCAGGTAGCGCCCCACATGCGGCAGCCAGCGCATCTCCATGGCCCGACCACCCTGCCTCTCAAGGCTATATTCAAATGTTAGGAGTGTTTTTCGATACGATTATTTTATGTACCTGCACAGCTTTTATTATCTTGCTTTCAGGTATTACAACCGACGGTGGTATCGCCGGCATACGCCTAAGCCAAGATGCAATGAGTCAACATATAGGTGATTGGGGTCTTCACTTTATATCTGTCGCTATCACTATTTTTGCCTTTACCTCGGTGGTTGCAAACTTTGCTTACGCGCAAAGCAATTTACGCGTGTTTGGTTTAGATACCAAGTTAGGAAACAAAGGTTATATGCTCATCTATTTGGCTATGATCATATGGGGTTCAAGCGTTAGCCTCAGTAAAGTTATTGCGGCAACAGATATGGCCTTAGGCTTGATGACGGTGGTCAATGTGATCGCCATTATATTGCTCACGCCCACCATCGTATCGGTTAGCCAAGACTACATAGGCAAGCTCAAAAACAGCAAAAATATAAATTTTAGAAAGTCGAGTTGTCGAATTCAAGGCCACACAAATGATGACATTTGGGACGACTAAACACCGATATAATCACCTAAATTAATCTTAAGTAGTTTTATTATGTCCAAAGCCTCCTCCGCAAATACCCAGATAGAAGTTCAAGGACATCGAGGTGCACGCGCTGTGTTACCCGAGAATACGCTAGCCGCCTTTGAATATGCCTTAGAACTCGGGGTAGATACTTTAGAACTCGATATGGGCGTGACCAAAGACGGCGCAGTAATCGTGGTTCACGACCAAAAAATCAATCCCGTGATATGCCAATTTAAGGATGGCAGGCAAATCGAAGACGACCTTTGGATTCATCAAATGTCACTCTCTGAAATTAAGGAAATCGATTGTGGCACTAAGATTAACCCACGCTTTGCAGATCAACAGCCGCGAGCCGGCAGCGAAATTCCAACTCTTGAAGAGGTCTTTAGACTTGTTGAACAGTCGCCTTTAGAGAAAGCGAAAACAGTTTTATTTAATATCGAAACCAAAAGTGATCCATCGATAATTTATGCACAACCCAGTCCACAAGAATTTGTAAAAGCGGTGTTAGCAGTGGTTGAAAAGTTTGATTTAAGTGAACGTGTTTGCATACAGTCTTTCGACCATAGAACTTTGATCGAAACTTATCACCTCGCACCACAAATGCTGACAAGCGCACTATTCGACGAGGCTCCAAAGGACTGGGTTAAGGCAACTGCACAGGCCAAAGCAAATATCGTCTCGCCAGATTTTAAATTAATCGACTCTGAATCGGTGACGACCATGCAGCAGGCTGGCTTACGCGTTATTCCATGGACCGCTAATCATGCACGTGATTGGGATAACTTAATTGAGCTAAACGTTGACGGAATAATCACTGACGACCCGCAAGCGCTGCTAGAACATCTAGGTCGACTGTAAGCGCACCTACATAAACCCGCCGCCGCTAATATTTCCAGCTTCAGCCATGATCACCGCAAGCATAAAGGAGGTCGCGACCAGCCGCAAAGCACACTACTGCAAGTCACTCGCTTGGCAAATAACCACCAAGACTTGGATAATTTCGAATAAATTCACGCTGTTGTTCACCGAGTTTATTAACACTAATTTGCGGTGCTTTGGCCGCGTCGACACGATAGCTCATATCTTTAAATGCACTTTCGAACCTAGGGTCATCGCTCTTTATATTCCGAGTTTCATAACTAAACCGCGCAAGCTCATAGATATCATATCGTCTACTAAACCTTGGGCAACCCTCAAAGGCAAAACTTTCTTCAATCATTCTATCGCTCAAAGAGATCAGCGCCTGCATTAAGGCATGAGGAAATTCTTGTGGGTCAGTGATGGCTAACACGACTGTCGTGTTACGTAAATCTTGAAAGTGATCGGCCTCACCCACCAACTCAAGTTCTAGCAACATTTGATCGGCTATTAGATGTTCGCTCTTAAGCTGAATGGTTAAACCGTCCACCTTAATATGCTTACATTGTTCAATAATACTGATCTGATGTTGAGCTAAAAAATTGTCGGCATTGCCAACAAACAACGGCAAATCAAGATGATTGTTAAACGGCGTAGTAACATTAGTTCCTTGGTTAATGGTAAGTGTCACTTTTTCGCGCAGTTCATGTTCGCGTATTTTCTTGATTGCCAACAGCGCCGTTTGCACTACTTCCGAGGTCGGTGTGGTTTTTTCAATCAACCATCGACGTCCATAAACAATTTTAGATTGATCAGCAAGATCAGCGGTTTGCGGATAATTCTCTTTACCCACGATAGCGACAATCAAAAACAATACCGGCCCTTCTTGACCAGCAAACAATTGAAAATGTTCGGGAACGCTAAGACGCGCTAATACCGCTTCTAAATTTTCTAAAGTTCGAACTACATCAAGATATTGTTGAGGCACCACAGTTTCGCCATTTTGCATTTTAACACTTGGCGCAAAAGGTAAGGCCACCTCACCATATTCATTTGCCGCATTGTGCGGTTTGTTTGGTTCGCGAAACCAATGAAAAATCGAAACTGTCATGCTTAGCTACCGTTAATTGGAAAATCTCAAAACTAGCTTTTTTGTAAGAACGTCGATTATGCTAAGCCAAGACGACAAAAAAGTGAACAAAAGCTCATTTTTTTGATAAAACTTTAGGTCGCCAAATACCTACTACTAAGGCGGTTCCGGATAGAATTATCAGCATTCCTATCAACATAGTTATAGACACGGTTTCGCCAATAAAAATTGCACCCCAAAGAGTGCCAAATACTGGAATCAAGAAAGCTACCGTTATAGCTCGGGTTGAACCAACCTGAGCAATCAAACGAAAAAATAGTAGTGAAGCAAAACTCGTGCACACAACCGCCAATACTAAGGTTGATAACCAAGCCGCTTGGCTTGGCATTTCATCCGGCAAATTGAGTAGCGCCAAAGGCAATAAAAATAAAGCGCCGGCAAATAAACTAAAGGTGGTGGTAGAGAGAGGGCTGACTTTTTCGAGTTTAGCGGAGGTTAAATTAGCCGCAATACCATATAAAACAGGCGCGGTAGCGGCGGCTAGTAAGCCGAGGCCTTTGTCTAATGGCGGCACTGGACTTTGATCAGTAAACAACTCACCAGAAACAAGTGTGATTACTCCAAATAAACCAATACATAGGCCAAGATTGCCAGAAAAACTCAAGCGTTGTTTCAACCAAATCCATGCCACCAGTGCCCCCCATATGGGCGCAGTTGAATTTAGTACGGACGCCATTCCGCCCGAAATGTATAAAACTGAGTAAGCAAACAAAGCAAACGGCGCAGCAGAATTAAATACGCCAACCCAAAATAGCGTTGCAATATTTTTACCGACCAAAGCGGCCTGCGATTTAGCCTCGCGAACCCACCAAAAAGGCAATAATACCAATGCGCCTATTAATACCCGCACTTCAATTAGAGCAACGGCGCCGAATTCTGGCACAGCGATCACCATAAAAAGAAATGAAGCGCCCCATACGGCGGCTAGCAATACAAGTTGAATAAGTTGATTAAAAGACATGAAGGAGACTCAAACAAGGCATGAATAGTTTGACATTGCTAAAAATAAGCCTGTCATTGACAATAGATAAATACGATCTAGATGATAACCCAGACACCCAGAGACAGAATGAGAAAATCAAAACAGCTTTTTTCTGAAATTACTTCGCAAGGCCAACTAAACTTTTCTTTAGGCCAAGTGGATGTGCCAGAACCTAAAGAAAACGAAGTGGTCGTACGAATTGAAGCGGCACCGATTAACCCATCGGATATGTGGCCTATGTTTGGTCCCGCGAATCTGGCCGAGGCAAGCCTTGAATATGGCGACACGCAAGCACTATTGCGTGCGCCAGTACATGCCCCATTACTCGCTCGTGTTCAATCTCGACTAGATCAAAAACTTCCGGTTGGCAACGAAGGCGCTGGCACAGTGGTTGCAGCCGGCAGCGCAGACGTTGCGCAGTCAATGATGGGCAAAGTCGTTGCTGTTTTAAATGGAGCATGTTATTCGGAATACGTTTGTGTGCCCATCACATCTTGTCTGGTACACAACGAAGGCACTACACCACGACAAGCAGCCTCGTCCTTTGTAAACCCGCTAACCGCACTGGCGATGGTGGAGACGATGCGTGACGAAGGTCACACTGCCATTGTGCATACGGCGGCCGCCTCTAATCTTGGGCAGATATTAAATCAAATTTGCCTACAAGATGATGTTCCACTAATAAACGTGGTGCGCTCTCAAGAACAAATAGACATACTAAAAGAACGCGGCGCAAAAATTGTGTGCAATAGCTCGCAAGAATCTTTTGACGAAGACCTCTATCAGGCGATTGCACAGACAAACGCCACAATTGGTTTTGATGCCACCGGTGGTGGTGAACTGGTAAGTAAAATTTTGACGGCCATGGAACGTTTTGGCAGTAAAGACATACAAGGCTTAAACACCTACGGCTCATTACATCACAAACAAGTATACGTTTACGGTAGTCTAGATTTTAGCCCCACGGTATTAAACAGAGCCTACGGTATGTTTTGGGGTATTGGTGGCTGGCTGCTTATGCCATTTTTAATGAAAGCAGGGCCCGAAAAGGTAGCGCAAATGCACAAGCGAGTCGCTGACGAAATTAACTCGACCTTTAAGGCACACTTTGAGCATGAACTTAACTTTGAACAAGCCATGACACCTGAGGTAATTTATAAGTACAACGCCAAGAAGACAGGCCAAAAAGTCATTCTCAATCCGACTTTGTCGGCTTAAGCATTACAAGAGTTTGAAAGAATTCAATAAAAGTCGCGCCTATGCCAAGGCTAAAAAGCTGGTAAGCGCGACACTAAAAAGCCCCATCAAAATGTTGGCCTTGGTAGAGCGTGCACAAGCGAAGGCCAGCTCAGCTAGCAATGAGAAGTTTAACGACATTCTCGACCCTTTAAAAACAAGCTATCGTTTATTAAGTGCATACGCATCAGGCTCTTACCGAGCAATTTCCTTAGAAAATATCGGCCTGATGGTCGCGGCAATAATCTACTTTGTAATGCCGATAGACTCCTTACCAGACTTTATTTTAGGCCTTGGTTTAACCGATGACGTCGCGATTCTAGCTTGGACTTTTTCGCGCCTCAAAGACGAATTAAATAAGTTTCGTGAATGGGAGGACTCTAATCGGGATAATAAGGAGGATGAATGAAAACCTCTTAGTCGGTATCCAAAATTAAATCCAATACTCCGTTTATTAAAAATCCCGCCTGTGCGTCAAACACGAAATCAACGGCAAACACATCCTCTTGGGTAGAAAACGTCTGATCGAAAGTTTGAATGTTGGGCAATACACCAATACATTGACGACAACGAACAACAACCTCAATCTCGTCGGTCGGCCGGCGCGTTATACCTCGAAGGAAATAGTTAACGGAGCTTTCTCCTGCGCCCAAGTTAAAAATTTGACTGCCAACAATCGTTCCAGTAACCACATCAGTCGCAGACACCTCAAAGACCAAGTTACGTTCACTGATCTGATCCGGCAATAAACTTAATTGACCACTAATCTGTGCTCGAGTAATTAGACGAGTCGTAATTTGCTCAGGCAAGTCCTCTGGATTAATGAAGGTCGAATTGACGCTAGCGGTTGTGTTTCCTTCCGGCCGATAAAATTGCCTTGGTACGGTATCAGTACAGCCTAAACAATTGATTTCAACCACATAACTAACGGTGTCTAAGAGAATCTGCTGCACCGTTGTTAATACCTCAGATTGACCCGCCGTTAAACGAGTAAATACCCTCTGTTGGCTCGTTATTGGTCGAATTGAAACGAATGGAAATATCGAGACGACAACAAATGAATGATTACTAACCGTTATTTCCAAATCAAGATCGCGATCAATCGAAGGCACGTCTAAGCCTAGGTTGATGATTAGACTTCGATCTTCTTGCGCCGCTCCTTGCACGCTGTAAATAACTAACCCAATAAATAAAATAAGTTGCTTCATTGAACCATTTTTACATATTTCGCATAATTTTCTAAATCTAGATAAGACTCCTTAAAAACCCATCTTGGGCTATCGGTTCATGTGTTTACAGTCACGAGCCTCCCATATTTGAGATACTATTGAACATTCTTGATTTAAACTTTAATCACCGACAAAACCATCAACACAATAATGCACCTTCTTAATCGCCTAAAGGTTCTCGTTTTTGTTTGCATAATATTTAGCGGCGCTGGGAATTGCGCCTATGCCAAAGACTGGCAGGTTCTTTCTCCCAACAAGTCACTCCAATTAAGTTTACGCTATCAAGACAATGTCGGTTTGCAATATCAATTAGTAAAGAATAACTCACTGCTTGTAGTTGATTGGTCGAAACTTGGTTTGTCAATAAGTTGGCCTGAATTTTCGGAGACTCAAGGTCGTAGGGAAATTCGTTTTGATGACGACCTCATTTTTCTTGCGCGCGGTGACGAATTCATTAATGACAGTTATGCCATGGCACTTGGCAAGAGCATTAGCAGTTCTTATAGCGCAAATGAATCACGCTTTTTATTCCAGCATCGAGCGTCAGGAAAACAACTACGCATAGATATCCAATTAGCTGATGATGGACTCGCGTTTCGCTATGCCTTACCAGAAACTAGTGCACTAAATCATCGCCTTGATCATGAACAAACCGAATTTAATTTTGGCCAATTTAAAGCTCTATGGGCACAACCATTTGAGGCCAGCGAAACTGGCCGTGTTGACTATCAGAATGTTTTTTTAGACGGCTCATCTGATGGAAAAACAGACAGACAGACACAAGAAAAGCCTGATCAAAACGTCGAGAAGAAAGTTGTATATCTAGATGTACCATTAGCAATGCCTGCGCTGATCGAAAACGAGCAAGACATCTGGCTATTCCTGCACGAGAGCAATCTCACGGGGCAATACCACGGTTCACATTTAACGCTTAATGATGGTGGTCAGTTTAAAATTGCTGGGCCACTGTCGACTTCCGCACAAGGAGTCGGCAATACATATGCTGTTACCACACTGCCGGCTGTCTTGCCGTGGCGTTTTTTACTGGTGAGCGACAATCTAGCCGATATTGTTGAGAGCACGAGGGTTCATGACTTGGCCGATCCCAGCAAACTAAGCGAGACCAAATGGATACAACCAGGTGTCGCATCTTTGAGTCGACGGTCTGACCACAAGAGGCCAAAAAGCATTAGAGAACTCCAACGCTTTATTAATTTGTCGGCACAAATGCAGTGGGACTATAGCTTGCTAGATGCAGGTTGGCGCAACATTGGGGATAAGGCTCTGCAAAACCTTGTTAACTATGCGAGCAAACGTAAGGTAGGCTTGGGGGTTTGGTACAGCTCTGGCGGCCAAGGCAGTGTGTCGGCGTCAGATTCTGCATTACTAATGAACCAAGAAGAACGTCGCCGCAGCGAATTCGAAAGACTGCAAAATTTAGGAGTTCGTTATATAAAAGTTGATGTGTTTGACGGCGATAAACAAATCATGATTCAACAATATCTAGATATTCTTAAAGACGCGGCCGATCACCAACTCATGGTAGTGTTTCAGGGTAGCACGGTGCCGCGCGGATGGGCCCGCACCTACCCGAACCTTATGGCAATGGAAGCGGTACGCGGCAACAAGTTTTACACTCTTGAAACCTCTGAAAAATACCCTCAAACAGCGGTCTATCAAAACGCTATTTTACCGTTTACTCGAAACGCAGTAGGATCTATGGACTTTGCCCCCGTTTCGTTTTCTAAGCAACTACAACAAAGATTAACCACCTATGCGCATGAGGCGGCGCTTGGCGTGATATTTGAATCAGGGATACAACATCTCAGCAATACACCTATTAGTTATCGGAGCGCGAATGCCGATTATCAAGACTATTTAACGGATCTACCAACAAGCTGGGAACAAAGCCAATTCTTAGGCGGCTATCCCGGAAAAGACATCGTGATGGCTCGACGCTCCGGCAATCATTGGTATATCGCTGGCATTAATGCCGAGGACAATATCAAACAACTTGAGTTTAACTTAGATTTTCTGTCCACAGCTTATCATCGAGACCTAGCCAAAACCGCGACACTGATTTCAGATGGTAAAACAGCAAATGAATTTAGTTCGCAATCTTTTAAGCTCGGCGCGTCTCGAAAATTTAGAGTTAAGGTTAATCCGGCCGGTGGTTTCGTAATGATCATTAAACTTGATCAAGACGCACAAATAACCCCTTAATATTACTTTAATATTTATAAACATCACTAGTCACAAACTGATGAAAAAGCTAGTATGCCGCTTTGATAAACAAAGCTGTATTAGCGAACAATAGACAACATTATGCCCGAATTTACTGAATTAACATTAGAAGACCACGGCGACCTAAAAATAGATCCGCGTTGTGCGATTAACGTTGCTAAAAACCAACACATTATTACTCTGCGTGTTACGGAAGTAAGTTATGCGGCGAACCAGTTTCCGGTGTTCTTTAGCCGTACTGATAAGGATGCCAATTGGATGATCTCGGCAATTAACAGCTTTGAGATCGATACCAACTTGTTCGTTAAAGATGATGAATGGACCGCGTCCTATGCACCAATTGGCATGCAAACCTATCCATTTTTCCTTATGCGTAAAGACGAAAAAGAAAATGAGTTTTGCATTGGCATAGATGAAAAAAACCCAGCCTTTTCTAGAACAGAAGGCGACCCTCTATTTCTAGAAGACAACAAAGCATCTCTGCTGCTTACGCGAGCTACAAAGTTGCTTGAACAGGAACTTCAGAACGAGGTCCAAACAGTTAAATTTGGTCAGTACATGGATGAGCGGAAGTTGATTAAACCAGTCGACCTAAGTGTTAAATACCAAGATGGAAGAGTGAATACACTCAAAGGCTTGAATCGAATCGATGAAACGGTGTTTAACGAATTAAGTGACGAAGAATTTTTGGAAATGCGTAAGCTCGGATTCCTTTTTCCGCTGTATTCGATGATCACCTCGGGCTTTCAAATGAACAATTTGCTCACTCATCACAACGAACAAAACGACAATAAAATTGTTCAAGTAAACTTTAATACACCAGGCGAAAATGCTGACGCAGCAGCTAACGACGATAGTAAGATGTCCACGCCTTCGTCATAAGATTGAGCTAAAGTTGGTATACTAATTCATGCAATGGCTAGCTTGCTAAGCTAGCCATTAGCGCTTAGACATATACTATCAACACCAAGTTATCGAAGTAGACGCCCTACACCACTAAGCAATAGCACCCCAACAATAGGCAAGCCAATCGCTAGCCAATTGAGCCCAAAAAGCCCTGCACCCACGACACCACCTTTAGCAAGCAAGGCTAGCCCACAACATAAAAGCACACCCGCGGGCAGCACAATATAAACAAAGCTCTTACCTTTAGGCTTAACGCTCACAAGTTTTTCTAACTTTATGAACGCAGGCAGCACTACCATCAAAACTGCAAAGTAAACAAGCACCCATAAAGGCTTAACAGTCCACCAAACAGCGCTGCCAATCGGTACCGAAAAAAGCTCAGGCCACACCCAAAAAACCACTCCTATCAAGAGCATCATCACGGTGCTATGCCATAAAAAAATAGGCATGATTAAACCATTAATCAATACCGTTGACGTCCAGACAACCGGTTGCTCTAGCCAATTTCGAACTGGCTTTTCGATTAATAACAATAAAGCGATCTGGCTTAAACCAAGTGCAATTAAAGGCAGTTTGGGGGGCGTATTATTGCTCACCAATTGGTCTGGATGACCGACCAAACTGGTTGGGTAGGGCCCGAACTGAGTTAATACTATTAAACTCGCTAAGGCCACCACTAACATTATAATCAAGTGGCTCATGCTTTGTAATCGTTGTTCCTGCCATGCGTAACCAAGTTGGTGTACCGCACCCCATAAAAATAGAAAATTCAACCAACCGAGCCACTGTAAACTTGTAGTGAAAAACACCCAGTCTCCAATCGCAGCAAGCGCAATTGGTACAATCACACTATAAAACCCATAACGGTGCCACAAGGATCGAGTCAGCGGGACCAACATCACAATAAAAAAATAGATGGCTAAAAACCATACCGGAACCAAAGATATTTGCGAACCATATTGTAGTACGGTGACGCTAAGTCCCAGCGCATGGGCAACGACTCCCAGAACCGACCATACTAGTATCAAGGGGATCGTAGGACCAAGTAGTCTGCGCAGACGCGACTCTAACCAAGTCGCGTAGGACTGCTGCTTGACTCGCGCACCATCCCAAGAAACGCCATTAGAAAAACCACCAACGAAGAAAAATACTGGCATCACCTGAAACAACCATGTAAGCCAACGCGACCAAGGCTGTACTGCGAGCAAATGTTCAAGTTGCGGAGCACTATTTGTCCAAACAGGCGCTGCCATAATCCAATGACCTAGAACCACAATTGCGATTGATAAGGCGCGCAATAGATCAACGTAACGATTACGTTCACGTGGAGTTTTTAGTGCGACGTTTTGGGCTCTTAACCAACTGCGTGAAGTCAACATACATTATTCCTATTGCGTTCTTTCTAAATTAGCAAAAACGCTAAGCTGCCAATTTCTAATCGCCAAAATCATGGTCACACCATGACGATGGTTAATCGGCACCTTACGCTCTTGTTGTGAAACATCATCAAACATCTGATCAAGATTACTAATACGATTGCGGAGCTCTAATTGGGCTTTTTGTGTAATGACTCCATTTTTGATGACCCTGAGCGCACCATCTTGATCAAACGAAGTATTAAAAAACTCAGTTTGCACGTGTGAGCGAAAGTACTTTTCGACCGGCCCATTTTTTTGCCACTCGAAATTATTACTTAATAATAAGCGCACACGATTATTCGGTTGTAGTTCTATCATTTGCATTCTGTCGAGCTCGGCGAGAAGTGTAATGACTTCAGTTTCACCTATGCGATAACGAGATAAGACTTCATCAACGCTCCAATAAGTCACCAAACAAAAGGCAAGCAGCAATAGTTTGTCATTATCTATTAAGGTTTGTTCTTGCTGCACAGTGAGACAAGCAAGGTGCTGTTCGGTATCCGCTGACAACTCTAACAAGCTATTTAAATCCATATCTAAGATGTCGCAGATATGGTCTAAACGCTGCAAACTAAAATTTCCATTGGCAAACATTTGCTTCACGGTCGACTCCGATACGTTCAGTTTATTCGACAAATCGCGATACGTTATACCGCGTTGTTTGAGGGCTACTTTTACAGCATCGATTATTTGCTTAGATCTCGCCATGGCCAAGACTCTCGTTAAAAGTTTATTTAAATTGAACTAAAAGGCAATATTTTTGTACTTTTACCGTAAAAGTTGAACATGTCAATACCAAAAGTCAAGATGTCCAAACTTTCCGGCAGATAGATAAACTTAATTATTAGGAGCTTAAGCATGAAATTAATGAAACGCATTACAACCACCTTTTCGGCGAATATAAATTCTGCCGTAAATCGCTTAGAAAACCATGAGGGCATCGTCAAAGCGTCTATCGATCAAACGCGTCAGTCCATCGCAAAAACTCAGGCTCAATACAACAATCTGATTCGCCAACAAGACCGGCTAAAAGCACAGCTCGAATCCACTCAAAAGCAAGCGGCTCTGTGGACCGAGCGAGCCGCTAGATCAGCCAGCGACGATAGAGATACCGCGCTCACTTGTATTGCTCGACGCAACCACTTCGAACAAGAGCAACAACGCATAAAAGCGGCTCATCAACAACAACAAGAGTTACTTCGCGAGGTGTCTCAACATCTCGACACACTAAAAACGAGGCTCAGTGAAATTCAGCAACGCCATCAATTAATGCGTTCGAGACATTCCTTAGCAAAGACAAACAAAAGCGTTATCGCTTGTGAGGAAGACGACGATCTTGATCAAATTTTTGAACGATGGGAAGCATTAGTAATCGAAAATGAATCAAATATAGAACTGCATGGGACAACTGATTCGCTCGATTTCGAGCTACGCAAAGAAGAAAATTCAGCGTTACTTGAGCAACAATTAGATGAAATATTAGAGCAGGAAAAGGAGAAAAATCATGACAACCAATAGCCCAAACGACGATATTAATATTAACAACAATGCTCTTACAAACGCGGACGACAAAGGCATATCAATAACAAGCCTGCTGCGCGGTGCTGGAGCCTTTGCTGTAATCGCGTCATTGTCCTTGTTCACCCTACAAGGTTGGAGCGAAGGTAACGATATCAATCGCTATCTTACTCTACTATCACAGACCGGCCTTTTAGTCGCTTCCGGCTTCTTGCTCAACTGGCTTATAAAAGAACAAAAGGGGGCACGTATGTTCTTTATATTGGCACTCGGTTCAGTATTAGCCAATGTAACTATACTCAGCGCTTTGCTCTACTCGTTCGCACCGCTGGATCACAACCTAGTCGATTATCCAGACATGATGCGTTGGGTAGCAACCTCACCTTCAAGTTTTATACCCCTCGCGGCTACATCGATGGCGGTTCTAACCGGCTTTAGCTATTTTGCGTTTTCGATTCTCGCCCGCCCCATTGCTAAGCCGCTTACGATAAGTTTGTTAGGGCTCAGTTTGGTTTTACTACTCCCAATCAGAGAACCACTGTTTGCACTTGGATTAGCGGCTTTGGCGCTGATAATTGCCAGCAAGAAGATTAAAGACTTAAATGATCGAAAATCGGTTTTTAAGACGCTCGAAACTCGCATTGCATTCGCAATACTATACCTGCCAAGCATCATAATAATAGCGCGCGCGGTTTTGCTATACCCTATTGAACCGCTAGTATTTTCGGTATTTTCACTATTGTTTTACGCGGGCGTGCGCTATTGGCGCAGACATGTTGGTTCGCATTTTTTAGTAGAGGCCGTCAGCACAACGTCTATTTTCTTAACCGCATACTCGCTCGGCATTCATTTAGAGTCTATAAACGCCAGTGTTGCTTTTTTTGCTTGTGTTGCAACTATTCTTACTTTGTCAGTCGATCAAATGCGCGCGTCAGCAAATGAAAAAACCTATAGATTTATCGCCTTAGTATTAAGTGGAATTGTGGCACCGATTGTTTTGTTAACAATACTGCTTGATGATTCACTGATCAATGTCTGTATTGCGCTAGCGGCTAACGGATCAATCCTTGCAATAAACTTATGGCGCAACAAACAAGATAACCGCGCAAGCAATAACCTATTAATCACATCAACACTTATGCTGATAGCCACAAGTTTGGTTGGCGCAATGGTAATCATTGAAACCATTGCACTAGGAAACTGGATCCTACTAGGTTTGATCGGTGTGTTAATGATTTTCAGCAGTTCTTTGCTAGAGTGGTATAAAACCACTTCTAAAAAACTTAGCCATCGCTAAATATACTTAACGTTGGCTTCCTTGTTTTTTTGGGGCTGTCTTTCAGCCCCTTTTTATTGGTTTAGGATTAATTAAAGACAAAACGAGCTCTTTAATTGTGACAACTAACCTGATCCTAATTCTAGCTCTAAAGGTTTACGACCACATCGAAAGAATTGAACCACATTAACGTCGAAGTCGCCGTCAGATGCATCGGCCTTTTGCACAAAACAAATATCTCCACGTGATGTTTCGTCGCGGACATAAATGTCGCCAAAACGGTTTCGGCGACTTTCAGTTTTGCTACGTCGCCGCGCACTGAAATCACTGCGATAAGAGTTTTCATTACGGGTAAATTCTTTGCTTTGCTGTTTAACTTGTTGTGCTACATAGTTTTTGGCAAATAGACGAACGGCGGAAAAAGAGATAATCACATTGCTCAAGGACTTTGAGCTTGCTTGTTCGCCTGAAGGCGGACTTTTGCTTGGCGCACTAGCCTGGCCTTCTTGCTCAGGAGCTGCATCGGTGGGAACTTCATCACTACCTTCTTCTGGGCTAACTAAACTCAGCGACGATTCGAGCCGATCATTGCGATCAGTACTTAATGGAAGCGGTTGTTGTAAAGATTGATCAAACTTCTCTAACGGCGCACGGGCACGCAAAAAAACATTTAAGCTAGAACCCCTATCAATAGACGGTATTAACAACTTGGGCAAATCTGGCAACAACAAAAGCAACAGAAAATGCAGGCCGAGCGCAGCTAATAATGCTTTGTGCATGACCTTTAAATTTTTAATCTGAAAATTGTTGATAAACAAAAGGCTGGCTATAAAAGAATGTGCATTTGCAGTGTAACTTAATAGACCTTACTTTGGGTCGTCGGATTACCCTTAATTATTCTACAAACTACATGTTTAAAACGACTTTTGCCTAAATCCGCCTTATTAATGATGAACTGCGCTTTTTGCATAGCAGCGCAGGTCCTTTCTTAGCAGGCACGCGTCGTTTGATCGGCCATCATAATTCACTTAACCACTTAATCCTTTTCGTGTCTGTTATAAGAGACATATACGCCCACAACCCACCCTGTCTATAAACCAGTCATAAGCACTATTGCACTCCTTACAGTTTATAAACTAACGGCATCGCTCACAATTAACATCTATTTGACGGCGACTTCTTTAGAATCGTTGATAAGGTTATGATCACCTTATCAACGATTCTACTTTTTCCTACACAGTTTAGCGTTTAATTAAAAACGCCTATGCTTCAATCTGGTCGTTTTAACAACTAGAGAGGAACAACGTTATTCGCGCATGGGCCTTTTTGTCCTTCGCCAATTTCGTACTCGACTTCTTGTCCATCGTTTAATGTCGCGTAACCGCCGCCTGCTTCGATTGCTGAATGATGAACGAACAAATCTTTGCCGCCATCTTCAGGAGTGATAAAACCATAACCTTTTTCGGCGTTAAACCACTTTACTGTACCTTTACTCATGATGCTTTCTTCTTTATTCCGGTGATATTAAAAAAATAACAATATCCGTCATCACCAATACGGATTCAGTTGGCGCGATTATACATAATGGTAAGCGCGATAGCGCGTTGATTTGAACGATTATCTAAACAAAAATTAATGAAGAAAACGTAAAAACCAGCCGTATTACATCGAAAACACAGAAAACCTGCTAACAATTTTTGATCTCTTGCATCAAGTCCACAAGATTTCCGTCTGGGTCTTTTAAGAAACCTATGCACAAGTCATGGCCTAGCATTTGCGTAACTAGTGAAGGTTCGCGCTCACCTAATGCCGCGCGCTGTATAGCCTCAGGGTAGGACTCTTTAAAATTCTCTGTATAGAAATAGGTGATTGAGTTTTCCCCTATCTGTCCAGCAGCTTGCGGTGGTAGTCAACATCAAACGGGTTTCACCGCATTGTAAAAACGCTAAATTGTCCGAAAGTGAAAGAAAACTCTAGAAAAAGGATATCTCGATAAAAAATGAGTGCTTCTTTAATATCAGACTCACTAAGAAGTCTTCTTCTATTCCAGCGGATACTTTCGACCGCTCTTGTATATCTTGTTCCGGGCTAATATCGGGTGGCTTCCTCAAATAAGCTTATGACTATTTAACGGCGGCCTCGGCAAGGTTTTGCAGAACCCCTGTTATCTTTGTAAGTAGTTCATCACACCCTTGGATTTGATGGCGCTCCTTTAAATAGCTAGGCTTATTGTATGACAACCAAACAAGACCTTGAGCATCTTCGCTCACCAGCATTTTCTGTGGCAAATCTATCGCAGCCTGTTGCGAACACTGCATAAGTGGTGTGCCAACCTTGGGATTTCCAAAAACGAAAAGCTCGCTTGGCCGCATGTCTATATCAATTCCCGCGGCGTTCTCTTGATGATTAATTCTAGCGAACAAAGTCAATCCTTTGCTTTTTAAAATTTCTTCAAAACGCGTTGCAGTTTCCGACGCAGAATAATTGCTTTGCAATCGAGCAATGGTGTCGGCGTTTACTGAATACGACATTAAAAACAACACGGTAAAAATAAAAACTGGTTTAAACATAAAAGACCTTTTAGATTCTTAAGTTGCTGTGGCGATTAAAGCATACATTAATGACGTTAACCGCGCTTTGACCCCATCTTTCGAAAGGCCGCCTCAGGTATATGATAGTTCGCCTTAACCCAGTCGATATTTCCGTCTATGAAACCGAGAAACTCGCGCTGAAGGACCAAAGCCCAAAGCTTATCTGCAATGTCTTGCATTAAAGTTTCAGAATCATCATTTTGATGCGAACTAGCAAAAGATTTCTGATAACGCTCCAATGACAAACGTAATGCTCGACCAGCAATGCCAAGAGCAGAAGCTTGCTCTTTAACGATTTCTAATTCCAATGCTGTGTTTCGCGCAGAGCGATCAGCACGTAAACCAAACTTTTCCATAAACCCTCACATCAAATCGTTAATTAAAAAACAGTCCTGCGCCTAAATACGCAGTCATCTCTTCTCTGACAGTTTAGAGTTTCGGATCACTCCTTAATTAATCACTACAGATCGTTACTAAGATCTTTTTCTCTAATAGCTCCGACCGCTGACCACGTCGAAACGCTATAAGGTACCAAGTAAGTGAGAATGATCTTGAACCAGACCTCGGCCGACATTTGCAAATTCAGAATTTTATCACCGTGATTAAGCAAGGCCAGAAGCGTCCCCACCACTAGCCCCACTTTAACGGCACGAGCGACGACTATTGGCGATGAAGCAATTGACAAAAAACTTGATTGCCCTTGCTTAGACTTACGGTTATTGGTCATATATTAGTATTTATGAACATAATGATGGTCGGAAAAATAAAACTTAGCACAGGTATTTTAAAAGACGCTAATCGACTTAGATGTTAACACCTTTAACACACACAGGTTTTTATTAAGCACCTTAAACTCGACTTTTACTTATCCAAAAAAACTAAACTCTATATTCTTTTTGTACCTGCTTAATTGCACGAGTACGTGCCACTGAAATCGCCTCTTGTATCTTTTGCGAGTCATTGTACTGTGCTGCAATGGCGCCGGCATCAATCGCTTTGGCGGCTTGTTGATATCTTAAAAACAAATCAATCTGATGATAATCTCGACTTTCAAAACCGGTGCGCCCGCGAGCATCAGCAAGGCAACATTGAGCGATTTGATGGGCTCTGTCGTCATCCATAAGGGAGCGAGTCGCTTGCAGCATATCGAGTACCGTACTGGCACGTAGCTCGAACATCTTGTGCATATGCAGATGGTATTCGGCAACGGCAAGCGCCAGTGATTGATATTTTTTTGGTATACGCAAACGTTCACACAAGCGTCTAATAATTGGTAAACCACCTATCTCATGGCCTTTATGCGAGGGCAGTTCGTCGACCGGTGTTACTGCTTTACCAAGATCGTGAACCAGAGCAGAAAAGCGCACTATCGGATTGTCACTTAAACTCGCGGCCTGCTCCATGACCATCATGGTGTGAATGCCAGTATCAATTTCTGGATGATATTTAGCGGTTTGTGGCACCCCAAATAAATCATCTACTTCAGGCAAAACCCGCGCCAGCGCACCGCACGATCGCAGCGTCTCAAAAAAGCGTTGTGGCCTATCCGTGAGCAGTGCTTTATGCATTTCTTGCCAAACACGCTCAGGCACTAGAGCATCGACCTCACCATTATCGACCATGTCTTGCATCAAGCTTTGAGTCTCAGGTGCAATTTTGAAATCAAAGCGCGCGGCAAAACGTGCGACTCTTAGTATTCTTACTGGGTCTTCAACAAAAGCCTCAGAGACATGCCGCAATACGCCGGCTTTTAAATCAGCTTGTCCGTTAAAAGGGTCAATCAACTCACCATTGGAATTTTCAGCAATGGCGTTAATAGTTAAATCGCGTCGCTCTAAGTCTTGTTCTAGGGTGATGTCTGGCGAAGTATTAAACTGAAAGCCTTGGTAACCTCTGGCGGTTTTTCGCTCGGTTCTGGCAAGCGCGTATTCTTCACCTGTGGGTTTGTAAATAAAAACCGGAAAATCTTTACCTACAGGTTCAAAGCCAAGTTCAACCATTGCTTCAGGAGTAGAGCCGACTACCACCCAATCGCGATCAGGTGCCGCCAAGCCAAGCAGACGATCGCGAACCGCACCGCCAACTAGATAAACGTCTAAGCCATTCATTACCGTATTTTATTTAATTCCGTACTGCGCTTGATATTCCAACATGAGCTCAAGGTTTTCTTGTTGCTCTTCTTGTTCTTTCAAAAATTCAATAAGATGACTCATAGTCGCGATTGCGACTACTGGAATACCAAATTCTTGTTCTACCTGTTGAATCGCGGATTGCGTCATCAGCTCACCATCTTTCTGGCCTAGCTCTTGGCGATCAAGTGCAAGAAACACCGCGGAGGGCTCAGCCCCAGCGTCCTTAATTAAAGCAATAGACTCTCTAATGGCTGTGCCAGCGGTAATTACATCATCAATGATGGCCACTTTGCCGTGCAATTTGGTACCAACCATATTGCCGCCTTCACCATGGTCTTTCACTTCTTTTCGGTTATAAGCAAAAGGCACTTCTTCACCAGTGCTATCGGCCAAGGCCATCGCAACACCGCAAGCTAAAGTGATGCCTTTATAAGCTGGGCCAAATAAAACATCGAATTCAAGATCGGCATTATTAACACTCAATGCGAAAAAACGACTGAACTGCAACATGGAACAGCCATCATTAAACAGACCTGTATTAAAAAAATACGGGCTAGTACGGCCTGACTTTAATTCGAACTCACCGAAACGTAACACGCCGGTTTTTAGGGCAAACTCTATAAATTGTTCTTGAAAAGGTAGCATGACATCGCCTTCAATATTATTTTTTCCAGTATGATACCGACCAAGCAAAAATAATCACCTGATTTCATCATGAAAATCATTTCCGCAAACCTCAACGGAATTCGTGCCGCAACCCGCAAAGGCTTTTACGACTGGCTGCCTAAAGTAGACGCAGATATTGTGTGCTTACAAGAACTTAAGGCGCAGGAAGATCAAATAGAAGGCGAGCCATACCATCCTAACGGTTATCACACCTATTTTCATTGTGCTGAAAAAAAGGGCTATAGCGGCGTTGGTATTCACTGCAAACAAGAGCCCGACAACATCGAATATGGTTTGGGCAAAGGCTTTGAAGATATCGACAGCGAAGGGCGCTATATACAAGCCGATTTTGGTAATTTGAGCGTTGCTTCTTTATACATGCCAAGTGGTTCTAGCAAGGAAGAAAGACAAGAATTTAAGATCGACATGATGGCGCGCTTCGAAAGTAAATTAGGCGAGTTAGCCCAATCCGGCAGGCAAGTCGTTATTTGTGGTGATTGGAATATCGTACATAAAGTGCGTGACATAAAAAATTGGCGGGCCAATCAAACACGTTCAGGCTTTTTACCGGAAGAACGCCAATGGATGGATTGGTTGTTTGGCGAAACCGAGCCTGAATTAGAAGGAGGCCGAGGCGGTAGCGCAGGCTTTCATGATGCCTTTCGTTTAATCAACGATGAAGACGAACAATACACTTGGTGGAGTAATCGCGGTCAAGCGTGGGCAAATAACACCGGATGGCGTATCGACTATCA